>CBDUQU010000223.1:0-1972 GCA_965369445.1 uncultured bacterium | reverse complement strand
AAGAGTTGATATATTCCTTTTTGCATCCAGTCAAGAGTGTGTCATCAGATCTTCGTCAGAGCCTGCTCTAAGTCTTCAAGTAGATCCTCTTGGTCCTCGATGCCGCAAGAGAGGCGCACCATTCCCGGCGTCACGTCAGCCCTTCTCAGCTCCTTCTCCTCAAAACCAAAATGGGAGGTCAAGACGGGAAGGCTGACCAAGGATTCCACCCCGCCCAGGCTGGTGGCGTTGATGAAAAGCTTAAGGTTGTCGATCACCTTAGTGGCCGACTCAAGCCCTCCTTTCACCTCGAAACAGACCATCCCCCCGAAACCTCTCATCTGGCTTTTCGCCAGATCATACTGGGCAGAGCTGGCAAGACCCGGATAGAATACCCGGCTGACCTTTTCGTGGGCAGACAGGAATTCGGCTGCCTTCAATGCATTGCTATTCTGCCTGTCTACCCTGACGGCTAAGGTCTTCAAACCACGCAACAGAAGGAAGGCCCCGAAGGGGTCGATACAACCGCCCATCATCTTCATGGTCTCTCGGGCTTTGTCTATGACGTTCTTCGGTCCCACGATAACCCCTGCCACCAGGTCGCTGTGCCCTCCCAGGTATTTGGTTCCGCTGTGAATCACGAAGTCCGCTCCCAAGGAGAGTGGATTCTGGTTGTACGGGGTGGCGAAGGTATTGTCTGTGGCTACCGGCACCTGTCTCTCCCTGGCGATCTGGACGATCCTTCTCACGTCCGCGATCTTGAGATTGGGATTGGTTGGTGTCTCGCAGAAGAAGAGTTTGACCTTTTTATTCAGCAGGTCCTTCGCTTTGTCGATTTTTTCCGGATCTACGAAATGAACCTTGATGCCAAGCTTAGCGAGGGCATCCTTGAACAGATGAAAAGTGCCTCCGTAGACCGGCTCGGTGCTGATAATTTCGTCGCCGGAGGAGGCCAAAGTCAACGCGAGCGTCGATACGGCGGCCATCCCCGAGGAGACCACCAAGGCGGCTTCTCCTCCCTCTAATGCCGCCATCTTTTTCTCCACCACGGTCACGGTGGGGTTTCCGTAACGGGTATAAAGATACTTGGATGAGTCCCCTTTCTGATACTCTATCACCTCCGCCGTGTTCTTGAAGGCAAATGTGGACGTTTGGTAAATCGGCGTCGTCACTGCTCCGGGTGGAGAGAACTCCTCTTCCCCGGCATGGATGGCCAGTGTGGATAATCTGTACTTCCTTTCCATATCTTACCTCTCTTTGGGAGTATGGTGTCTATCTCATTCCGCAAGCAGCGAGCGCAGGCGCTCCTCCAGTTGTTCCAATTCGAAGGAGCCGTCGAATCTCTCTCGAATCTTGCCCTTTCTGTCGATGATCAGCGTGGTCGGCACTCCCTTGAAGTCCTTCCCTGAGGAGCCAGTGGACAGAATGGCAAAAGTCTCCTGGTCGCCTCTAAGGATGGTATAGGTGATATTATTCTTCTTCACAAACGGTCTTACTATGTCTAAGCTATCCTTGTCCAGTGCGATGCCGATTACGTGCACACCGCTGTCCTTATATCTCGAATAAAGATCATTCAGCTTAGGCGTCTCCTCCAGGCAGGGAGGACACCAAGTGGCCCAGAAGTTCAGCACCACAACCTCCCCGCTGAAATCCTTCAGGCTATGAGTCTTTCCCTTCAGATCGGGAAGGCTGAAGTCAAAATCGTTATTCGGATTGCCGTCGTGCGGATTACCCCCGCAATGCATCAGCGTCAGCAGAAGGAATAATGAGATAAGAAACCGTGGGATTTTCATTCCTTGACTCAATTCCGATTCGTCGATTTGAGGTTAAGCCAGCAAAAGCCGCCGCAAACTCCCCCTAATGAATATCCTTTTGACCAATCAGGCAAGGAAAAAATCCTTTTTCTCGGGAAAAGTAGGCTAGTTGTATATGAGCGAGAAGACTGCAGATCGAGACAGTTGCGGAAACGAAACGTAATCCTTCTAAGGGTCTT
>CBDUQU010000222.1:0-2196 GCA_965369445.1 uncultured bacterium | reverse complement strand
GATAGAGCAATCAAAACAAATATCAATTGTCGAGGCATACATTCATTCCTTGTAGGTCGGATATGTCCCGCCCTCGGAGGGGGATTTCGGACCTACTATTTCCTCTTCAGCAATACCAAAGCGATATCATCTGTCTGGATCACTCCTTTTAAGGAATCTTCTACCTCTTTCACGATCAATTCAGCCATACGGTCTGTGGATTCCTGACGAATCCTCACCAAAAGATCGGTCAGGTTGTCTTCACCCCAGGGCTCGCTTTCAGGAAGACCAGCCTCGGTCAGCCCGTCTGTGTATAAAAACATGATATCTTTCGTTTCGAGAACGACCGTACCGGTCTCGAATTCAGAATCAGGATTTATCCCCAGAATCGTTCCTCCGTGGGTAAGTTCCTCGACAGCGCCGTGCTTCCGCACAACCAGCGGTGGATTGTGACCGGCATTTACATATTTGAATTCGCCGGTCGAATTATCCAGGACGCCGAAGAAGAAAGTGACAAACAGATCGGGAGAGGTGTCTTCAAAAATGCTCCTGTTGATTCTGGTGACTAACTCCTCCAGAGAACAATCCTCTATCAGGGCATGCAGTGTGGCGTAAAGGTTCGCCATAACCAGGGCAGCAGGTATGCCGTTGCCTGAAACGTCCGCGATCACTATTCCCACGCCTTTTTTCAGAGGTATAACGTCGAAGTAGTCTCCACCGACCTCTTTCGCTGGTCTGAAAAACGTGGAGACGTCAAAGCCCTCAATCTCAATGGCCCCGCGAGGCAAAAAACCCGCCTGTACCTGGCGCGCTACCTGTAGCTCTTTTTCCAGAAGTTCCTTCTCCTTGAGCCTCTCATAGCTTTCCTCCAGTTCTGACTTGAGATGCTCATAGGCCGTCAGCAAAAGGGCCACCCCCAGACCGATCCCTCCCGCAATCACCATGAACGTAATCAGCAATCTGGCCGGCACGCCAGCCATGAGCCTCAATTGCGCCGCCAGCATGAAGAACAACGAGGCAGCAAGGACACTGGTAAGGAAGTAGGTTAAGATTTTGCCTATGGAGTTTAATGGTCTTGGGAAGGATTCCAGCCTGTGCGCAATTGGGTCTGCCACAAATACATTGGCGAACCCGATCATGTTCCCGATGATGGGACCAAATATCGCCGATTGCAGTATCAGGCCCCAAGAAAGCACTCTGTTGAAAAAGAAGCTGATCCCGAAGAAACACAGGAAGCCAGAGATGGTGGAAACTGCAAATACCTGAAGATAAAGTGATAGATTCGATTTCTTTTTCATCTGCGAATTGTATTCTGCCTTTAACCCAGGGCGACCTCACCGACCGACCTGGTTATTTTCCCCCTAAGTATGTTCTCTCAATTCCCAAAATTATCCTTAACGATGTCGAGATGGTTCCCAAGCCGATTCCGATATAGATTCCCCTTTTTGCAGCCATGCTGGGAGTACGCAAAATCCAGTTGGCGACATCTGGAATCCAGTGGGAGATGAAACTTCCCAACGGAACCCGTCCAAGCATTACTACAATTGCGACCACAAGAAGCAGACCCGCCTCCCAACTTCTTGCACGGAATCCCCGATAGGCTGCTGACGCCACGAAGAAGGCCAAGAGCGCAAACATGGTGGACTGCATTGGAGCCTGCACGTTATTGAACATCCACAGGAAGGGAGTTCCTTCACCGGTTCCCTTCCACAGCCCCAGGATGACCATCACCGCCAGGCCTGCCAGCCCGATCGCATTGTAGCCCCAGCCACTTTCAGTTCGGGAGACTTTTCTTGCGTTTAGCTTCGCATAGCTAATCGCCCCCACCAGCAGGGTGAAAACAAAAACGATCTGCATCCAATCTAATACCGTCTCGTAAGCTGCTCCGGACAACCCGTGAGGAACAAAGAACTGGACCAGCATGAACAGGCCGAAGACGAAGCAAACGATTATGGGGATTCTTCTTGCCATTTTGTGTTTCTTAGACAACCAGAACCTAACTTAAGTTAGGTTCTGGTGTACCAATCTCATCCAATCGAAAAGAGTCTTACGAACCAGTTCCAACCCAAAATCCCTGCTATCCCGCCAATCAGGATCAATAAAACCACAAGCGCTTTCAAGAAATCCTGTCCTTTAATGCTACCCAGAATCTGTGGGTCTTTGGTCAGGTAGCCGCTGGCGACGAAAAGCTCCTCTCCGATCAGCGTGTAGTCACAT
>CBDUQU010000221.1:0-2218 GCA_965369445.1 uncultured bacterium | reverse complement strand
GATCCGGAATAAGCATATAGCAGTCCGACACGTCCTTGGAACCGGCGGTGGAGTATTTGCTGGGCGCCCTAACGGCGTCCATGGTCTCGGGGGGATAAACGTCCTCGGAGATGTGCCTAATCTCCTTCCCGTCAGCCGACACTTTCTTGGCGGTGGTGGCAAAAGCTCCCCCGGCAAACATGAGCATGATAAAAACAGAAAGAATAAAGACTATCGTCAGTCTCTTTACCATCTTGTTACTCCTTTCAAGTAAATAAAACCTACTTGAATGTGTTAATTTAGGAAAATTAATTTTTAAAAGCCCCCAAGCAGATTGATTTTCTGCAACTGGCTTTTAGAACCTCCACCTCCCTTCTGCTCAACAAGAAGTTGGGTTGGTTTTCAGTATAGCTTGATTCAGCTTATGTCGGCTTCAGGACAAGGACTGCTTTGGGAATCTGCCTGATAGCCTTTTCCTTCACCTCCTTCCGCTCGCGAAATCCCGCCTGAGGACGGGAGTTGAAGGTTGCAGAGCGTCATATACTCTTAAAAAGAGCAAATCATCACCTGTTTGTGAGCAGCCAAGCTAAGAGTCAGGCTCTATGAAACTTGAATGGGATTCTGCCAAAGCAAGAAAAGACATCCCTTCCCGTTCAGAGGTAAAGGAAGAGAAGAGAAGATAACAGATTACTATTCCTTTACGCTGCGATCGCCACAGCTACTAACCATGTAACCACTTTAATTATACGCGCAAATCGCTTTTTGTCAAGCACTTTTTTGGATTTTTGAAAAAACTCCTCTCCTTTTTCTTCAAGCCTCCGGGAGGGACCTAAAGCCGATCAGGTGAACACCCGATCCAACCGGGCAGACCACCCCGGAAGAGGGCTTCTATTCTTCCGTAATCACCGTGATCAGTCGGATGAAGTCGGTCATGCTGGCCTGCACCCCGTCTCTGTTGACGTCCGAGTTAGCTTTCTGCCGCGAAGAGAGTTTTTGACTTCCCGACAGATAGTTGAAAAAGAATATGACATCTGCAATGGTGAATACGTATCCGTCGTCGTTAACGTCGCCGTGTAGAGGATATCTGATGAACACGCTTCCGTCGGTTAGCCCCAACTCGGGCGGGGTTATGAAGCTACTGTCGCTTTTCACCAATCTGTTGTCGATAAACGGTGTTGCCGCATCCTCGAAGAAGCTAAAAGGCACCTCTAAGTCCGACAGAAGATCCTGGGAGGTCACCTCCAGCCAGATGAAGCCCAAGGTGTCGGTGCCGGGACCCAGGGGCGAAAGATGGCTGGAATCCGGGTGATGCCTTCTGGCCACAATTCTCAACCTTCCCGGCACTGAGTTGTCGTAAGTAGCATACTGAAAGCGGGTGAGAAAACTCACCGATTTGCAACTGAGCATGCCCGGATCAAACTCCATCAGCATGTCCATCCCTGCCACGGAATCGGACTTAGTCAGGACAAAAGGCATCGGCAGGCCAAGCTGTCCCGGATCTGCCTCAACCGGGGAACCCAAGGATATTGAGAAATCCCCCCGGGCTACGACCGGAGCCCAAACTGCCAGTGCGTTAAGAACCGCTAAACATACTATGGACCGAAAGATTCTTTGTCTGCACATCTTCTAATCTTCCCCCTGCCAGCCAACCTCATCTTAAGGACAGACCGCAGGAGGAGGGCCTCCACGGTAAAGGTAGTCCACCAGATAGACTACATCACCCACGTTTACGTCTCCGTCACAGTTGGTGTCTCCTGCAGCCATAGGATTCGGCGGGGCACCGTTGCGGTACAAGAAATCGACTAAGGCCACCACATCTCCTACGTTAACCGAGCCGTCTGCGTTGACGTCTCCCGGAACATAAGAGATCACCTGCATTACCACAGTCTGGCTATCAGCTAAAGATCCATCCGAGGCGATAAAGGTGACCAGATAGATGGAATCCTCCTGGGTGCTATCTGGGACAAAGGTGAAAGCTCCACCACCATTGCCTGAGTCCACAAAACCCGAATTTGTGGGAGTGCCTAAGATGCTTAAGCTGATGCTGTCCTCGTCTGGATCGGTGGCATAAACATATACGCTCAAGGTCTCCCCAACTACCGGTTCTAAGCTATCAGGCGAGGAAAGAATCAACACCGGAGGCTGATTTCCTGCCTCAAGTACCTCGATCGGCACTGTCTGACTGTCCACCATTCCGGTGGTATCGGTGGCCTTGAAGGTGACCTGATAAAGCCCCGAC
>CBDUQU010000220.1:0-2293 GCA_965369445.1 uncultured bacterium | reverse complement strand
CTTTCTGATCTCCTTGAGAGCCTCGGAGATGATGCGATCCGGGTCGGTCTTCGAGAGCGCCAGGGAGGAGAGGCGAGCCATAGCTGAGCAAAGGTCAACCTCTCTCACGCGGTCTTTTTGAGCCCCTTTCTGATCCCTTATAGCCATATAGTAAAAGTCCGTATAAAACAACCGAGACTTATTTAAGTATACGAAGAGTTACGTAATTTGTTGAAAAAACTTTTCCATCAACAGCATGGAAGCAGAGATTATTAGGAGAGGATGAGCTTGACATCGCGCAGTTTATCGTTATTCTACTGTAAACCATTGAGGAGATCTGCATGCGGTACGGCGTACGTCAGTTGAAGGATGGTTATAGACTCGCGGGATGTTGCTCTCCCGGGCCGGACGATTCCATCAAGGGATACTTCAGCTACAACAATGTGATCGTTGTCCACCAAGCCTCCTGTAATGATCTCAGCAGGACTGAACCGGGGCGTCTGCTCTCATTATCCTGGGACGAGATACTGGACAGGAGCGAGGACCCGCCAGACGAAGATTATCATCAGTTGGATAAGCTCGACTTTGACATCCTGAAACACCATAAGGAAATGGGGGTGGATTATTCCTTGATGGTCGCGAGCATCTTAAATATCGAACCCGACCAGGTGTTCGAGCGCCACAAGAAACTGAGAGGTTTGGAACTCTTGAAAAGAGTTGAGAAAGTCATGATCCGGTATCGTAAGAATATAGTGGACAACAAATGGATCAAGCATCGCAATCATACCTATTATCAAATTACTCCCAAAGGAGAGAAGTATCTTGAGTTCTTTCTTTCCCCAAAGACCAAAGGGTCATAAAGAGGTGGTTGTCTCACTGCACCAGAGGTGAACTTCTATCTTTTGAGGTATAATTGTTGCAATGTCAATGAAGGAGATTGAAAAAAGATGGGATTTTTGAAAAACTTATTCTTCAAGCCACCGAAACCGGGGAAGCCGCTCCCCGTGACGGACGCTTCCTTTGGACAAGAGGTGCTTGAATCTGAGATTCCGGTGGTGGTGGATTTCTGGTCGGCTCGATGTTCACCCTGTCAGGTTATGGGGGGACTTTTGGATGAGATCGGGCCGGATTACACGGGACGCGTTCAGATCTTCAAGTTGAACGTGGATCAGAATCCCGAAACTGCAATGCAGTATCGGATACAAAGCATCCCCACGGTGATCTTTTTCCGCAATGGGAAACCCGTGGATCGGGTCATAGGTCTTTTGCCCTTGAACCCATTGCGGGCGAAACTGGATAGCCTTGCCCGGTCGAATCATTGATTATATCTTCTGGTGGGAACAGGGTCTGTCTCTGTCCGAACTCTGATGTGGGCATCCTGCAAACGGCGGGACCCCTATGAGCTCGATGTTACTGCTCATAGCAAGTGTCTGCCTTCAGGCAGACTTTTGGTCAAGCTGCGGAGAATGTCGAAAAGCTGTTTTTAGGGAATGCGTCCACAATATCCACAGAAAGAATTGGAGTTGTTGTGCCGCTCCTAACTAAACCTCGAAGAAAACCGCATCTCCCTGATGGCAGGGTGCAGTCCAGCTAAGGCTGATTTAAAGATATGTCAATACAGTTGAGATCAACTGAAGAATAGAAAAAAATCATCTGCCCACCAGAAGTGGAAGACTGATTCACTGACATATTAAAATGAGGAGAAAGAAATGGCGGATAAAGAAAGAACTAGAACAGGCTTGGTCTCGGACAGAGTCGGCAGGATACCGCCCTCTGCCATACATGAGATGACGCGGTTGTCCATGCAGGTGAAAGATCCGGTTTCCTTATCCTGGGCAAAACCGGCCGCAGGCTCGCCAGAACATATTAATGAGGCGGCATGTGAGGCAATCAAAGCCGGTCTGGTGAGTGGTTATTCTGGGAGCATCGGGTTGCCGGAACTGAGGGAAGCTATAGTGGAGAAGCTTAGAAGGGATAACAATATCGAGGCTGATCCCTCTGAGGTGCTGGTAACCGTGGGAGCCATTGAGGGATTGAATGCGGCAGTCATGGCTTTGCTTGATCCGGGAGACGAGGTGCTTATCCCGTCGCCCAACTATTCCACCCATGCACAACAGGTACTGCTCGCCTCCGCCATTCCGGTCTATGTTCCAACCATCGAGAAGGAAGGTTTTCGCTTAGACATCGATGCCTTCAGAAAGGCGGTGACCAAAAGAACCAAGGCCATCATGTTCTGCACACCGGGCAATCCTACCGGCGCCGTATTTGAGGAAGAAGAGCTCAGAGCGCTGGGAAAGATCGCCTTAGAGAATGA
>CBDUQU010000219.1:0-2307 GCA_965369445.1 uncultured bacterium | reverse complement strand
TGCGGAAACGTCCGAGCTGTCAAACTGAGTAAAGGTACAGTACAGATAATTCGAATCCCCTTTCGGATTATGAACTGGATTGGCGGCGGATATACTAATCTTAGCAATGTTTAGATTATAAGCGGGTGGGTTAGCCTCTTCCTGTATCTTGCTCGCGATCATTACGGTTCCGGTTTTCTTGCTCCAGTGATAAAGCCTTGCCTTCCAGGGAATGTAGTAACCTTTCAGGTCAAACCCGCAGGTCGCGTAGACTATGTGCAGGCTATCCTGGTAATCGTAGCAGAGCGAAAGACCCATATGAGCGCGCTCGTCGCCATCGCAGCCGAAGTCCGTTATATCGTGCCGAATAGGAGGCCAATTGGTTCCATCGATCCAATCATCTCCGTTATTCATCGATTCGACATAAACCACATCCGACAGATACTCGCAACACTCGGGGTCTTCTTCGCACGCCGGTTCGAAAAAGGCCACGGCCACTCTCCTGGAGACCGGGGAAGTCTCCACAAGGTAGGCCAGCTCACAAGAGACTCCGATAGTGCCCACCCAGTAGGTCGGGGGAGGCTCAGGAAGGGACTCCCCGGCGGCCAGCCTATAGGTCTGCGGCCCGTCTGTGTAGGTATCACAAATAAGGGTGTCGGCGACACCCAGGTAGCAGCGTTGGTATCCTACCACGCCTGGGTACAGTCACCCCACCGCGGCGCTTTCTCGATGGAGTATATGGATGTAGTCCTTTTGCTGGGCCGAATCATGCATCACCTCGGCCCTTGGCCACATGCCAGGCTCGCTGTATATCTCTCCCACAATATGATCAGGAATATCCCAGTGCCGACTGAACGTGTCGGTACATACTCCGTCAGCCATGGTCAAAACGCTGTGCCATTTGGGCGCGCCGGCCGTGCGGTGATGAATGATAACCGACGTGCCGTCAAGCAGATGTGTCTGATTGCAGTATCCGGCATTTACCTCCCCTCCGTCCGCCGGAACCGGCCCAAGCAGGCTGCCAACCGGGTCCTTGCAGTTGGCGTAAACGTACCGGGGAACGCCTGGATACGGCCCACTGGTGTACATCCAGGAGAAATGCCGGTAACCGTCATGGGTCACGGACATCATGCGGCCTATGACGTCATTCCGCTGAAAATCGTACCAGGTCGTCCCGACCTGATCATGCTCAATGACGGTACCAGCCTCTGGGTTGATGTCCGTGCAACTGGTCTGATATATCAGAGGTGACGGTGCGTACTTGGAGCCAACTCTGTAAGGCGCGCGATGTAACTCCCAACCGGAAGCATCTACCGGATTATCCTGGCAGATATGTCTCGACCGAGACTTTTTGGGGCTCTCCGCTGTGAACGCCTCCGCCGCAAATACCCCCCAGCAGAAACAGACAGAGAAAACCACTAACGCTAACTTTTTCATCCCTCGTCCTCCCCGTAACGCATTATAAGAATCCTTACTTCAAAGCTTTGCTCATTACCAGATTCCGGGGCAGACTGGCTCTGGTCCACCTCTGTACAGATAGCTCACAAGATACACTATACCACCAATGTCGATCATCTCATCGCTGTTGCAGTTCCCGGTGGCTGAACTGAGAGGTGAACTCAGGAGAATCTGCTCGCTGTCGACCTAATCCAAAAAAATAGGCTTCTAGACCTCCCCACCACGGAACTTGTCCGCACACACCGGTAGAGTCCTTAAGCCCTGTCGTACGTTGGTAAAACCCCTCTGTTATCAAAATACACAAACAGTCGGGGTGTGTCAAGGAAAAAACGAAGAGAAAAGAGGGAGTTTTCAGTCCATGTCAAGGAGAATCACCTGTTCTCAATCGGCAGGAATCGGATGAGCGGCCAATTGTTCCCGCGTTAGACTATAGCCAAATCCGGCCCTGGATTCTCTTGACCGAAAAACTCCCCCTTGAGGAAAAACAAAGGAACTCCAAGGATCCAAGATGGGGCTGGCCACACCAAGGATGACTGGATATAACTGCTTGGAATATTGGTAGTTGTGCGGAATACTTGAACTTTCAGTTTAATACTCTTTGGCCCCTTCTTCCCTTGAGACGACCCGGAGGCCGCCCAGGGTGAGAGCTTCCATCTCGTCCTCACCGGGAAACACCAAAACGGGACTGAGGAATTCAACCTTTTGGGTGATCGAATCGGTCAATCTCTCGGAATTAGCAATGCCGCCGGTCAGGAGGACGGCGTCCACTTTTGCCTGCAGCGTGGTTGCCATGGCGCCAATCTCCTTAGAGATCTGGTAGACCATAGCATCATAGACCAGCTTCGCTTTTCTATCACCATCATCAACTCT
>CBDUQU010000218.1:0-2358 GCA_965369445.1 uncultured bacterium | reverse complement strand
CGCTCCCGGCAATCATACGCTTTTTGTGCTTCTGAGCCAGCATCAGAGCTCTTCTATTATCCTCCCTGCCGACCCTGGAATTAAAGGCCTCAATGACGTCCACCTGTTCTGTAATCTGATCGTTCAACCGATGACCCTTGTAAGGATGAGCCAGCACTGCCACGCCTCCCTGGCGATGGATTTCTTCAATCACCTGCGAACTTTCCCTCGATCTTATTTCCTCAGTTAGGAATAAACCTATTATATCTCCTGCCTCTGTGGCGACTTCACTGCCGACGACTATCATAAAATCCCCGTCGCTGTTGATCCTTGCGGCCTCGACTGCTCCCTTGATTGTGTTGTGATCGGTGATAGCAACTCCGTCAAGCCCTTTTCTCTTGGCTGTACGGATTATGCTTGCCGGTTCCGACAAGGAGTCGAACGAGTATTTTGAATGGACGTGCAGATCAAGAATCATGATTTGAACTTGGGAATTCCGTGCGGGTATCTCAGGTTTCCGTTCTTTAACCGCAGACCGAGGGAACGAATGGTCATTAGGAGCTGAAATAAATTCGGCTTGATGTCGCTCAACCAGATGTTGCTCGAGGTATTCTTGTCGAAGAACTCACCCATGAAAGCTCCTGCCGAACTGAGGTTTGTTACCAGATGCAGAAAATCGTCCGGGAACGGCCACCTGAATCTCTTCCCCACCTCATATTCGGAAACCGCGTCGATATCACCCTCGGTTGCCATCTTGGCTGTCAGATAGGGGAAATCGACCCCGCATGCCATTGCCAATTCCAGCGAGCCCCAGAACTTGGGATTTATCTCCATCAGTTTGAACTCATCGTCCCTTGAATCTTTTTTGAACTCTACCATGGCCACCCCGTGCCAGTTCAAGGCCTTCAGCAACTTCAACCCCAGAGCCTTCAGCTTGGGGTCGTAAATGCTTTCGGCCGCGGTACTGGGACCGCCCGTCACCGGATATTCCCTCACCCTTCTATGCATGAAAACCGCTCTCTCCTGTCCCTGATTGAACAGGGCGAAAAAGCCATATCCTTCGCCGGGAACGTACTCTTGCAGGATGCAGCGTGAGACTTCGATTCCAGAGAACTCCTCCGGAGAATTGACGTATCGAACGCGTCCGGATTCCTCTATTCCCTTGACCACAATTGGAAAATCCCTTATCTCTTCAACACTCTCATACATCCGGGGTACCTTGATGTCGAGTTTTCCGGCGAGTTCCATGGTTCTGTCTTTGCTGCTGGCCGTTTTCATCGAATCCCAGGATGCTATGGGCAGTTTTGTGTGTTGAGAAAGCTCGGCGCGGTGTCTCGAAAGGGCAGTATTGGCCAGGTATCCTATGGGAAGCAGAACGTCAATTTTCCGGTCTTTCAGATATCCCGACATAAATCGCGCGAATTCAGCTGCAGCACGAGGGTTTGGGTAAAGGACTTTTTCCCGGCAGAACTTCGAGTAGAATGACTGGGCGTACTTCGTGGACGAACCTGCGACGACATAGACACCCTTCCTCCCCAAACTCCTCACCGCACCCAGTGTATGTTTGTAAGTTGCGTCGGTAACAAAGACTCTCATTCTACTGCCATCCGTCGACGAGGTTGTTCTGATCCCACCATCTCCATATCTCTTCTCCCGATGTCATCCAGGCGTTCCTCTCGTGGCAATGCCTCAGTATCTTTTCGTATAGCTTTAGAGTCTCATCCACCATGTAGGTGTTATGCCACAGAATCGATATAACACCTTTTTGTCTTTCAACCGTATCAATGAGCAGTTTGCTGATTCTCCACGCTTCTTCCAGCTCAAGTCGCATGTAGTCATCGAGTGTGCAGTCCATTATGGCGAGGGGAATCTCCAGAATATCGACGAACTCGTTTGTATTCAGGTTAAAGGGCTTGAAGGGGTGGCACATGCCGTTTCTGAAACCCACACAATCAGCGTAGCCAAAAGTTGCATCGTATTTGAAGCCGGCTTCTTTTAACAACTCCCAGGTTGCCGGCACTTCGAATCTCAGGTAATGATTTCGGTATCCTACGAGTTCCCTGCCGACAATTCTCTCTAACCTTTCCTTCTCTCTTTTGATCACATCTAAGTTATTGTATGCCTGGTGCCCACCGTGCAGACCGACCTCCCAACCGCTGTCGATAATATTTCTCATCTCCCCTTTCAGATCCTCGAGTCTGAAGTTGAAATCCTGCTCGCCCCTCTCCAACGCCAGAAAGTAGAAACTTGACTTAGCATCGTATTTCCTTTCGAGGTTCATGATCTGCTCGAAGTTCCATATCGGATTGATTTTCTTGCTGAGCCTGTGCAGTGCTATGGCGAGTGATCTGCGGAGTCGCCGTCCCCGTAATGATACCG
>CBDUQU010000217.1:0-2421 GCA_965369445.1 uncultured bacterium | reverse complement strand
GTACAAAGGCCCCCAGAATCTCTACATCAGCGAGGTGAAGCACAAGACGTTTGTGGAGGTAAACGAGGAGGGCACCGAGGCGGCAGCGGTAACGTCCGTGGGAGTAGCAATGACGTCAGTTGACCCCACCGTGTTCTGGATGCGGGTCGACCGTCCATTCATATTTTCCATCAGATAAAATAAATCACAGACCTTGCTTTTCGTGGGGAAAATTGTGGACCCGACATTGGAGTAAGGGTCGGACGTCCTTTTCTGTGAACATGGCGATTGAGTAGTTGCGGCAGGAGCTATACTCCTGACACAACACAAAAATCCCGCCAGTCAGTTCCTTCTCTTATCTCTGGTGTTCCTGATCTCTGTTTATGAAGCGTTTTCCCGGTTGAACGGGTATTCTCTCTGAGACCCAGATATCAGCCCGTCCCATCCCTCCCGGCCGCAAGCCAGCCGTGAAGTAGAGCTTTGACCCGTCAGGTGTAATCCAGGCATCCCATGTCCCCGCACCCGGATAGTTAATGTGTGGAGGCAGCTCAAAAGCAGGACCCCATTCACCTCCCGTCCAGTAAGACACGAAGATGTGAGGAACACCACTTTCAACCCATCTGGCAAAATACAGCGTGCTGCCGTCTGCAGTCACGCAAGGGCCTTCTTCGGTGTAGTTTTCGTGTACGTCCTGTCCGAGCCAGACCGGCGCCCCCCACCCGCTGTCCGTCCACTCTGAAACGAACATTCCACCAGGGGGCCGGGCATAGGACAGGAAATAAAGCTGGCTTCGATCGCAACTTATGAATGGGGACCAGTCGGTCCCATAAGTGTTCACATTGGAACCCAGGTTCTCAGGCACTCCCCACTCTCCTGCCACGCTGTCCCACGTGGAAACCCAGATGTCCCAGCTGCCATAGCCTCCTGGTCTTTCCCAAGAAATGAAATAGATCTTGTTCCCATCGGGGGAGATACAAGGGGTCAGATCTTCGATTACAGTGTTTATGTTAGGACCGCAGTTTATCGGATCAGGCCAGGGCTCCGCGATATCATCCCGGAAGGAATACCATATATCCGTGTTACCGTGCGTCCCACTTCTTTCGGATCCCAAGACCAGCTTCCCCCAGTCGAGCGAGAACGAAATCGAATAATCGCCTTTATCACTGTTGATGGGGGCGCCCAGGTTAATCGGTTCGCTCCAACCGCACTCCACGATCTGCGGGTCAGGCCCGTTTTTGAAAAGGTAGCTGACCAGATACACAATGTCGCCCACATTGATGATGCAGTCTCCGGTAGGATCACCGCACTCGTAGAAGACCGGGGGTGGGCCATTCTTGTAGAGGTAGCTAACTTCGTACACGATGTCCCCAACGTTGACGATACTGTCCCCGTTAGCGTCTCCGGCCACCTGGGCCAAGGCGCCAGAAGCCAAAGACCAGAATACACAGAAGCAGACAACCAATCGATTCAGGTTTCTCACCGTCTTTCCCCTTAGCGTTGGAGTGTAGCCTCTATATATATTATACGAAAAATCCGTATTTTGTCAAGTGATTCAGTCGTGATGTCGAGTCTGCCAAAGGCAGACCGTACTTGAGCAGGCATAACTGGTGAGTTGAAAGGAGGGGTTACCGTGATTGATTCCCGCCGCCCGTGTTCGGGATACAATCCCAAACGCCTCTCAGGATAAAAACGTCGGTGAGAAAAGCCTAAACGGTACAGACTAAATTCTTTCCCCGGCCCTTGGCTAAATATAAGGCTTGATCCACCCTGGAGATCAACTCCTTGGGGGTCTTCCCGTTTTCCGGGTACGTCGCGACACCCAAACTCACCGTGATTTTGACCGTGGAACTCTTGTCGGCGCTTAGCATCTCCCCGGATTCCACCCTGCGCCTGATTCTCTCTCCAATCATCTGCGCGTCAGCCTTTGTAGTCTGGGGCAGAATTACCGCAAACTCCTCGCCGCCGTAACGGCAGGGCACATCTACTTCCCGAATGGAGTCCTTGATCCTTTGCGCCAAATCCTGCAGGACCCGGTTGCCAAAAAGATGGCCGTAGGTGTCGTTGCATTTTTTGAACCAGTCTATGTCGATCATGATCACAGACAGAGGCTGGCGGTACCTTTTTGCTCTCGTCACCTCGGTTCCGAGCTTACGGCTGAAGTAACGGAAGTTGTAAAGGCTGGTCAACTCATCCACGATGGTGAGCTCCTGGGTCTTCTGATGCAGAAGTGCATTCTCTACGGCCAGGGCGGCTGAACCAGCCAAAATGGAGAAGATCTTTTCATCCTGGTCCAGAAAGGCTCCTATTCTGGTGGAACTCGCGTGCATCACGCCTATGGCCTTACCCCGGGAGATCATGGGCACGGCCATGAAGGATTTTATTCCTTCTGCGGTCGCTTCAAAATCGGCATCTTTTGCCGCGTCGAAAATCCTGACCGGTTTA
>CBDUQU010000216.1:0-2470 GCA_965369445.1 uncultured bacterium | reverse complement strand
ATTTCCCGTAGTCCATTATCTTGCACACGGGCGGTCTGGCCTGGGGCGAGACCTCCACTAAGTCGAGGCCCTTCTCGGCTGCCATGCTAATCGCATCCCTCGTGGCCATTATCCCTACCTGCTCGCCACTTTCTCCGATAACCCGGACCTGGGAGAAACGAATTCTTCGATTAACCCTGATCTCCTTAACTCTTATTGGAACTCACCTCCCTCCTCATTTTGCGTACATCACCGGAGAAGTTCTTGCCGCTGATTCCCGGCGAAATTCTCGCTTGTCAGGATATGTCCTTTTCATTGCTCTTTCCATCTTCTCTCTCATCCTTACTCAGAAGGATGCCGGCTCGACGGTCTTCTTATTGACCTCCTCCTTCAACTTGTCTATGATCCCGTCTAAGTCGAAACTACCGAGATCGCCCTTCTTGTGCTTTCTCACCGACACGCTGTTACCCTGAACCTCCCTCTTGCCTACGATAAACATATACGGAATCTTTTCCTTTTCCGCCTCTCTTATTTTGTAGTTTATTTTCTCGTTTCTATCGTCAAGCTCCACTCGAAAGCCTTCCCCTTTTAGCCTCTTCTTTATCTCGGTGGAGTAGGAATTCTGCTCGTCGGTTATAGGCATCACCCGAATCTGCACCGGAGAGAGCCATAGGGGAAACGCTCCTGCATAGTGCTCGATCAACACCCCGAAGAATCGCTCCAACGATCCGAGCAGAGCCCGGTGAATCATGATAGGCCGGTGGTAGCCTCCATCTGAGTCCACAAAAGTTAAATCGAATCTCTCCGGTATGTTGAAATCGAACTGGATGGTGGTGCACTGCTGTGGTCTTCCCATGACGTCCTTGATTTTCAAATCGATTTTGGGGCCGTAGAAAGCGCCGCCTCCCTCATCCACCTCGAACTCCAGATGCTGCTTTTCCAAAGCCCGCCTTAAAGCCTCCTGCGCCTTCTCCCACGTTTCTTCCTCTCCTATGGATTTCTCCGGCTGTGTAGATAAGAATATCTGGTATTCCTCGAATCCGAAGGTCTTAAGCATGGAGACCGAGAAGTCCAGAAGCTTGATCACTTCCTCCTCCAATTGCTCCGGCTTGCAGAAGATGTGCGCATCGTCCATGGTGAAGCCTCTTACCCGGGAGAGCCCCAGCAGCACCCCGGAACGCTCATACCGGTAGCAAGCGCCTAATTCGGCCAACTTAAAGGGAAGATCTCGATAGCTTCTGAGCTTGGATTTGTATATGAGAATGTGAAAGGGGCAGTTCATCGGCTTGAGTTGATATTCCTCCCCTTCTACCTTCATGGTTGAGAACATGTTTTCCTGATAGAATCCGGTATGCCCGCTTTTCTCCCACAGGTGCAGTCTGGCGACGTGAGGGGTATAAATCAACTGATAGTCGTGCTTCAGGTGTTCCTCCACCCAGTAGTCCTCGATTAGCTTGCGAATCATGGCGCCTTTGGGATGCCACAGCACCAACCCCGGCCCCACCTCATCCGAGATGGAAAAAAGCTCCAGCTCTTTCCCCAGCACCCGGTGATCCCTTCTCTTCATCTCCTCCAGTCTTTTCAAATACTGATCAAGTTCTTCTCTTTTCCGGAAGGAGATGCCGTAGATGCGCTGGAGCATGGGGTTTTTCTCAGAGCCTCTCCAGTAGGCTCCGGCCACGCTCAAAAGCTTGAAGCTCTTAATTACCCCTGTGGAGGGGACGTGGGGTCCCCGGCACAGATCCACGAAATCGTCGTGCCGGTACAAGACTGCCCTATCTCCGTCCAACTCAGAGAGTAGCTCCATCTTGTATTTCTCCCCCTGTTGTGTGAAGATCTCCTCGGCTTCCGGCTTGCTGACCTCTTCCCTTTCGAAAGTATGGTTCTGCTTGGTGATCTCCTTCATCCTCTTTTCAATCCGGGCCAAATCCTCCGGCTCAAAAGGTTCTTCGGTGTCGAAGTCGTAATAGAATCCCTCTTCGATTGAGGGTCCGATGGCCAGCTTCACACCGGGGAAAAGATCCCGCACCGCCTGAGCCATAACGTGGGAGGTGCTGTGCCAGAAGACCTCCTTGCCCTCGTCGGAATCGAAGGTGAAGAATCTGATTTCCGAATCCTCCTGCAGCTTCTCAGACAGATCCACCATCCGGCCATTCACAGAGGCGGCCAGCGCATTTTTAGCCAGAGAGCGGTCGAATTCCCGCAAGATCTGGGCGGCCGTGGTGCCGGGTGAATATTCCTTTTTTGATCCGTCAGGCAGGATCACCTTTACCTTATCTGCCATCCACTGCTCCTTAGAATACGGCTATAAAAAATCACCCCACGTCCTTTTGGGGCGCAATCGTCCTCCCGGCGCATCCATCACCGACCGGACTTGTTATGAAAAGCTAAACATCGATCTTCGTTACCTCAATGGTGGGCGATACTGGAATCGAACCAGTGACCCCTTGCATGTCAAGCAAGTACTCTAACCAACTGAGCTAATCGCCCA
>CBDUQU010000215.1:0-2471 GCA_965369445.1 uncultured bacterium | reverse complement strand
ACGAAGATCATATTGCCAGCCAACTCGATAACGCTCTGATGGGTAAAGGTTGAATCCTCCAACCTTTCACACCACTTACAGTCCTCGGACCAGAACTCGGCCAGAATGGGTTGGTCCTTCTCCATAGCGAGTTGGAATGCGTCCTCAAGCGAGGCGGCCCACTCGATCTCCGGGGCCTGGCTCTGTTGAGCGCACGAAACCAGTACCACCAGCCCCAGAAGGAAGGCCATTCCACCATGGACAACACATCTCATAGCAACCTCCGCATTTGGCGTTTACCGCTTCAAAACCGATCGACTAAAGGTCCCGCACCGTCTGCTCTCTTATAGCCAGAGCCTCGTCACGTTTATCCTCAGGGACGTAGATTCTGTATCCCCCCTTGCCCTTGGTGACATATCCCAACCCCTCTTCAAAGAAACTCCCGGATGACCTGAAATAGCACGGTATGTTGCTGTTCTCCAGGGTCTCCCTGAGGAATTCGGCGTAGACTTTGTTCCTGGTGCTGTACAACAGAACCCAATCCTCGGGCACGTCCTCATCGTCGTCAGACGTCTCCAAGTCTGCCTCCTCCGGAAGCTCCTCCACTAAGTCGCATTCGCAATCCGTGCATCTTTTTGTCCCCGCGCCGAATTCAGCTTTGCATAAAGGACAGAAAGGCATATGCCTCCTTCCGATTCGCTGGTCTTTTTGCTTTACCGCCTATGTGCTCAAGTAGATTCTTCTTAGCTTCGCTAAAGAGAAGTGAACGACTATTCCGTCAAACCAGTTCTCTTAACTCGTCGACCAAATGGTCTATCTCTTCTTTGGTCCTCTTTTCAGTCACGCATACAAGAAGCTCGCTTTTCAGATTCGAGTCGAAAATGCCCAAGTCCATTCCGGCAAGTATGTTTTTCTTAAGCAGCCGCCCTACGACCTCCTTCGCCGGCAGGGGTGTGGTGATCACGAACTCCTTGAAGAAGGGACCGTCAAATCTCCTCGAGAACCCATCGAGCTCGGTGATCTTCTCTGCCGCGTAATGGCTTTTTTGCAGACACAACTCCACCACTTTCCTGATCCCGACTTTCCCCATAAGGGAAAGATACACGCAGGCTGCCAGGGCGCAAAGTGCCTGGTTGGTGCAGATATTGGAAGTGGCCTTCTCCCTTCTTATGTGCTGCTCTCTGGTTTGAAGTGTCATGACGTAGCCCACCCTTCCCCTGGTATCGGTGGTGGCTGCCACGAGCCTTCCGGGCATCTTTCTGATCAGGGACCTCCTGCAGGCGAAATAACCCAGATACGGACCTCCGAGATAGAGGCTGTTTCCCAGAGCCTGCCCTTCCCCTACTGCGATGTCCGCATTGTACTCCCCCGGGGTTTTCAGAATCCCCAGAGAGATGGGATCGCAGACCAGCACCAGAAGAGCTCCGACAGAATGGACCAGCGACTCAATCTTTTTAACGTTCTCCAAGAGGCCAAAGAAATTAGGCGTTTGGATTATCACGCAGGCGACTTTATCAGAGATCTTACTTTTAGCCGCCTCTGAGTCTATTCGGCCTTCCTCTTCGGCCAACGGCAGTGTGTCCACTTTCAGCTTGATCGAGCCACAGTAGGTATCGAGAACCTTCCTGTAGTTGGAATTCAGGGACCCGGCCACCAGGATCTCATCCCTTCGGGTGTGGGCATGCGCCAGAAGAGCTGCCTCCGCTGCCGCCGTAGCTCCGTCGTACATGGAGGCATTTGCCGCTTCCATCCCGGTAAGCTCGCAGATTAAAGACTGAAACTCGTAGATGGTCTGAAGCGTTCCCTGGCTTACCTCGGCCTGGTAGGGGGTGTACGCGGTATAGTATTCGGATCGGGAGACTATGTGGTCGACGATCGCGGGAATGAAGTGATCATAGGCGCCTCCACCCAAAAAGCAGGTCATTTGGCTGGCATCTTTATTCCGGCTCGCCACCTCACCTAAGAGCCTGGTCAGTTCCAGCTCAGACAAAGCAGGCGGAAGCTTCAAGTCACCGGTAAGTCGAACTGAATCGGGAACGACGCTGAGCAATTCGGAGAAATCCTTCACTCCGATTTTCGTTAGCATCTCCTTGCGATTTTGCTCTGTATTGGGTACGAAACTCATCTGCTCGATTGGTCAAAGAGTTCTGTTGAAACCATTACTTCATCTCGGGAAAGGCGAGAAAGATCAAGCCATGGCGAGGGATAGCGGGTGAGGTCCATCTGCTCATATCGATGCGGCCACCAACTTCCGGTAATCAACCGGCGACAGAAGACCATCCAGTTCCTTTGGATCCTTGATCTTGATCTTGACGATCCAACCCTGGCCATACGGGTCGGAGTTGATGAGGTTTGACTGGGTCTGGAGCTCGGAGTTTACCTCGGTCACCTCTCCGGTAATGGGAGAGAAAATATCCGATACTGCCTTTACCGCCTCGATCACTCCAAACGGTTTCATCTGTTCCACCTGGGCTCCCGCCTCCGGCAGTTCT
>CBDUQU010000214.1:0-2494 GCA_965369445.1 uncultured bacterium | reverse complement strand
CCTACGACAACTCCATGAACATAACCAACAAATACTCTTTCAGCGCTCCTCACGGCATAAAGCTTCCTTTCTTGAAGAAGCTGAAGTTCAGAAGCTCACTTTCTCTTTCTGCAAATGTCACCATCGCCTCTCGTAAGACCAAAAGTTCGGTGGGCGGACAGGCCTTCAACGTCACCCAAGACAACGGTCGTATTTCCATCACCTCCAATGTCAGTTACCGCTTCTCCTCCCAGGTTAATGGGGGAGTAAAAATCGGCTGGGTTGATACCAATGACAAAAAGACCAAGAGGAAGACCCACACCAGAGAGTTGGGAATCTGGATGGAGATACGTTTCTAAGGGTCTTTTAAGTGCAGGTCGACAGACTGAATCGGGAAGACTTGCCGGTGAACCGCTAACTCTAAGGGGAAAAAGAGATGCGGGCAACCTCCGCATCCGCCCTGACCGGAGCCAGGAGGTTACTTCTTCCACATTCGTCTAAGCCACACGACGCGCTTTGGCGTATCAATTGTATTGTGGGAGAGACAAATCGAGCGATTTCACGTCTGCCATGGGGACCCGAAACCAGGTTAAACACTCTGACCAAAATGAGTCTTACCAACAAAAGGGCCGCCCTCGTTGGCCTCCTCAGCTTACCTACGCTAGTCTTCGGTTGCAGTTCCTCTCCGTCGCCCGAATTCGACGGCCAACGGGCCTTTGCCAGTCTGCTGGATCAGTGCCGGTTCGGTCCTCGCTATCCGGGCTCTGTGGGGCACCAGAAGGCCAGAAAGTATTTCCTTGACAAACTCTCTGAGCACACTAATTTTGTGAAGGTTCAGGACTTTGTGCATTCAGACCCAGAGGAAGGAATAGAGCTTAAGTTGAGCAACATAATAGCCTCTTTTCATCCAAAGAAAGCTAAGCGCGTGCTCCTGTGTGCTCACTGGGACACCCGCCCGTTTGCCGACCATGATCCTGATACCGCCTTGCGAGCGGAGCCTATCTTAGGGGCGAACGATGGCGCCTCCGGGGTGGCGGTCCTTCTGGAGATCGCCAGAGTCCTCTCCCGGAACGAACCGCTGTGGGGGGTGGACATCGTGCTCTTTGACGGCGAGGATGGAGGAAGGGCAGGTGACTTGGAGGGATTCTGCTTAGGATCGAAGCACTTCGCCAGAAATAAGGGAGACTACCAGCCTGAATTCGGAATCCTCGTGGACATGATAGGAGACAGGGACCTTACTCTCTATAAAGAGGCCTATTCCGCACGTTACGCCGAGGAACTTACCGAATCGGTCTGGTCTAAGGCAAAGGAGATGGGACTTCTCTGCTTCGAAGATTCGGTCAAGTACGCCGTGTACGACGATCACGTGCCTTTGCTTGGGGCGGGAATTCCGGTGGTCGATCTAATCGACTTTGATTACCCTTACTGGCATACCACCTTCGACACGCCGGACAAATGCAGCCCGGAGAGTCTGCAAAAGATCGGAGATCTACTTTTGCATATACTCTACCATGGAATCTGATCCTCTATGAGAAAGCCAGATTCCCAACCGGTACTTGTGACATATGGGCAGGCTCCCTTAAGACCTGCTCTTCGGTCAGCCAATCATGCGATTTCTTAACTTCACCCCCCAGGAAACCAGGGCTATAATCTTTCTCCTGATGGCCTTACTGGTGGGGAGCGGGATAATCCTGTACAAGAGAACTTATCCGAAGTTCGCCCCGCAACTCAGGCTGGAAAAAGGCGGCATTGATTCTCTCCGTCAGACTCTGTATCCTTCAGGCGGAGGGCAGGGAGAAAACAGGATCAACCTAAATCAGGCTACCGCTGCTGAGCTTCAGCTTCTACCCGGCCTGGGACCAGCCCTGAGCAGGAGGGTAGTGGAGTTCAGGGAAGCCAACGGGAACTTCAGGCGGACTGAGGACATAATGCAGGTTCCAGGCATCGGTCCCAAGACCTTTGAACGAATCAAGGAGTACCTGACCATCGAGGAAAGAAAAGAGGCAGCACTCAAGTGAGGATAATCTCCGGCGAGCATAAGGGCCGGCGACTTGTCGGGGGAGAGAGGGCCGGCTTAAGACCCACTTCTGGCAAAGTGAAGGAGTCGATCTTCAACGTTCTGCAAAAGGAGGTCGCGGGGAAGAGAGTTCTTGACATCTTTGCCGGGGCGGGCACCCTGGGCATCGAAGCCCTGTCGCGCGGCGCCGAGTCGGCCACCTTCGTGGACGCATCCCGGCAGAGTATAAGTATTCTGAAGAAGAACCTCCATGACCTCAGCCTGGAGGGCAAATCCACCATCCTCCGCCTGGACGGGTTAGAAGCTCTGGGCAAGCTGAAGCAGAAATTTCACCTTGTCTTCGCCGATCCTCCCTATCTCGAGGGATTAGTTCAAAAGATAGTCGACTCGGTTGCCCGATCGGAGGTGCTGGAAAAAGATGGCATCTTAATCTTAGAACATCACAAGAAAGAGAAATTCTCGTTTTCCCAGGAAAGCCTGTCTGTTTTGAAGCAGAAG
>CBDUQU010000213.1:0-2528 GCA_965369445.1 uncultured bacterium | reverse complement strand
AAATATCACCACTCTGGCGATCAGAGGCAGAAAGCCGGCTATTCCTCCCCCCTGTTGGCCGCCGCCTGTCCCCATGGCGTAAGCGGCCTTCGTGATAAACCCTCCCAGTAGGAGGAGTGGCACAAAAAAGAAAATCACTTTCCTAACTTCGTCTCCGAACTTCTTCATCTCCCCTCTCTTGTTTGATTGTTTCCGGCACCATATTTCTGGTCCGCCGCGTTTGACTGATACTTACTCATGAATTCCGTCCTCCACTCCAAAAACCGATCCTTTAATATAGCATCTTTTGCCATCCGCATCAAGTCCATATAAAAAGAAAGACTGTGGATGGTAGCAAGCCTGAGTGCACTGACCTCTCCGGTGTTGAAAAGATGTCTAAGATATGCCCGGCTGTAATTCTTACAGGTCGAGCAGCGGCAATCCCGGTCCACAGGAGAAAAATCCTCGGCATAACTTGAGTTCTTTATGATCAGCTTGCCGAATCTGGTGAAAAGACTGGCATTCCGAGCGTTTCGGGTGGGAAGCACGCAGTCGAACATGTCGATCCCTCTGGCGATTGCCTCCACCATATCTTCGGGTGTTCCCACCCCCATCAGGTATCTTGGTTTTTCCTCCGGGATATGTGAGACGCATAACTCCACCATCTCAAACGTCGTGGTCTTGGGCTCTCCCAAGGAAAGCCCTCCGATAGCATATCCCGGAAAATCCATTCTCACCAGGGTCTCGGCCGAGGTTTTTCTCACCTCCGGATAGGTACTACCTTGAATGATACCAAACAAAGCCTGCCCCTGTTTGGACTCTTTCTCCTCCAACTCCCGGTGTGCCTGCTTTGATCTTTGTGCCCAATTTAGGGTCAGCTTGTTAGCCCTTTCTGCTTGCTCGAAGGTAGCAGGATAGGAGACCGGCTCGTCTAAAACCATTATTATGTCAGCACCCAGAGCGCGTTGAATCTCCACCACCTTCTCCGGAGTGAAGAGATGGTAAGATCCGTCCAGGTGCGACTGAAACCTGACGCCCTCCTCTGCGGTCTTGGTGAGGGTGTTCAAACTGAACACCTGAAATCCTCCGCTGTCAGTTAGGATCGGCCTGTCCCAGCTCATGAACTTGTGAAGCCCGCCAGCTTTCTCAATAAGTTTGTGCCCCGGTCTCAAATAGAGATGATAAGTATTGCCCAGTATGATCTCCGCTCCGATCTCTTCGAGGTCCTGTGAGGAGAGAGTCTTAACCGATGCTTGAGTGCCTACCGGCATGAAGACCGGGGTAGTGACCTCCCCGTGCGGAGTCTTTATCACCCCAACCCTGGCGTTGGACTTAGTATCTTTCTTGACTAACTTGAATTCGAAATCGTTCAACCGGAACTTCCTTCAATCTGATGGCGGGATGAATTCCCGCCACTATGGTGAACCGCCAAACATTAATCATAGGGCGGAGCATTCAGCTCCGCCAATTCGATTCTCCGCGTTTGCGTAGTTGCCCCATTCATGGGGCGAAGTTCGGCCCGATGCCCAGACGGGCCCGTCCGGGCGTCCGGGAATCGGGCAACTACATCGAACAACACCATACGCTTCCGGACACGGTCTTCCTAGGCGTGCCCATAGGTGGCCGCCACGTCTCCGATGGCCCGATACTGGTGTGCCCCGGGGCAATAGCAAAAGAGCTTCATCTTCTCTACATCCGGCTCGCCCTCGTCATTCAAGAACTCGGAGTCTATGTGCGTCGCCACGATCTCGCCGATGAAAAGAGTATGAGAGCCAAGTTCCATCATCTCTCTGACTTCACACTCCAGGTTCACCGGACATTCCTTGATCAGAGGCGCTCCGGTCTTGGCGCACGACACCGCAGTCAGCTTCGCCTCGGCGAATTTGTCTACGTTTTTTCCTGAGTGGGTGCCGCAAAAGTCGGTGGCTTTCAGCAGGTCGCCTTTGGGAACATTGACCACGAAGGTCTTTGACCGGCAGATAATGTCGTAAGAAAACCGATTCTTCCTTATGGCAATGCCCACCATTGGCGGCTCAGAACAGACCACCCCCACCCAGGCAAGGGTGATTATGTTAGGCTTCTCTCCTCTCTTCTGACAGCTCACCATGACCGCAGGAAGCGGAAATAACATGGTCTGCTGCTCCAGTAGCTTCTTTGGCATGTTATGCATCTCCTGAAAACCGGGTCCGGTTTACCACTCCACTGCATTCCTCAGGCATTTCGAGTAAATGAACACTGCAAATGGTCAGTCTCTGAAAAGGAGTTTTCACCCATCGTGTCGTCGAGAAAACGATCGGGCCCATCGCCGATCTTTTCAACTCGGGAGTTCACCCTTCTCTCCTTCTCATGCTTAACACGAGGCCTCCGAGTTGTCTTGGGAGTCTCTGATACTTGCCCAATTTCAGGCATTTTATGATCTGACTGAGAGCCTCCAGGTATAATGGGGTCTCTTTCTTCCTTAGCTCCAGCTCTCCGTTCAGAATTCCAACTTTGGCATCCGTTGAAGTAATGATGACCCTGCCAGCCCCGATTTCCGAGCAGAAGTGTGC
>CBDUQU010000212.1:0-2758 GCA_965369445.1 uncultured bacterium | reverse complement strand
GCCAAGCTCTCAACGACCCCGACTCCTTCGACTCCGTCGGGAATGAGCCCCACCCCGCTGCCTGGAGGAGAATCCCCATCTTTTACCCAGTTCGGCCGCTATAAGATCGTCGAAGCTATTGGAAAGGGCGGGATGGGGATGGTATACAGGGGAACGGACCCCATGCTGGACAGGCCGGTTGCCCTCAAGACCATCAGATTGGATTTTCCCCTCTCGCCGACCGAGACAGCCGAACTTAAAGATAGACTGATTCAGGAAGCCAAGGCGGCGGGCAGACTCTCACATCCGAATATAGTTACAATATACGATGTTGGCGAACACGAAGGTCTGCACTACATCGCCATGGAGTACCTCTCAGGCTATTCCCTGGAGGATTTCATAAAGAAAAAGGGAGAGTTGAACTACAGGATCGTCGCTGGGATCATCATGCAAACATGCGAGGCCTTAAGCTATGCTCATCAGCACGGGATCGTACATCGTGACGTCAAGCCTGCAAATATTATGCTTCTGGAAGACTTTCAGGTTAAAGTTATGGACTTCGGTATCGCCAGGCTGGAGACCACCTCGCTAACTAAGAGCAACGTAGCGCTGGGAACTCCGCAGTATATTTCGCCCGAGCAATTGGAGGGAAGGCCGGCAGATAAAAGATCGGACATCTTTTCGTTGGGGGTGGTGTTGTATGAGATTCTCACCAAACGGAAGCCTTTTCAAGGGGAAAACATCAGCTCGCTGATGTATCGCGTTCTAAACTATGATCCCCCACCTCCTTCAAGCATAAATGAGAAGACTCCTCTGATGTTCGATCGAGTTGTATCCAAGGCCATGGCCAAGAACCCCGAGGAAAGGTATCAGGACGCGGAGGAGATAAGCCAGATCCTCACGGAGTTCGTCTCCAGTTTCGTGGTCACTCGCGGCATACGGATTTAGCTGGGACGGATGAGTCTCTTTGCCAGTCATCAGCATTGCAGCTGGAACGGAAAGAACGTCAGCAAGAGGAGACTAGTGGACACAATTCGTGCTCACGTTAACCTGTTGGGACGAAACGGAGTTAATCCCCGTACTTCAACTGGCCCTTGAGCCGCTTTCCTTGTCTTCTGCCTGTCTCATCCTGCTCCTGTTTGTTGAAAGTCGGGTGCTATCGACACGACCATTTTCTCTTGACTTTATTAAGTAGTCGCCGTATTATTCAAAACAGTTGCCGGAGTGGTGAAACTGGTAGACGCGCCGGACTCAAAATCCGGTGAGGCTTAAACCTCGTGTCGGTTCGACTCCGACCTCCGGCATGAACACAAAGTTAACTGTCGGGAAGACATCTTCATATCCGCCTTAAAGTCAGCCGAACTTAAGAAATAGTATTGTCGGAGCAAATGAGGTAATCCGGACACAAAACACGCACACAGCATCAAAGAGTTTTCAGCTCGACACGCACACAACATCAGAGAAGTTTCAGCTTGACAGTCACATGAGGTGGATTTATTTTATACTTGGAAGCATGAGCATGGAATGCTTTGGGCGGGCACGAACGGATTCCGGTAAAGGAATCACTCACGGAGTCGGCGCAGAAAAAACTGAGTAAAGGAGGTTAGGGTGAAGGGCAAGAAGCTTTATGTCGGGAATGTTGGTTATTCTGCCACTAATCGGGAGTTGGAAGAATTGTTTTCCGAGCATGGTGAAGTCAGGCAAGTCAACATAATTGAGGGTAAGGGTTTTGGGTTTGTTGAAATGTCTAACGTATCTGAAGCTGAAAAAGCGAAAGAAGCGTTGGACGGCTCCGATTTCAAAGGGCTTACCTTGAAGGTTGACGAAGCCCGCCCACCCAAGAGTAAGGGAAAAGGAGATCGCCGACCTGGAAGAGGGCAGGGAAGGGATTATCGAAGATATTAGAATAATTGCAGGTTGATCCAATTCCTTCGGCAGGGTGGGGGAGTTGCCACACACCCCTGAACCGTGGGAGATGAAAGCGGCGTAGAGAAGTTTCTCTGGATTCGGAGAGGGGGAGGGCACCAACCCCCAGCCGGGGTCACCGTCAGAATCAAAAATCCCGGTGAAAATGCGTTCTAGGTCTTGGGGACTCTTTCCAGTCGACCTCCAAGAGCTCCTGAAGCATGCGACTTCCCCAGACCACAAAGTCTCCAGGCTGCTTTCTTCTGATTCAAAAATGGCACCGAAGAAGAGTCTTGACTCTTCAGGGGGCCGAGTCACGTTTGAGCATAAGATTGTGTTTTGAGACAGAGCAGATAGTCATGAATGAAAAACAACATGTCTTTCGAATAGGAACCTCCGGCTGGTCTTATCCTACGTCTGCTGAAGGGAGCTGGAGCGGAATATTCTATCCTCCAGGCAAGGTGGATGAGCTCAGCTATTATGCCCAGCGGTTCAACACGGTGGAGATCAATTCCACCTTCTATCGCCCTCCGGTTCCCGGCTATGCTTGGAACTGGGCGAAGAAGACGCCGGAGGACTTCGAATTTACGGTGAAGCTGTGGCAGAAATTCACTCACCCCTGGATGTATGCGAAGAAAACGGGTGAGGACCCCCAGGTCACGCAGGAGGACGTTGATACCTTCAGGAAAGGACTGGAGCCACTCGTAAAGACTGAGAAACTCGGATGTTTGCTTGTACAATTTCCTCCAAGTTTTCAGCTTTCCCCTCCGAACGTGGAAGGACTGGACAGAATTCTCGGATATTTCAAAGACTATCCCATGGCGGTTGATCGTCGCCACCGCACCTGGAGTGATGAGCAGAAAGTGTCGGAGGA
>CBDUQU010000211.1:0-2797 GCA_965369445.1 uncultured bacterium | reverse complement strand
TCGTCCTCGGATTTGGTCTCCCCCGTCTGAGGCTCTTCAGCCGTTTCAGGAATCTCCTCTTCAGCCTCGCCTTTTCTCCCCAGCATCTGCATGGTTTGAGCGATTATCTCGGTTATCCATTTTTTGTTCCCGTCCCGGTCGTCGTAAGAGCGGGTCTGAATTCTCCCTTCGATATATACCTGACTGCCCTTCTTCAGGTATTCGTTGCAAATCTCCGCAGTTTTCCCAAAGGCAACGATATTGTGCCAATCGGTTCTATCCTGCCATTGCCCCTCCTTATCCTTCCATTTGCTGCCCGTAGCCAGAGAGAATTTGGTTACGGCCTGTCCGCTGGGAAGATAGCGAAGCTCCGGGTCCTTTCCCAGGTTTCCGATCAAGATGACCTTATTCACTCCTCTCATGTTGCACCTCCACTGATTTTAGATTTCAGGCTGGTTCCTTGAACAAAGATAAATTCCACAATAGAGCTTGTCAACTTCTAATTTCGCTTAAATTTTTGTTGCTAAAAGGGCGGTCTTATGGTATTTTTGGAAAAATCCCACTGGGGAATGTGCACATGTCTTATCTGGATCTGAACGCAAAGAAACTTTCGAAGATGCTGGTGGCTTTCATCCGGAATTTCTGCTCGAAATCCGGTTTCAAGAAGGTGGTGTTGGGTCTCTCCGGCGGGTTGGATTCGGCTGTGGTGGCGTATCTTGCCTGCCAGGCTCTGGGCAAACGGAACGTCCTGGCGCTTATACTTCCCTACAAAAACAGCGATCCGCAGGCCCTAAGGGACGCCCGGAATGTTGTCAGAGCCTTGGGTATAAGAAGCAAAGTGATCGACATCACGCCCATGGTGGACTCGTATTACCGACGGTTCCCTGATAAAGACAGGGTCCGAAAGGGGAATAAACTGGCCCGGGAGAGGATGTCCATCCTTTATGACTTTTCTGCCAGGGAGAATGCCCTGGTCATAGGCACCGGCAACAAGACCGAAATCCTCCTGGGATATTGCACCATACATGGCGACGCAGCCTACGCCTTCAACCCCATTGGTGATCTGTACAAATCTCAGGTGCGTCTTCTGGCAAAGGAACTGGGGATCCCTCAGAGGATCATAGACAAACCGCCCAGCGCCGATCTGTGGAGGGGACAGACCGACGAGGGTGATCTGGGCGCAACCTATGAGCAGTTGGACCGGTTTCTGTATTATCTGGTGGACAAGAAATATGGTCCTGCAAGACTCAAGAGGTTGGGATACAAATCCAACTTTATCAAGAGAATTGTCGGTATCATGAAGCGAAACGAGTTCAAGGGAAAACCGCCGGAGGTTGCCAAACTACCCTATCAGAAGATAATGCTGGAGTGACCAGACGACGTTCTAGCTAAGACTGTAGCTGGGTGCCATGAGCCAGGCAGACGCAGAGAAACCGGCGATAATAATTGTATTGGTGGAGGGAAACCTGTGTTAGGCCAAGAGATTATCCCAACTAACATAAGGAGCTGAGACAAGATGACTGCGAAAAATGAAAAAGAAGACAGAACAAACCACGATATAGAATTAAGGTTAGAATTCTTGGAAAAAAGATATAAAGATGCACACGGCTATTTCAAGCACACACTGACAGCCATAACCATCATATTCTTGTTTGTGGGACTATTTGTCACGGGGTTGTCTATCATTTCCAAGAAGGAAATCAACGACGCAATAGCTAATATGGAGAGAAAATTCGACATTCTTTCAGGGGAAGCGTTGAAGAAGCCGGAGATTGAACTCTTTTACGATGATCGACCGATTGGTGGAAGGTCAATTGATATTGAATTACCTACTAATGCATTAATACTGTTGAAGGCGTTCCATATCAAAAATGAGGGCGACAGAGAAGCAGATGACATCACTATTAAGTTCTACTTTTCAATACCTATTCGAAGTGTCACCACGATTATTGCTGAGGGTCATCTTTCTGGCGATCCCTGGGGCACAAGTGTAAGTGCAGACAAGGAATTCCCGGGATTGTTAGTTTATTATGAAAGCATTGCATTGGATCCGGGGGAAACATATAGTATTTTCGGTTTTCAAGCTGCGATAGGAGAACAGTTTAGAAACTTGGAGAAAATAGACAGTAAAATCGTCATCTTTTTCGGAACTGAACGACCTGTTGAAAGCCACATGAATCTGATTCTGAAGCAATCTGAGCAATAGGGCTCAGCTCTCGGAGAGATAGCCATACTGGATGAGTAAATCTGAAAAGGCTGAAAGTCCCGCCTCTGGCGGGACTTCGCATACCCGCGAAACGTTAGGCTAAACAATTTATATAAAGGAAAGAAATAACATATGAGTTCAAAAGAAATCCCAAAACTGAGAATAGGTAATTTAGAGGCTCGCATACCAATAATTCAAGGAGGAATGAGCGTTGGCATTTCTTTAGCAGGTTTAGCCTCAGCTGTTGCGAATGAAGGTGGCATTGGAGTTATCGGCGCCGCTGGTATCGGTATGCTTGAACCTGACTATGCTACAAATTTCAGTGAAGCAAACAAAAGAGCCTTGAGAAGAGAAATAATAAAAGCCAGGGAGATGACGGATGGGATTATTGGGGTGAATATAATGGTAGCCCTTTCAGATTGTGATGATCTCGTACTGGTTGCAATTGATGAAGGGGTAGATTTGGTTTTCGTTGGTGCAGGACTTCCGCTAAGGACCCCAAAAATATTACCCCCGGATAGGTTAAAAGAGATTATACCTAAGGTTATTCCCATAGTATCTTCTGCAAGAGCGGTAAAAATTATATTTCAATGTTGGGCAAAAAACTACAAT
>CBDUQU010000210.1:0-3048 GCA_965369445.1 uncultured bacterium | reverse complement strand
GGCGTCTGGTCGCTCAACATGACATGCAATGTGGCAACTTATTTTGTTCGTTTGCTATAGTTTTAAGTTGCGTCTGCAACTCATTTTGTTTTGTTCTCCACAGTATCCAAACCCGGATCTGAATCTTTCACAAACAAAAGAGGAAACACAATATCGCTTACACAACAGGGCAACCAAACTGCAATAAACAAGAAGAAGAAAACGATTGAATAGGAAACCCAATTTAAGGCTTGGCCTGTCGCCATAATAATGTGGAATAACGATGCCCAGGTGCTCAACAGAACGTGACCAAAGTGAGGAAACCTGGTTGTTGGTTTGAGATAAGCGATGCTGACACCGATTATCGCTAAGGGATTCACTAACCACCACTTTTCAATAAACCCAAAATGTATCCCCCGGTTGGGCAATCCGAGTAAAATCTCTCCCAAGTATGGGATTATCGAATCGCTTATTGTGGCTATGCCAATTGAACCTGTATATCCAATTATAAGCAAAACCCAAAGTTTGCGTTTATCTTTACCCCGCCCGTATTTATGAAGTTCATACATCGATGCGGTAACCAGCGCGCTCAATAGAACGTGGATAGGATGGAGGATATAAAAAATATCGTAAGAAGCATCCGGGGGCAAGTTATGAAAGAATATCAAAATGATTATTCCGGTAAGCGCCCCAAAAGTTGTAAACGGAGCATGGCTCTTCAGCTCCTTGGAAACCTGCTTAAACATTTCCTGCTCCTGGTATTATGCCAACCGGGAAAGCACAGCTTGAAAAACTTCTTCTGTTGTGATCTCCCTCATACATCGAAAATGCTCCTTTGGGCATTTTCTTTTTCCGTGTATCCCGCAGGGACGACACTCCATCTTCTTTTGAATGATCACATGATTAACACCGTGAGGACCGAAACCAAACTCCGGGATGGTGGAACCGAATATAGCCACCACCGGTATTTTCATGGCGGATGCTATATGAACTGGGGCACTATCATTAGAGAGGATCACCTTACAGAACGATGCTATTGCGGCGGATTGGAGCACGCTGGTTTTTCCTGCTAAGATCGCGGGCCTTCCCGTCATCGAGTCTGCTGTCTTTTCGCAAAGAGCACGATCCTCCTCCGAGCCCAGGAAGATCACCTTTGCTCTCGCCTCCCCCAGCAGAAGATCGGCGACCTCGGCAAACCTTTCGGGCAGCCACCTTTTTGTTGCCCAGACCGAGCCGGGAGCAACGCCTACGATCTTATCCCCTTCTGTGATGCCGGAATCACTCAGCAGTTTTCGGGCATAAGAAAAATCCTCAGAGGATGGAAAGAGCTCAGGTGACGTCTCCTTAGTGCGGGTACTGAAATCCGAGAGCAAAGAGAGATTGCGGTCTACCTCGTGAACATTATTGTTGTAAACCACCTGGCAGGTAGACAGAAAGGAACCTGTGCTTTTGTCAAAGCCGATCCGCACCGGTATCCGGGAAAGATAGGCCAGAAGCGCGCTCCGCAGAGACCTGTGCGGTATGACCGCCAGATCGAACTCCCCCTGTTTGACTCTGGTGATGATCTGAAGGAAACTTCCAATTCCCTTATTCTTCCTTTTATCGTAGACTAATATCTCACTTAAGTGCGGATTGTTTTCCAAAACGTTCTTTGTCTCGGGGATGAGCAAAAAGGAGATGAATGAATCGGGGAAGGTCTTTCTCAGGCCCTTGATTAGAGGTGTACAGAGTAGGACGTCGCCGATAAAAGCAGTCTGGATGATCAGAATTCGCTTATGTCTCATTCATCTTGCGTCAGGTTGAAAGAAGGAACTTGCCAGCAGGTCGGAATGCACATTTCATCTTTGGTCAGATCGAGGCTTCTCAACCTACTCAGTCTTTGATCCGCTTAATCCGCTCCATCCGTTGACCGCTTTTCAATACCCCCGGGTCGTGCTCTTCCACCGCCGGTGAGGCCAGAACCAGTGATCCGGATATTTGCGGACATATTCCTCCAGCACACGGGTGTAAGCCTGGGTCAGCCTCCGGATGTCTTCCTCTTTATTAGAGGTCTTCTCGCCAAATATCGCCTTTTCTGTGATTACCTTCTGCCTTCTCTCGCTTTCTCTTACGATGAATGCCATCACGATAGGAGCATCCATCTTCAGGGCGAAGGCTGCCGGACCTTTGGGCGTCGAGGCGGGCCGTCCGAAGAATTCTACTATCGTTCCATCACTGCCAGCGTCCTGGTCGGAGAGCATGGCCACGAAACGATTGTTCTTTAAGGCCCTGATAATCCCCTTGGCTGCGGCCCCCATTTTTATTATTCCGATTCCCATGGATCTTCTGTAATCGTTCATCAAATTATCCACCAGGATGTTGTGTTGTTCTCCCACCAGGAAGTCAATCGGATATCCTCTCTGACTGGTGGCCGCACCCATCAACTCCCAGCTGCCAAAATGTCCGGTCACCAGAATTGCCCCCTTTCCTTTCTTCAGTGCCTCATCCCAATGCTCAGCACCTTCAAATTCCACCATTTGCTCAATCTTTTCTTTGTCCAGAGAGGGAAACAGCATATACTCCACCATGGATTTTCCGAAATTCCGGTAAGCTCTGCGTCCGATCGCTGCCAAGCCGTCCTTCTCTGCTCCCAGAGAGTTCCTCAGGTTTATCAAAGTGACCTTACGCCTGATACGGAAGATGTCGAAAGCCAGCCATCCGAGAAAAGAGCCCAGGGCAAGCGCCAGGCGATAGGGAATGATCCTAACAAAGGCCCCCATCAGGTAGGTAATCCAATATTCTATTCTATGTTTGATCCTTCGCTTCCTCATCTTCACCCGTAAGCCTCCGCTCCTCCAGTTCCCAGCCTTCCAGGGTCTTCCTGCTGCGTCGTCTCTTGATAAGATAGAGAAACACGATCAAAAAGGCAAGCCCGATCCAGAGCAGGAAAGTGTCGCCAAGGAAGCTCACCCAGTTGTATTTTGTCTGGATGTATTTCTCGAACTCCAACTGGAACGAGAGATAATTCGATCCAATGGTTCTGATGAATGCTAAATCTATGCTGGTGCCTTTTGACAGGTGCGTTACCAG
>CBDUQU010000209.1:0-3074 GCA_965369445.1 uncultured bacterium | reverse complement strand
GGTTGTTTGGTGCGGAGATTAGTGCTCAGGCGGTATCGAACATTGTGAAGGAGTTAGATGGGGAGGTTCAGCAGTATCACCGACGGTGTTTGGGAGACGATTATCGGTTTTTGTATTTGGATGGTTTGTGGATTACGGTGACTAGGCCGGTCAAGGTTAAGAAGGTGCTGTTGGTGGCTTTGGGGATTAGGCTGGATGGCACCAAGGAGCTTTTGAGTTTTCAGTTGGCTGGCAGCGAATCTGAGGCCTGCTGGTGGGGTTTTATCAGTGATCTGAAGCAGCGAGGCTTAGTTGGGGAGAAGCTGGAGGTGATTGTATCGGACGGCGCCTCGGGTTTGGTGAAAGCTCACCGGGCTTTATATCCCCGGGTGCCTCACCAGCTGTGCACCTGGCACAAGGCCATGGACTTGGCTGGTCATCTGACTGACAAACGACGCCGCAGCCGGATCATGGCCGATGCCCTGCGGGTGTTTGAAGGGGAAACCGCTACCCAGGTGAGAAAGAACCTGAGAAGCTTCTGTGACAAATGGTCCATCAAAGAACCTCAGGCAGTCAGAAACTTCATCCGAGGATTTGAATACTGCCTGGTGTACTTGGAATATCCTGATCCTATCCGCACCATGCTCAAGACCAACAACCCAGTAGAGCGATACCTGGAGGAGTTCAGAAGAAGAATCATACCCATGAGATCCTTCAACAACTGTAAAAGCGCAGAGAGAATCATATATGGCTTAATCGCTTATGTCTTAAACCAACCCCAGGATATGCCCAAATACGAATTTACACAATTAGCTTGACACAATGCAAAGCAGACAGGGAAGTTTTTTTGTTTGCGGTTCACCAGGACGCACGATATATTAGAAAGACTGGCTTGAACTGACAGAAGCATTCGACGCGACATTCAAATGTCAATAAGCAATCTCCAAAACTCAAAGGTGATCTTGCCGGGACCGATCCTCCTGTGGCTTGTACTTGTTTTTTTCTTTTCGGGATCGACCCGTCTTCTCGCCTGGGAAAAGGTCGATTTTCAAGAGACTCCGGTTCAGGAAGACTTCCCCCACTCCGACGCGGTGATAATTAAAGACGAAGCCATTATGGAGATTGAGACAACTGGCGAGGCTTTGTTTACCCACCACCGGATAATGAGGATATTCTCCGATCCGGACAAAAGATACAGCCGCCAGGAGATACCATTCAACCAGAGCGTAAGCGTCGTCAGGATCAAGGCGCGTACCATCCACCCCGACGGTGAGGAGTTCCCTCTGGACGCTCAAGACGTCCGGGAAAAATCGCTTTTTTCGGACTACGTCCTTTACTCCGACTCCAGGGTCAAGGAGTTCTATTTCCCCCGGGTGAAAAGAAACTGTGTGGTGGAATACGAGTATCAACTTCGCTTCTCAAGTCTGCTCTATTGGGCGGATTGGTTTTTTCAATCTCACCTTCCCACGCTTCACTCGAAATATACGCTCGCCATCCCCCGGCACTTCGATTTCAACGTCCGGGTTCTCAACGACAAAATAGTCCCCAAGGTTGATTTCCGCAAAGGGAAGAAGGTCTTCGTGTGGGAGACGTTCAACAAGGAAGCGATAAGGAAAGAGGTCTTCATGCCTCCGGCGGCAGATTTAGCCTCCCGGGTGGCTTTCGCTCCAATCGAGTTCAAATTCGACGGTAAAACCTACCCTTCTGCAAGTTGGAATGACATAGCGCGCTGGTACCGGGATGTCTCGCAGGCTGGCAGCGTTTCGGCCGAAGAGCTAGACCTCCTGGCTCAGGAGTTGACTTCCGGACTCCACTCCCGGGAAGAGAAGATAAAGGAGCTCTTCGACTACGTCCAGGAGCACGTCAGGTACGTGTCAGTTGCCATCGGTTCAGGTGCCTTCAAGCCGCATCCGTGTGCTGACGTTCTGGAGTATGGTTACGGTGACTGTAAGGACATGACCTCGCTGCTCGTAGCCCTGTTAAAGGCAGTAGAAATTGAGGCCTTTCCAGCTTTGCTTTCCACCAAAGGACACCGAAGCGTGCTGACCGACATGCCTAAGGTGAAACAATTTGACCACGTGGTGACAGTTGTCCCATTTGCCGACCATTATGTCTGGCTGGATCCGGCTTGCAGAAACTGCCGGTTCGGTGAGCTTCCTTTCGAGGATCAAGGGGCGCCTGCCCTGGTGGCTAAGCCGAATCGAGGAGAGCTGATCCTTACACCTGAGACGGGTGAAGATACAAACGTTACCCGTACGCTCTGGGACATTAAGCTTAACTCCGACGGTTCTGCCTCTGCTGAGGTTATAATTCAGGCCTCAGGACAAGAGGGCCTGGCATTCAGAGCTTCGCTGACCGAGCTAAAGCCCCAGAGGCGAAGGAAAGCCCTGGGTGGTTTCTTAAGTTCCTGGTTCACCGACCCATATCTCCTGGGAACTGAGTTTGGGAACTTCGAAGAGAAAGATTCCAGCATCTCCGTTCACGCCGGTTTTGAAGCCGGGCGTTTTGGAGTGGAACGAGGGGACCGGTTGTTTCTGCCGGTCAATCTCCACACACAGAACTATCTCAATCTGATGTTTCCACGTGCTCAAAGACGCTTCCCGGTGATCTTTGACTATAGATTCGTGAACACAGATGAGCTAACAGTAAGCGTTCTTCAAGTGTTTGAGATTGAGTATCTGCCGGGGCCTGTTCTGCTGGACGAATCCTTCGGATTGTTCGAATCAACCTACAAGTTAGAGGGAGATAAAATTCTCCACAGAAGGGTGTTCGTGAGAAAGAAGCTTCTCGTTCCGGTCAGCGATTACGATCGACTTAAGGACTTTTATGACCAGGCGGCCGCTGCCGACAACCAACGGATAATTCTAAAAAGAATACCCCCGACGGATGAAGCAGACAAGTAGACGGCGAAACCCGGCAGCCGCAACCTTCAAGTTGCACCGAGCTCTCGTTAGAGACCATTGGAGACTCATGCTAAGTTCTCTCTACAGAAAAGCGATCGCCCTGGCTTTGGCACTGTTTCTACTATCCTGCGTCGCCTCATGGGGTGACGACAACTGGGTGGAGAAGCTGCCGGAGGGATGGATCAGATCTCT
>CBDUQU010000208.1:0-3308 GCA_965369445.1 uncultured bacterium | reverse complement strand
GCTCTTTCCAAAAACTGTTGACTCCAAACCAACGATTCCATTCATGGTGAACCATAAATTACTCTCCGAGAAATCCATTTCTCGCTTCATAGGGCATATCCTCCTTTCTGGTTCTCCACTAAATGGATATGCCCTACCTACTTGTCCCTCCAAACATAATTTTACACAAAAGAATTTACACAATACGCAATTCTTATACCTGGCTGATGGAAAGCTCCATTCTGATCTGACCGGGAACCCTCCAGGTTCGCAGTTGATTCGTCCCGAATGGGGCCGAACCGCTCCGTCTGATCCTTCCGGGTCGGCGATGAGCCTTTCCCGACCTTGAACTCCGGAACGTGGCTAAGGAGGAACATACGGAAGACTGCGTCAGCGCGAAGACTGACCTGTTAGCGAAGGTAACGGTTCCCCTCTCCTTTCTTTAGGAGAGGGGACAGGGGAGAGGTTTACAAGACGCGGGTCGACGAGTCCAGCTTTTGAACCAGTGAGCCCGGGAAGAGGCAAAATCAAGTACCCCCGGGGCGACTCGAACGCCCGACCCTCTGCTTAGAAGGCAGATGCTCTATCCTGCTGAGCTACGGGGGCTTGTCACGTCCGCCGTCGGCCGTCCGCAACGGATGTCTTGAGGTTTTGCGGCGGACGGTGGACGGTAAAGCGTCATCTGGTCGGGGTGAGAGGATTTGAACCTCCGACAACATGGTCCCAAACCATGTGCGCTACCAGGCTGCGCCACACCCCGATTGTGTTCTCGTATCTGCAGGGCTAACCGCTCGCGAAAGATACAAAAGTGCAACTGCGTTCGAACGGATTAGCCTCAATAACTACGCAAAGAATATAAATTGTTTGTGTTTTGTGTCAAGGAAATTGTCTGTACCCTTCTAAGCTTCACTCGATATAGCTAAGACGCGAGAGGCACGGCCGGATCGCCTCCCGAGGTTTCGGGGCTCAGGAGCATCAGCCGGAGGGTCACCGGATACAAGATTTTTCCGTTCTGCACCTGCTGACCGTTATTTCTTATAGGCTTACACGGATGAATACAATGATTGCCTTCGGAAGTATCATATCGCCTCAATGGTCGAAGGCGGTTTCTTGGTTATGTTATAAGTTACGCTGACAACACCTTCGACTTCTCCCGTCATCCTTTCGGACAACTTCTCCAGAATGTCATAGGGAAGCCTGGTGGGCGAGCCCACTTTCGCATCCGTGCTTTCCCAGCACCTCACCTCTATCTGCAGGCCATAGTCTCTTTTTCCCGCTCTTATTCCGGTCACCCTGTCTTGGTGCAAAATGGCCAGGTATTGAAACGCACCGGTGTTGGATAATTCTTCTTCAACAATTGTTGTGGCCTTTCTGACAATCTCAACTCTCTCTGGCGTCACTTCTCCTATTACCCTCGTTGCTAAAGCAGGTCCCGGAAAAGGCGGCCTGCTATATATCTCCTTTGGCAATCCCAGGTCTTTTGCAACCTTCCTTATGCCTGATTTTCTTAGCTGTATTAAGGGCTCTATCACCTTGTAGCCGTACTGTTCTTGCGTATCGATTCCCAACTGCTCAAGGATATTATGCTGCCTCTTGATACCCGCAACCGTCTCCTCCACGTCTGTGTAGTTCGTCCCTTGTAGAAGATACTTGGCATTGCTTTTCTTTACCAGATCGCCGAAGATGTCCTTGTAGAAAACGCGGGTGATTGCTTCCCTCTTCTCTTCGGGATCGGTGAGACCCTTCAGCGCGTCGAAAAACTCCCTTTTGGCATCAAGTATTTCCACGGGCACGCCCAGTTCTTTGAATAAGTAGACTATTTTCTCAGGCTCCCCCTCTCTCATCAGTCCGTTTTCTACGAAAACCGTTTTGAGTCTATTCCCCAATGCCTTATGGGCCAGCATGGTGACGGCTGATGAGTCTACACCACCGGAGAGTGCATTGATGGCCAAACCATCGCTGACCATAGTTGAGATTTCAGTTGCCTTTTCTTCTATGAAACTCTTTGTCTCTAAATCCTCAATGACGATTTCTTGTATCTCCATTTCACCACCTCTTGAATCATGGGTTAGATTGGCAAGCTCAGGGATACGTAACGCCGCACAGCATTACTTCTGAGTTATCACCTCTAATATTCTATGTTCTCTCGAAAAAGTCAAACGTTTCTTCGTCGTGTGGCTGATTCAGTACGGGAGCGAAGCGTCCCACTTCGTTATTCCTTCTGCATAGAATCGGATTCCAGAGTTTTCAGGGAGAGGTGTTCCTTCTTAAGGTAATAGAGACCGAGCAAAGTTATGGGGATATATTGACTGGCGTGAAGGAGTATTGAAAAGGGAAGGGCAATGTTTTTGTCATATCCGAAGATGGCCAGGGACACCACGCAGAAGAATTGAAAGGTCCCCACAAAACCGGGGGAAGAGGGAAGCATCACTCCCAGAGAGACTATCACCAAGAGGATGAAGGAGGCCTGAATGGGAGGATGAAGGTCAAAAGCCAAGAAGATGAAATAGTTGCTTATTCCCACCACCAGCCAGATTAGAACGGACCAGGCCAGAATCCACAGCAGGCTGGGCACGTTCCTGAAGACTTTGAGGCCGCCGATGAACTTCTCGGTTATCTCTCCTGCCTTTGAAGACAGGCCAAGCGGCAGAAGGCGAAAGATGAAGTTGAAGAATTTGAGAGCCAGATCACGTTTCACCTCGAGAAGTATCAAGAAAGCAAGGGTGGCGAGATTTATCAACAGAAAAAGGTTGCTTGCCTTCTTCACCCAATCCGGAAATGGGGAGAGAAGCAAAGCCAGCCATAGAATGAACAACAGGGCGAAGCCGTCAAATATCCTCTCGATGACTATGGTGGCAAAGGTGGCAGTGCGCGAGATCCCCTCCTTACTTCCCAGAGAGTAGGCCCGAACAAACTCCCCCAATCTCGCAGGCAGCACGTTGTTGGCCATGAAACCAATCATCACCGAGGAGAAAAGGCTTTTCATGCCCAGCCTCTTGATGGGGTTGACCATGAATTTCCACCGGTAGGCCCGCATCCACATGCTGAGGATAACCAGGATGACGTTGGGGACTATGTACCAGTACTGAGCTCCCTTTAACGCCACCCACAGCTCACTGTAGTCCACCTTGCGGAAAGCAAGATATAAAAATATCAGGCTGACAAATGCGCCTATGATGAGTTTCTTTTTCATAGCTAATCCGTCCACCGGTCTGAACCATACGTTCAGACCACCGACCGCGGTCCGCCGACTGGTCCTGTCTTCGACCCTGAGGCTCAGACCCGAAGGGAGCGAAGTCGGAGGGCGGCCGCTAATTCTCTTACTTCTC
>CBDUQU010000207.1:0-3461 GCA_965369445.1 uncultured bacterium | reverse complement strand
TGGAGATCGATGGGAAAAGATACTTTGTGGATGAGAGGGGGATGGATCAGGTGGAGTTCTTCGTATCTCCCAATCCCGGAGAGGACCTTAAACCTCTGGCTAAGATTGCATCCGGGGGCGAGATCTCCCGCATAATGCTGGCGCTGAAATCCATCCTGGCAAAGGTAGACCGTCTGGAGACGGTAATCTTCGACGAGATAGACTTAGGAATAGGTGGAGAGGTAGCATCGGCCGTGGGCAGGAGCTTAAAAGCCCTGGGCTCCTCGCACCAGGTCATCGTGATAACGCATCTGCAGCAGATCGCTTCGCAGGCGGATCATCACTTCAATGTTTTCAAGGAGAGCGCCAAGGGCCGAACGGTCACCAAAATAAGAATCCTAGACCGGGATGAGCGAGTAAAGGAGATAGCCCGAATGATCTCGGGTGAAAAGGTGAGTCTGGTCACCTTGAGACAGGCAAAGGAGATGCTCAAACCCGTCGACCGACCGGCGGTCGATTGAATCTACGAACCCTGGGGGGTCGGATTGATCCGATCCGAAAAAACCTTCCCTATGGTTCTTTGGAGAATATAAACAGAAGCTGTGGCAAAATGATCATAAGGACAAAAGACTTTTTACTACTTCCCAATCTGTTGGCGATTTTTCGAATTCTGATTCTTCCTTTCATCTTTTACTTCTTAGCTCAGGACACGCATTCGGGCCTTATCATAGCTCTGGTTCTGATAGCGCTTGCCGTGGGCTCGGACGTATTGGACGGTTACGCCGCTAGAAAATTGAACCAGATCACTGATCTGGGACGAATCCTGGATCCTGCGGCAGACAAACTGGGTCTGGGGCTTCTTGTGATTTTCATAATCATCCATCGAGGCTTTCCAATCTGGGCAGCCGTCCTGTTGTTCTCCAAGGACCTTCTGACGCTGGTTGCTGGTCTTCTTATGGTCAGAAGGAAAGGCTTCGTCCTTATGTCCAACAATTGGGGCAAGCTGAACTCGTGGATCTGGGTCTTCACCGTGGTCATCTACATCGTCCGGATTAACCAGCTCCAGCAGTGGTTTTTGGTCCTTGCCACCCTCTCCGCCTTGAACTGCATGGTGCAGTATGTCAGGATGTTTGCGGCTCGATACCGGGTTGAGACTAAGGACGGATAGAATTCTTCTCCCACCAACCTCTAAGAGCAAGATGAAGATCAAAACGATTGCGAAAAAAAGCATCGCCCTGGCTCACAAGGTTTCAGCAGGGGATGAGCTTCTGGAGATCAATGGCCATCCCATAAATGATATCATCGATTACAAATTCTTCTCCGCCGATCATCCGCTGGAGCTCAAGCTGAAGTCACGACATGGAAGAGTGAGGAAGGTCTCCGTCAGAAAGCCGCCGGATGAGGATATGGGGTTGGAGTTCTACCCGATCAGATACAGAAGCTGCAAGAACGACTGCGTATTCTGCTTTGTCCATCAACTTCCGAAAGGGCTGAGAAAGGCTCTTTATTTCAAGGACGAGGATTTTCGTCTTTCTTTTCTGCATGGCAATTTCATCACCTTAACTAATGCTTCAGATGGGGACATAGAGCGCATTATACGCCAGAGACTTAGCCCGCTATACATCTCCGTGCATGCGACGGATGAAAAGTTGAGGAAAGAGATTTTGTCGAATCGAAGAGTCCCGGATATCATGCCACAGGTTGCGAGACTTGCCCAAGGGAGAATAGAGATGCATACCCAGATCGTCTTGTGTCCCGGGATCAACGATGATGAGTACCTGGAGAGATCGGTAAAAGATCTGTCCACCTTTTACCCCTATGTGAAATCGCTGGCATTGGTACCGGTGGGGCTGACCAGGTTCCGAGAGAGGTTGCCGAGAATCAAACCGGTCGGCAAAACGTATTCCAAACAGGTTATTCAGCTTGTGGATCGCTGGCAGAGGTCTTTCAGACGAAAGTGGGGATGCGGATTCGTTTACGCAGCAGACGAGTTTTTCACCAAGGCGGGGCTTGACATTCCCAGCACAAGATACTATGATGAATTCTGTCAAATCGAGAACGGCGTAGGGATGATGCGCCAGCTCCTGGATAGCTTTCAGGCAAAGCGCGGACTTTTGCCGAGAAGCCTGAAGAAGAATCTCAGCATCACCCTGGTGACCGGTGTATCAGCCTTCGGGCTGATGAAGCAGATAGTGAACGAGAAACTAAGCTCAATATCGGGTTTGACGACTCGGCTGGTGGCAGTGAAGAATGACTTCTTGGGGCGCACCGTTACCGTCACCGGTCTTTTGACTGGTGCTGACATGTTGAGCGCTTTGAGGAAGCAGAAGAGACTAGGCGAGATCGTGCTTCTTCCGCCCAACTGCCTGAATGAGGATGGACTTTTTTTGGACGACTCAACCCCTGGTGATCTGGAGAGGGAATTCGACCGAAGTGTGATCGTCGCATCCTATGATTTGGTGGAGAGTTTGATCAGAATATTCAAGAAGTGTTAATCTGAGAGACTAATCTAATCCGTTTAATCCGTCTGGACGGACGCCCCCAGACGGGCCCGTCCGGGCGTCTGGGCGTTTCATCCGTTGACCATGCCTGTTCCAATAGTAGCCATAATAGGAAGACCGAACGTGGGGAAATCCACTCTGTTTAACCGTCTGTTGAAGAAACGGATTGCAGTGGTGGATGACCAGCCGGGAATCACCCGCGACCGGAATTATGCATCCACCACCTGGAATAAGAAGAGCTTCTATTTGGTCGATACCGGCGGATACGTACCCACAAGCCCAAACGAGATGGAGAAGCTTATTAAAGCTCAAGCAGAGATAGCCATTTCTGAGGCAGACTTGGTGCTTTTTCTCGTTGATGCGAAGGTGGGTTCGCAATCACTCGACTTAGAGATAGCGAAGGGGCTGAGGAAAACGAAGAAAGGTGTGCTGCTGGTCGCCAATAAAGTAGACAGTGACAAAGATGAAGTCGAGGTGCATCCTTTGAGAAGATTAGGCCTGGGAGAGCCAATCGGGGTTTCCGCCCTGTCGGGTAGAAACATCGGGGACCTCCTGGATCGGATCGTCTCTGCTTTGCCGGAAGAGGCAGGCTATGAAGAGAAAAAGGAGAGCATCCGTGTGGCTGTGATCGGCAGGCCGAACGTGGGGAAATCGTCCTTCGTCAATGCTCTCTTGGGCCAGGAGAAGCTGATAGTCTCCGAGGCGCCCGGCACCACCAGGGATGCGATCGACACCGACATCGAAATAAACGGCAAATCTTTCACCTTAATCGACACGGCAGGTTTGCGCCGCAAGACCAAGATCAAGGAGAACCTGGAATACTATACCACCCTGAGGACCTTAAGATCGATCGAAAGATGCCACGTGGCGCTGATCTTAATCGAGGCTCCGGTTGGTCTATTAAAACAGGACTTGAAGATAGCCAACGAGGTTGAGCAACTGCGAAAAGGGATAGTGATCGGAATAAATAAATGGGACCTA
>CBDUQU010000206.1:0-3711 GCA_965369445.1 uncultured bacterium | reverse complement strand
TATTGCGTTCTTCATCTTTTTCACCTCCTTCGATTGGTTAATGGTTCGACTTCGCTCACCACAAGTGGTTCATAGTTAAAACCTTTTATCTTTTCTTTTCTGTTTCCAAAACAATAGTCGTATGAGCTCCTTTTAGGTTCCCAAGAATTTTAAAACAATTTGGCTAAGGGCACCCTGACTAAAGAAAGATCGGGCAGAGGTATAAACCCTGCCCGATCCAAAAAAACCTCACCCCCTTTTGCCCCCCTCTCCGTTTCAGGGGTGAGGTTAGTGACGAAAAACCGTGTGGGGCAATACACGCTGAATTACTTCATCCTGTTACCGTCGTCCAGTGCCCAACTCACGCTCACGTCGGAGCCGCTTGAGAGGTTATGGTGCTTTATTCTGTCTCCATCATCTAAGGATAAACGGTCCGGTCCCCCGGCATCCTGGGTGACGCTTGCGAGACTCTGGTGCTTTATTTTGAAGTCGCCATCATCAAGGGCCAAACGCTGCGGTTCTCCCAGGTTCAGGTATCCCACCAATCCCAGGACCATCATGCTGAATATTATTGCGTTCTTCATCTTTTTCACCTCCTCTGTTCGGTTAATGGTTCGACTTCGCTCACCAAAAGTGGTTCATGGTTCATAGTCAAAGTCTTCTGACCTCTTTTCTGTTTCCAAAACAATAGTCGTTTGAGCTTCATTCAGGTTCCCAAGAATTTTTGAAAAATCTGGCTATTCTGTCTATTCCTTCTTGAGCATTTTTACTTGACAAAGAATTCATTTGGGTTATATCTTACTTTTAGGTAAAAACCTAGAGCTAAAAGAGAAGATCAAATGAAAAAGGGACTGAAGGTTCTTGGACTGACTTTCTTAGTACTCCTGTTATGTTGTCCTGCCCGAGCTCAAACCTGGAGAGAATTGCTCAATGAGGCGGATTCATTATCGAACATAGCCGATTATGATTCAGCCATAATGCTTGGGAGTATGGCGTTAGAAAAGGCTAAAATTCAATTCGGGGAATCAGACACATCGGTTGCCCTAGTTTTGGATCAAATGGGTGCTTATCACTATCACCGGGCAGATTATGACGAAGCTGAGTTTTTGTGGAAGCGGGCATTAGCCATAAGAGAGGAAGCCTTCGGGTCCGAGCATCCCCTTGTAGCGAAGACAATCCACAATCTCGCAAGTCTCTACGATGATCAAGGCAAATACGCTGAGTCTGAACCTCTCCACCTGCGGGCGCTGGCTATCAGGGAGAAAGTACTTGGTCCTGACCACCTGGACGTAGCGGCGAGCCTGATCAATCTGGGAAATCTCTATTATGATAAGGGTAAATACACAGAAGCTATACGTCTACATAAACGAGCACTGGCTATCTTTGAAAAGTCCCTTGGCCCCGACCACCCTAACGTGGCTTGCAGCCTGCACAATCTGGCTGATCTCTACTTTGAGCAGGCAAAATACGCTGAAGCCGAACCGCTCTACAGACGGGCACTGGCCATTTCGGAAAAGGGCTTTGGCCCTGAGCATCCTTACGTGGGCATGAGCCTGAACAATCTGGCGAATCTCTATTATGAACAGGGTAAATACTCCGAAGCCGAGCTTCTCCATAAACGAGCGCTGGCCATTTTTGAGGATGCTCTCGGATCCGATCATCCTTATGTGGGCTACTGCTTGAACGGTCTGGGAGACCTGTACCACCGGCAAGAGAGGTATGCTGAGGCTGAAACGCTCTTCAGGCAAGCACTCACCGTTAGCGAGAGGACCTTGGGACCTGATCATCCTGAGACGGCGTACAGTCTGAATAAATTGGCAGATGTCTACCGCGATCAAGGAAGGTATACCGAGGCCGAACCTCTCGTCCAGCGCTCCCTGGAGATTTTCGAGAATGCCGTGGGACCGGATCATCCTGACGTGGCCATGGGACTTAATAATCTGGCAAACCTGTACCGGGATCAGGGCAAGTACCCCAAGGCAGAACCCTTCTATAATCAGGCACTGGAAAGGCTGGAGAGGGCCCTAGGCACGGAACACCCGAAGGTCGCCTTGTGCCTGGAATCGTTCAGCTACTACTATCGGATACAAGGAGGCGGCAAGAAGAGCTTTGATATGGCTAAATGTGCCTTTGAGATCAGGAAGAGTAACTTCCGAGATGGAGCGTCAGTGATGTCGGAGAAAGACGCCCTGACGTATTCGCAGTTTATGCGGAATTCCGCCAGCAATCTTCTGTCGGCATACTTCAAGCTAGGTTTAGAGCAAGAGGGGTTTGATTTTGCCACGGTTGATGTCATATTTTCCAGTAAGGGACAGGTATCGGACGGCATTTTCGCCCGGCACAGAACGAAGGTTTATGAGAAAAATCCAAGCCTGGAAGCGCTCTCTGATTCCTTGAGATATGCCAGGTTCAAGTTGGCAAATCTTTATGTCCAGGGTCCTGGCGAGCAAGATCCAGAGGGTTACAAAGAGGAGTTGCAGGAGGTAAGTAAAGAGAAGGAAAGATTGGAGGCGGAGTTAGCCCGGCAGAGTGCAGACTTCAGGCGGGAGTTGGAACTGTGGGAAATAAATGCTGGAAAAGTAGCGGGTGCTCTTCCACCCAGGTCAACCCTGGTTGAATATCTCAAATATGATCGCCTGACGACCGGACGAGAAACCGAGCCACATTACCTGCTTGTGGTTGTGGATAACAGGGTGAACATTTCCATCTCCGATATCGGTTCCTCAAATGAGATCGACTCACTTGTCGCACTGTATCGCTCACATTTTCAAGAGGTTTCCAAACGCGGAGGTTCGCCTTTCTTCAAAGACTTGGCAGACTATAAAGAGATAACTGCCAAGCTTTATGAAAGGATATGGAAGCCTGTTGAAAACAAATTGGGCGATGCCAACCTTGTGTTTATAGCGCCAGATGGTGCATTGAACTTAGTTTCCTTTGCTGGCTTGACGGCTGGAGAGGACAAATACCTTATTGAAACTTACCCTATTCACTATTTGTCTTCCGGGCGTGATCTGATCAGGTTAAAACAGGTGGTCGAATCCGGGGAAGGTCTTTTTGCTTTAGGAGACCCAAATTTCGATGCCCCTCCATTAGATCGGCTTTACTCTATGTCCGCTCGAATAAGCACCGAGGAGTCTGATACTTCAATCAATGCACTTCGCAATACTCGTTCCGGTTGCGAGGAGCTAAACGAGATCACCGTTCTGCCCTTGCCTGGAACCCGTAAGGAGATAGAGAGAATATCGGATGCTTGGAAGAAAGAAAGCAAAGAGCCTTGTTACGTCTTTTTTGGAACAGATGCCAGTGAGGAGAATTTCAAAAGGAATGCTCCAGGGAACAAGGTTATCCACTTGGCCACACACGGGTATTATGCTCAAAGTCAGTGTTCAAGAGAGCTTCCCCAGAAGAAGTTTAGAATGTCGGAGGCTTTTGTGGGTGAAAACCCGCTTCTTTTATCGGGGCTGTTTCTGGCTGGCGCCAATTTGCATGGAGAAGGGGCGGATAGTTTGGGAGTTGAGGATGGAATATTGACTGCGGAGGAGGTTACTGGCTTGGATTTGGAGGGAACCAGATGGGTGGTTTTGTCAGCTTGTGAGTCCGGTTTGGGAGAGGTGAAGTCTGGTGAAGGAGTTTATGGTTTGAGGCGTGCCTTTCAGATGGCGGGAGCGCGCACGGTTATAAGCGCCCTCTGGCCCGTGTCAGACAAGACCACTGCTGAGATGATGTCCTACC
>CBDUQU010000205.1:0-3712 GCA_965369445.1 uncultured bacterium | reverse complement strand
GAGATGGAGATCTCGGAGATATATCTTGAGAAGAAGAGTGGTGGGAGAAGTGGAACTTATAAGAGAAAATCGGGGAAGTGAAATGGGAGAAGTCCTCGCTGTCTGCACAAGCAAAGACAAGGGTGAAAAGAAAACACCGGTCGAAAGCGTCTTGTTGAAGGAGGAGTGGGGGATAGAGGGGGATGCGCACGCAGGGAATTGGCCCAGGCAGGTGAGCCTGTTGGCTTCTGAGAGCATACAGAAGATGAAGGACAAAGGCTTATCATTGGGCGCCGGAGACTTTGCCGAAAATATCACCACTTCGGGTATCGATCTCCCGAAACTGAAGATCGAAACTAAACTGATCCTGGGAGATCAGATCGAACTTGAGATCACCCAGATTGGGAAAGAATGTCATAACGGTTGCGCTATCTTCCAGCAGATCGGTTTTTGCGTTATGCCCAAGGAGGGCGTCTTCGCCAGAGTATTGAAAGGCGGAACTGTACGCCAGGGGGATCAAATAAGGATAGTGGGATGATCAGAGTAGCGGTAATTACAGTCAGTGACAAAGGCTACGCCGGGGAAAGGGAGGATGAAAGTGGAAAGGCGCTGAAGGAGTTAGTCACAGAGCTGCCTGGAGAGGTGTCTCACTACGAGATAATCCCCGACGAGAAAGCCAGGATCAAAGAGAAGTTGACAGCTTGCTGTGATCAGCTTAAAGTAGACTTAATTCTTACCACAGGAGGAACCGGATTCTCACCGAGAGACGTTACCCCGGAGGCAACCCTGGAGGTGATAGAGAAGAGGGCTCCGGGATTATCAGAGGTCATGAGAATGGAGAGCTTGAAAATCACTCCCAGAGCCATGCTCTCGCGCGCTGAGGCAGGGATTAGAGGAGGAACCCTGATCGTTAATCTGCCCGGAAGTCCGAAGGCAGCCAAAGAATGTTTCCTGGCGGTTTTGCCGGCTCTGTCTCACGGAATCGAGATATTGCAGGGGAAAGCTGGTGAGTGTGCTGAAGAGATGAAATAAACGGTAAACATATTCTCCGAGCTGTCTTTCCTAAGAAGAGATTTATGGAGGGCAGCCGATAGGGTTCACCATGAATGGTTTACCCTGAAGGGTACAGCTGGAAACGGCTATGCCTCCCGCATTTGGAAAGGAGAGAGAAGTCCGAAAGCCAGTTTCCAAGAAAGATGCGGGAGCTGGCTTTTGGATTTGAAAGGTGATGTTATGAAGAAAATCTATGTGGTCTTGATTCTATGTTTTTCGCTCCTGGGCTCCTGTGGTGGAGGGGAAGAGGGTAAGCTCATTTTAGCCACGACCACCTCTGTCGAAGACTCCGGTCTACTGGAATATCTCTTGCCCGTATTCGAAACGGAAAATACCTGCAGAGTGAAAGTCATTGCTGTAGGGTCAGGACAGGCTATCAGATTAGCCAGGGATGGAAACGTGGACGTGATTTTAGTGCACGACCGAAAATCCGAGGAGGAATTTGTTAAAGAAAATTACGGTGAGAAACGGATAGAGATCATGTATAACGATTTCGTGCTGGTTGGGCCTGAGAATGATCCAGCCAGCTTAAAAGACGAAAAAGAAATCGCTGTGGCTCTTCGGAAGATAGACAGCCTGGAAACCACTTTCATGTCGCGTGCTGATGAATCGGGAACTCATAAGAAAGAGAAATCCCTGTGGGCATTGGCGGAGCTTAGTCCAGAAGGCGGGTGGTACTTGCAGTCAGGGACCGGCATGGAGGCGAGTTTAAGGGTAGCAAATGAGAAACGAGGTTACTGCCTGACCGACCGGGCCACGTTTCTCTCCCACCGGAAAGAACTGGATTTGGTCATTCTCTTTGAGGGAGACGAAAACCTCCTCAATCAATACAGCGTGATTGCGGTCTCTCCCAAGAAATACCCCGACGTTAATCATCGATTAGCTCAGAAGTTTATTTCCTTTTTGACCAGCGATAGGGGACAGATACTGATTGGGGAGTTCGGTAAGGAGAAGTTTGGTCAGCGGCTCTTCACACCCAATGCAAAAAGGGACTAAGACATGGATTTTCTAGGTCGGGAGATCCCGGAGATCGTTTGGCTTTCCTTGAAGGTCTCGGGAAGTGCGGTCATACTCTCGTCTGTCTTCAGCCTGTATCTGGCTCTTTTGATCGAGCAGAGCGATTTTCCGGGGAAAAGACTGGTCTTGAGCTTGATCAACACCATGATGACCATACCGGCAGTGGCAATCGGTCTTTTGCTCTATCTTATCTTGATGCGAAGGGGCCTGCTGGGCGGTATAGAGATTCTGTACACTCCATATGCTATGGTTCTGGCTCAGGCTATCTTGGCCACCCCGATCATAACTGGTCTATCTCTGGTGGCGGTGAGGGGAATCGACCCTTCAATTAAGGACACGGCCTTCTCTCTGGGAGCCAGCAGATTTCAGTGGAAGCTTCTGGTCTTGAAGGAGGCTCGATTTGCCTTAAGCGCCGCGGTCATAACCGGTTTCGCCAGGGTCATCGGCGAGACCGGGATGACCATGATGGTGGGAGGTAACATAAAAGGAGCCACCAGGGTGATGACCACGGCCATTGCCCTGGAGACCATGAAGGGAGAGTTTGAGCTGGCCATAACCCTGGGAATTATACTGGTCATTGTTGCGTTGGGAATAAATCTGATGCTGCATCTGGTTCAAGGCGCGGGAAAGAGACGATGAAGATAGTCACTGAGGATATAGCCAAGATATATAATCAGAAAGAGGTATTAGCTTCTGTCTCCCTGGAGATGGAGGAGGGGAAGATCAACGTCATCCTGGGTCCCAATGGCTCAGGGAAGACCACTCTGCTTAAGATACTGAACTTATTGGAGAGATCTGACAAAGGCAGGCTCCTCTATGATGGAGAGGAATGCAGCTATTCCTCCGATTCGGGCAGAAGGCTGGAACTCTCTCGCCGAATGACCATGGTGATGCAGAATCCGGTAATGTTCGACGCTACGGTTTTTCAGAACGTGGCTTATGGACTCAAGGTGAGAGCTGAAAAGAAGAGATTCATGAGACAGAAGGTGGAGTCGGCCTTGGACATGGTGAGGATGACACAAGCTAGGGAGAGGAGAGCCTTGACTTTATCCGGCGGCGAAGCTCAACGGGTGGCTTTGGCCCGGGCATTGGTCTTGGAGCCGGAGGTCATCTTCTTAGACGAGCCGACCAATAACTTAGATGCGATAAGCCTGCGGATAATCGAGGATTTGATCTTGAGACTTAAGGAGGAAAAAGATACCACGCTGGTTTTGACTACCCATCTTCTCTCCAACGCCCGGAAATGGGGGGAGAGATTCTTTGTGCTGAGGGAGGGAAGGGTGATTCAAAAAGGTAGTAGGGAAGAGGTATTCGAGCGCCCCACCTCAGTCTTTTGGGCGAATTACATAGGCATGGAGAATTTCCTCTCCGGCAGGTTGATCAGGGAAAAGGAGCAGGTGAAGTTAGAGGTGGATGGAGTAAGACTTGACGTGGTATCCGACAGAGAAGGAGACGCATATGCCACCATTCCGCCCGAAGACATTTTGATCTCACTTATGCCCTTGAGCTCAAGCGCCCGGAACTGCTTCAGGGGCAAGGTTGCCCGGATGGAAGAGGAGGGCGCGATAGTGAGGGTGAAGGTGGATATCGGAATCCCCTTGACCAGCATCGTCACCAAAAGGTCCAAGGAGGAGATGAATTTGGCCGAGGGAAGGGAGATCTA
>CBDUQU010000204.1:0-3732 GCA_965369445.1 uncultured bacterium | reverse complement strand
GCTGAAGAGGTGTGGCATACGAGGAAAGATGGCGTTGTCTTCCCCACTTTGATGACCGCCACGGTCATAAAGGATGATGGAGGAAGACCCCTATTCCTGTCTGCGACCGCGATTGATGTTACCCAGCGGAAGCGAGCGGAGGAAGCGCTGAAAAAATCTGAAGAAAAGTTCCGAACCTTTATGGAAACCGCAAGTGATTTAATGGATACTACAGATGAAAATGGAAACATTACTTATGTGAATGAATCAATGGTTAGGACTTTAGGATATTCTAAAGAAGAAATGATTGGGATGCATATTACTCAGCTTTTAACTAAAGAAGCTTTGAAAAAAGATTTCAAATCAAACTGGGAAGAATTCATTGCAAATGGAGAAATGAGTATTGAGACTACTCTTGCAACAAAAGATAGAAAAGAAATTTACGGTGAATTAAAGGCTGTTGCTACTTATGATAGTGATGGCCAGTATGCAGGATCCAGAACAGTATTTCATGACCTCACCCAGCGCAAGCGGGCGGAGGAAGCCTTACAAAGGAGCGAAAATCGATATCGGAGCCTGTTTGAGGACTCTCCCATTTCACTGTGGGAGGAAGATTTTTCCAGGGTCAAGAAGTACATTGACCGCTTACGAGATTCGGGGACTAAAGACTTCAGAAGATATTTCGAGACTCACCCAAAAGCTGTGGCCAGATGCGCAAGCATGGTAAAGGTAATTGACGTAAACAAGGCCTCCTTGAACCTTTACAGAGCCAGAAACAAAGAAGAGCTCAAATCCGGGTTGGCCAAGATCTTCGCGAGCGAATCTTATTATCCTTTCAAAGAAGAACTCATCGCTGTCGCTGAAGGCAGAACCAGGTTCGAAAAAGAAGCCGAGGCCCGGACCTTGAGGGGGGACAGCAGACATGTGTCAGTGACATGGTCTGTGGCCCCGGGCCACGAGGAAACGCTGTCCAAGATTGTCGTGGCGATTACCGACGTAACCGAGGCGAAGGAGGCGGAGGAAGCGCTCCGCCGATCGGAAGAAATGCATCGCACTCTGGTGGAAACGGCTCAGGAGGGAATCGGCATCGTGGACTCCAAGGAGAATCTGGTTTTCGTCAATCAGGCTTTCGCGGGCCTGCTCGGGTACCGGAAAGATGAGCTTTTGGGGAAGAGCTTAAAAGAGATCTCCGATCCCACGCAATATGATGTCTTCAGGGAAGAGTCCAAGAAAAGAAAGCAGGGCAAGTCTTCAAAATACGAGATCACGCTACTCACCAAAAGAGGAAAGCCAAAACCCATATATGTTTCGGCGGCCCCATTGTGGAACCGGGACGGAAGCTTCAGGGGCACGCTGGGCGTTTTGTCCGACCTAACCGAGCTGAAGAAGGCACGTGAATACAACATCCTTCTCAAGGCCAGCAGATCGCTTTCCCGAACCTTGAAATTCGATCAGGTTCTGAAACTGGGAGCGGAGAAGATGACCCAGGCTTTGAATGCGGACCGCTGTGCGGTAATGCTCCCGGGAAATGACGTCTCCGGCTCCTCAATCCAGGTGCAAGTGCACCCGTTCCCGAGCAGAGGAAAAGATTCGCCGTCTGCCTGGAGCCTGAAGGTCACCAAAGAACATCTGTCCTCGTACAAGCGATCTCTGCAGGCGCGAGGGAGTATTCAGATTTTTAACGTCCGCACCGATCTGGCGCCGGAGTTGGGAAAAAAGATCATTCGAAAAACGGGAATGGTTAGTGCTCTGGTCATTCCAATACTTCTAAGAAATAAGATGCTGGGCGTCTTTCACGTGGGGATGACGAAGAAAGCAAGGACTTTCAACATGGAGGAGGAGCAACTGGCCCGAACCTTGGCGAATCAGGCGGCGGCGGCTTTGCAGAATTGTAGGCTCATGGAGGACGTAAGAAAAGAGCATGCCCAGATAATCGAACAGGCTCAGCTCTTGAGCACACAGTATAGAGAGCAGAAGGTCCTGTATGAGTTAACCCAGACGTTATCCTCCCCCCGTGGCCTGGAACATCTACTTACGTCCGCCATCAAGAAGGTAGGCGAACTTGTAAAGACCGAGCGCAGTTCCATCGCTCTTCTCGACCCCGAAGGGAAAAGTGTCAGCATAAGGGCGGCCCACATTCGGGGGAAGCCGCTGGAGACTGACCTCATAGGCTGTACTTTTCGGATCGAGGATTCCCCCCAATTGATTGAAATGGTACGCAAGGGCAAGCCGTTTATGGTTAACGACACTTCTATTTTGGCGCAGGGACACCCCGCAAGGAAATACCTCCTCCGCCGGGGAGTAAAGTCCACGCTAGCGGTGCCACTGCTTTACAGAGGGAAATATTTGGGATTCTTGACGGTCGCCACCACGACGGAAGTCCATCGCTATACAAAGAAGGAGATAAGACTCCTGCAGACCATCTCAAATTCCATAGCGGTGACCATCGAGAATTATCGCCTTTTAGAGGATCTGAAGCAGAAGTATGCTCAAATACGCGAGCAAACTCGATCTCTGGAAAAGCAAACGCGGGAGAAGGACATCCTTTTGAAGGTCAGCCGGGCGCTCTCCAAAGCCATGGAGTTGGAGGAAGTAAGCCAGATCGGTAGCCACGTCGTTGGCTCGGCACTGGGAGTGGAACGATGTGCGGTAGCCCTGGCCTCTGATGACGGCAAGCAGTTCGAGATTAGGGGCCTCTACTTCGATGAAGGGGAAGACGATCAGAGGCTTGTGGGGACGAAGTTCCCCTGGAATGATGTACCGGCTATGTTTAATCCCATCAGAAAGGGAAAGCCTTTCATCATGAGCGACACCTCAGATTTACCTGCCGGGAGTAAAACAGCCGCATATTTTCGAAAGGCAAAAATAAAATCCGCCTTGGGCACCGGGATGTTCTTCGGGAAGAAACTGGTCGGGGTTTTAAGTATCACCAGCACCAGAGAATACCTGACTCTCAGCCGGGAAGATGTAAAGCTGATTCAGACCCTGGCCAACCAGATTGCGGTCGCCGTGGAGAACGCTCGACTGCTGCAAGTGGTCAGAAAACATACCCAGGACCTAAGAAATCTCTCTTCACAGTTGATGAGAGTCCAGGAAAACGAGCGAAAGAAGATTGCACAGGAGCTCCATGACCATGTGGGCCAGATGCTCCAGTCCATGAAGATGAATCTGGATAAGATGAAAAGAGATTTAGGTTCAAAACCTCAGAAGCTGGGGGAGGTGGAGGAGTGGCTGCTGGATACCGAGGAGCTTCTGGGTCAGACTATCGATGACATCCGAACCTTAACCTTTGAGTTGAGGCCGAGCATGCTGGACGATTTCGGGCTGATTCCTGCCTTAAGATGGTACATCGACAACTACGGCAGGAGGTCAAGTATCAAAGTCTCCTTAAAGACCAGGAACAAGGAGTACCGATTTCCTCCGGAGGTGGTGATAACGCTTTACCGCATAATCCAGGAGGCTTTGACCAACGTGGCCAAACATTCCGGCGCCACCGAGGCATCCGTTTCGGTGTCCCAAAAGGGTTCCACCGCCATACTCTCGGTAAGAGACAACGGCATAGGATTCGATCTCAACAAAGCTCTATTGTCGCCGAAAGGCATGGGACTTCTTAACATAAAGGAAAGAGTTGACATGCTTGGGGGGGATTTCGAGATCATTTCCCGTCCAAGAAAAGGAACCAAACTAAACATTCAAATCCCTTTTCAGGAGGTGCAGTATGAAGAAGATTAAACTCCTGGTGGCAGACGACCA
>CBDUQU010000203.1:0-3834 GCA_965369445.1 uncultured bacterium | reverse complement strand
CCTGAGGCTCAGACCCGAAGGGCGGGATCTGCCTACGGCACGACCAGCCCCGCGCGAATTCAGCGGGCAAGATGCCCCCAGACGCCCTACGGGCCTGCACGGACGTGCCCGTCTGGGCAGGGGGACCGTATGATCGCCCTACCAGTAAATCCTGACGTTCGGGGAGAGGGGTATGGGATGAGGGGGAGGCTTGAAGATTACGCCTGCGTGAGAGAAGAATCCAGTCTCTGCCGCCCGCCACTCGTTGCATTGGTGCGTCTCGTCTCAGAGCCTCGGTTCAAGCAGTCAAGAAAGAGATCTTCCAGACGTTCCGCAGCATGATCCCAGGAGAAATTCGCCTTAATATAGGACTCCCTTGCTCTCTTGTAATATTCTGGCAGAGAGCCATTTATGAGAATATGTTGAAGTTGTTTCTTAAGGTCTCCTGCATTCTTGTTCTTGAAATAAAGTCCGTGATCTCCGAGCGCACTTAGGTTCTCCTTAATGTCGCTTGCAAGAACTGGTTTACCATAGCTCAAGGCGCGCAGTGCCACCTGGGAGATCCCTTCAAGCATCGAGGGTAGAACAAAAAGAGAGCAGTTTGAATACAACTCCTCCAAAACGTCCTCCTCCACATAGCCGCCGAAGATTATCCTGTCACTTTTCCATTTGTGAAGGCTGTTCTTGTAATCATCGGAGAACTTTCCATCACCGGCGATGAACAGTTTCTTGTCAGTTTCTAATTCCCTGAAGGCTTCGATCAAAAAATGGCATCCCTTTTCCGGTACCAGCCGATTCAGGAAAAGAATGAAATTGTTCTTTGTCAACCCGAACTCTCTTATCTTCCCCGGCTTGCGGAAAACCGGTGGATCCACTCCCGTGGGAATTCGAACCACGTCCCTGTGAGATTTCCCTTCAAAGTACTCTTTTAGACTCGGAGAGACGACCGCGATCTTATCGGGGAAATGAGTTGAAGGATACTCTGCTAACTTGAGCATCAACTTAGCCCACCTGCTCCATTTCTGCCTTTGCCAATCTAAGGCATGGATGGTGGCCACCACCTTTGTCCCTCCGGCCAGCCTGGGAATGAAGGAGAGGGTAGAAGGACCCAGCGCCTGGTAGTTGATAACGTCGAATTCTCGAGAGAGGGAATCTATGCTGCAAAAGAGAGTATGCGATATGGCATCTAAGTGTTTGGTGGGGATGCTGGGTATTATCTTAAGCCTGACTCCCTTATGCCATCCATTGGTGGAAGTGTAGTGAGGCCGGCAGAAGACCGTCACGTCATGCCCTCTTCGGACAAGACGAGTAGCGATCTTCTCGACGTAATCCTCTATTCCTCCGTAGGTGGCGGGAATTCCTTTTTGTCCGATAAAAGCGATTCTCATTAGGCTTGGCCCTCATCTTTTTCAATGAATGATGGCTTTCGGTGTTTGCGACCAATGCATCTTTTCAAAGCCCGGATCGTCTCTAACCCGGGCTTTTCTCCGCCCCCCTTAATTGAAAACGGGATCGCTCACGTCGCGGCAAATTACTCTGTGGCTTATCTATTAACCAGCGTTAAGACAGGAGCACGTTCTTTCACTTTCAGCTTCACCAATCCCCTTTGCCTCATATCCTTCCAAATGTCGTTGAACTCTCTGATGGTCGCGTCGGTTTTCAGATTGGCCGCCATCTTCTTTAAGAACTGGAAGGGTACCGTGACGATGTCTGCCCCGGCCAGAAGAGCTTTGTTGATGTCCAGCATGTTTCTTACGCTTCCCACGATGATCTTGGTCTTCACGTTCTGAGCAGCGAAGAGCCGGGAGGTCTCTTTGATCACAGTAAGTGGCTCATTACCGCAGTCGGCGACCCGGCCGTAAAAGATGGAGGCGTAGGTTGCTCCGGCCAGAGAGGCCAAGATAGCCTGGTTGGTGGCCATTATGGCAGTGACGTTGGTCTTTACGTGTTCTTTCTTTTCTAAGATATTCACCGCTTTCAACCCCTCTACCCCCATGGGGATTTTTATCACTACGTTCTCATGCCAGCTGGCATATTCCTTGGCTTCCTCCACCATACCAAGGTAGTCTTCGGCGGTTGACTCCACGCTCAAAGGGAAATCGCCGATCCTGGTGATCTCCAAAACCTTCTCTCTGAGATCACCTATCTCCTTTTCATTGGAAAAGATCTTGGGGTTAGTGGTGGCACCGGTTATCACTCCCCAATTTGCCGCCTCCCTGATCTCCTCCAGATTGGCGGTGTCGATGAATAACTCCATATCACCCTCCCTCCAATTGTTTGATGATTTTGGTTGCCTGGTACAAATTGGGGACGATATAGTCGGGTTTGACTTTTTTCTCCGAAAGAAAACGGCAGAGATCACACTTGTAGTTGCCTATCAGAAAGGTGGTGCAGCCCACGGCCTGGCCAGCCTGAATGTCGGTGAGGTTGTCTCCGATCATGTAGCTCTTCTTCAGGTTCAGTTGGAAATCTCTTGCCGCCCGGGTTAAAAGCCCAGCTTTGGGCTTCCGGCAGCTGCACCGTTTCTTATATCTTTGATCTCGTGCCTGGGGATGATGCAGACAGTAGTAGATCCCATCCAATTCGGCTTTCTCTTTGGACATGGAGGAGAGCATCTTATTGTCCATGTCCTTTAAGGTTGGTACGTCAAAGTGCTTTTTGGCGACGCCGGGTTGATTGGAAACCACAATGGTCTTCAGCCCTAAGGAATTTATCCTACGGACAGAGGCGCCGACCTGAGGCAAAAGCTCAAATTGGGAGACGGTAAAGGGAGAATCCACGATGCCTGCCTCCTTGTGGTAGACGATCCTGTTTATCACTCCGTCTCTGTCTAAGAACACTGCTTTTCTCATGGTCGAACCCTTGTAGATACGTACTCTTCGAATGCCTATGGAAGTCTCCCGGCCTTCTTTAAAACCACTTCCCTGGTTTGCGATGAAGCGATTCTCTGGCTTAGCTCGGAGAATCGGCTTGCGTCGAGATTCGAGAAGTGTGACTTTATCTTCTCCTTGAGACAACTGCAGATCAGATGTTCAAATGTCAGATGAAAGGACTCAACCTGGGGCGTGGAGTTGAAAGGAACCACGATGCAGGCGTCCGCCATCTGTTTCATCGCTCCACCGTCGAAGCCGGAGAATCCTATGGTGACTCCGTTGTATACGTCCCTGGTTAGGTTCATCGCCTTCAAGAGATTCTGGGACCATAATCCCGCCTTGTCCTGGCCCGAGCCTCCGTGAACGCTGATTCCGATCAACACGTCCCCGGGACGCATCAGGTTCTTCAGTTGTTCGGAGAAGAGATTATCAAAACCCTCGTCATTGATCAAGGCTGACGTGAGCGGAACGTTGTCGTTCAGACATATGACCCTGAATCTCTTTTTGCCCTCCACGATGGTGCACTTGGAGAGATCGCAGGCAAAGTGTGTGGCCGTGGAAGCCGATCCTCCGTTCCCCATGATGAAGACCGTGCGATTCTCCTTCCACGCAGAAAACAACAGCTCAATGATCCGGTCGATGTCCTGCACCGGGATGCGATCGATAATCCTCTTCATGTCGCTTAAATACTTGTGAACGTACACCCGGTTGAAAGTTCTGGGATACTTGTCCAGGATTGCTGAAACTTTTGTATCGTCTATCATCTCGAATCCCCCTCCAGCCAACGGCTGTGTTGAGTTAATGGATTTCCCTCAATGGTTACTGAATCTTCTTTCGGCCGGCATACCGCCGAGTTCTTTCAATTGACTCTTCAGAAAGTCAGAAATTCACCAGGACCTTCGAACCTTCGAAGTCTAATCTGAACGGCATCTCCGTCAGGCCTACTTTCTGCTTGGTCTTTCTGAAGCCGTTCTTGCCGTTG
>CBDUQU010000202.1:0-3978 GCA_965369445.1 uncultured bacterium | reverse complement strand
GAGGTCTGGCAGAGAGATAAACTTGCCAGAACAAAGACGATTGCAGTAATTCTCATTAAGTACACAACCGAACCCTTTTTGAGGTTAAGTGTCCGTTACGGGATAAACTTGTCGCGCCTCTCCGGTCGGCCCTCAGCGGGGTAGCACTATCTTTTCTATCTGCACCTCGACAAACTCCTGACGGTGCCCTTTTTTTCTTCTGTACTTCACTCTCCTCTTGAACTTGAAGACCGTGACCTTATCCCCCTTGCCTGAAGCGATGACCTCGCCTTCCACCTTGGCGTTTTCCACATAAGGCGATCCCACCAGCGGTTTCTCGCCCCCGATGAAAAGCACCTTATCGAAGGTCAGTTTGTCCTTTGGCCTAACCTGGAGCTTGGGTATTCTCACCCTCTCCCCTTCCTTTGCGCTGAATTGAAACCCGCCACTCTCGAAGATGGCATACATGGAGTTCCTCCTCTATTTGTAAGCTATACCTCAATGATATACGATAGCTCCGATATCCTGCGAGCTTTTTTTGTCAGGCATGCCGTTTTTCCCGTCATACTGCGTAACACCGCCCCTATTTTTTGGACTTGAACATGTCGGTCACGTCCATGTTCTTGTCGAGATCAAGCACCTTGAACTCGCCAGACGTCATGTCCGGGTCTTTCACCAACTCTATGTCCAGCTTGAGCTGCTTGCTCAGCTTTCGTATACGGCTAGTCTTTCCTTCCCTCAGAATCCCTGCCTCGTCCGGATGCACCAGCAGCCGGTAATTCCTGCATCGGGAGCCCACCTTGGCCCGGCTGAACCACCTTTCGATTTTCGTAGCGGTGGTCTCCTTTGAGACCACCCTTCCGATACCTCCACAGCACGGGCAGATTTCGCTTAGGGTATGCAGTATGGAGGGTCTGATTCTCTGCCTGGTCATCTCTACCAAGCCGAAGTCGGAGATGGGCAGGATGCTGTTTTTCGAGCGATCGTGCCTGAAGCCGGCCTTGAACTCCTCAAAAACCTTCTTTCTGTTCCCCGGTACTTCCATGTCAATGAAGTCGACGACGATCAAGCCTCCGATGTCGCGTAATCTAATCTGGCGGGCAATCTCCCTGGCGGCATCCAGATTGGTTTTGAGCACGGTAGCCTCCTGCGTGCTTTTCCCCACGAACCTGCCGGTGTTGACGTCGATAGTGACCATGGCTTCGGTCTGGTCGATGACGAAGTAGGCTCCCTTCTTCACCCACACCTTCCGGTCCAGCATCTTCTCTATCTCTGGCTCGATATTGTAGGCATCGAAGATGGGCACCTTCCCGTCATAGTGTTTCAACTTGGAGCGCAGGGTTTTGGCGGAGGTCTTCAGATATGAAAGGATCTTTTTGTATTCCTTTTTCGAATCGACCACCACGCTCTCCACTTCCGGGGTTAAGATATCCTGTATTATGTTGTAGATCATGCCGATGTTCTTGAGAAGCAAAGCCGGAGCCTCGGTTTTCTCCGCCTTCTTGGTGATGTTTTTCCACAACTTGGCGAGGTTCTTCACGTCCGATTTCAGCTCTTTTGTCTGCTTTCCTAAAGCCACCGTGCGCACGATACATCCGAACCCGTCCGGTTTTATCTCGTAAGCCATCCTCTTCAGCCTTTTTTTCTCCGCCCAATCCGAGATCTTGCGCGACACCCCGACGTGATCTTCTCCGGGAACCAAGACCACGTATCTGCCGGGAAGAGAAAGGTGAGTGGTAACCCTGCATCCTTTGGTGCCTATGGGTTCCTTGGTCACCTGAACCGGAATCTGCTGTCCTTGCTTTAAGACCTCTTGAATACTCTTCGGAGCCTTCCTGGTCTTTTTCGGCTCCTCCTCATCGTCTAAGAACTCGGCCTCGTACAAAAGGTCAAGCTGACTTTTTGAATCTCCTATATCTGAAAAGTGAAGAAAGGCCGTCTTCTCCAGTCCCACGTCTATGAAGGCTGCCTGCATTCCCGGCAGGACCGATTTAACCGTCCCCTTGTAGATGTCGCCCACTATTCTCTCTGCCTCGGGACGCTCCACCAGGAGTTCCACCAGTTTCAGATCTTCTAAAACAGCCAGCCGGGTCTCATACTCCGACACGTTGATGATTATATCTTTTTGCATCTTTTGCTCCGTTTAATACATGCCGCACGGCCTGGTCAAGTTTTTGCAGATTGACCCGGGTGTTTATGCAGGGACCTTGCGGTCTCTCGTTGAGTATTCCGTAAACCGGAATGGGATAGGCATCCTGAATGCCCGAACAGAGATCCCGCTCGCAGGCCACCGCCACGATGACCGTCGGTTTCTTGTCCACTAACACCTTCCGGGCCAGGGTTCCTCCGGTGGCGATTGAGATGTCGACGTCGTGTTTCTCCTTAAGCTCAAGTATGTCACCGATTAAGCATCCTCCGCACCGCCGGCAGTTATCGAGGTTGGAGATTATCTTGTGCGGACAATCGAAGTTCTGCAGACAGTGAGGCAGGAGGATCACCAGGCGATCATTCTTTATCCTCTTCTGGGTCGCCTCAAAGAGCGAATTATTGACCTGAACAAACGCCTGGCGAACCTGGTCCCTTGACAGTCCAAAAAGATGCCCCAGGAAAAGATTGACGGGAAACAGAACCTTCAAGGTTATCTGCTTCTCTCCGTGAGGAAACAAGAAGTCTTTCTCCAATGCCGACGACAGCACTATCAGAAACAGACCTCCCGACACGGTGAAGAGAATCAGGAGCCCAGCAATTTTGATCGACAGACTAAAAACCGGATTGGCAGCATTGATCCGGGGAGAGATCAAATACCAAAAGAGTAAGCTGGCGACCATGAGCGCCACCAGGCTTAAGATGGACAAGCCCAGGAAAGTCCACTTGCCCTGCGTCCTGGATTCTTTTTCGGAGTAAGACATAAGCTGTTTTATCATTCAATGTTGTTGTCCCGCTGAAAGCGGGACAGAAATCTCCTGCCGATCTTCTGCAAGCTGCCACCCGATGAGCCACTACCCGATCACAGGATAGTCTGTAAATACACCCAGGTGGATGGCACCCCGGTTCCTTCTTTACCTATTATACTAACCAAGCTCGATTTTGTTTTCTTTCCTTTCTCAGAAAAGCTCACTCCAATTTCTCTTCCGGCTGGACCCGGTATCCCCTGACAAATTCCTCGACCGTCATCCTTCTTTTGCCCTCCGGCTGAACCTCCAGCAGGCTCAATATGCCGCTGCCGGTTCTCACCTGAAGACTCTCTTTCTTCTCCGTCTCTACCACTTCTCCAAGATTACCAGATGAGGAACGGTCTTCGACCACCTGTGCCCAGAAGATCTTTAGAATCTTTCCCCGGAAAAGAGCAAATGCACCAGGGGAGGGCGCAAGCCCGCGGATCTGATTCTTGATCTCAACCGCTTTTCGGGACCAGTCGATTCGGCAGTGCTCCGGCGTGATCTTGGGAGCAGGTGTGGCCAGCGCATCATCCTGTCGTGTCGCTTCCACCTCTCCCCTTTCGATCAGATCCACTGTCTCGAGCAGAAGGTCGGCTCCGATTTGCGCCATACGATCGTGCACTTCTCCGAAGCTTTCCTCTGGATCAATCTCGACTTCCCTTTGCATGATCATGTTCCCGGTGTCGACCTTCTTCTTTATGTAGAATGTGGTGAGTCCACTCTTGGTCTCACCGTTCATTATGGCCCAGTTGATAGGAGCCGCGCCGCGGTATTTGGGCAGAAGCGAGGCATGGAGATTGATGGTACCCTTTGCAGGAATAATGAAGACAACCTCCGGGAGAATACGAAAAGCCACCACCACCATCAGATCAGGACTTAGCTCCCCTAAGGCTTGAACGAATCCCTCATCTTTCAAATTCCCCGGGGTAAGTATCTTCAGGTCGTGCTCTCTGGCGAACATCTTCACCGGAGACTCGGAGAGCTTCCGTCCTCTCCCCTTGGGTTTATCCGGGACGGTCACCACCCCAACCATCTCGTGCTTGCTCTGGGTCAGTTTCTC
>CBDUQU010000201.1:0-4058 GCA_965369445.1 uncultured bacterium | reverse complement strand
GCGAGACCGGCGGCAAGGACTTCGTCTTCGTCCATAACTCAGCCGTTGCCTCGGAAGTTGCCACGGCGATCACACGCGGCGCTTATGAATATCAGGGTCAGAAATGCTCGGCAGCATCCAGGGCCTACGTCCCGAAATCGCTCTGGCCACAGATCAAGAAGATTTTGCTTACGCAGATCGGCGGGATAAAGATGGGCGACCCGTGCGATTTCACCAACTTCATGAATGCCATTATTGACAAAAGTGCTTATGATAGCATCAAGGAGTACGTCGACTACGCCAAGAACTCATCGGACTGTACGATCTTAGTCGGCGGCAACTGCGATTATTCGAAAGGATACTTCATCGATGCAACCTTGATTGAAACTACCAATCCGAAGTTTAAGACCATGGTGGAGGAGATCTTCGGGCCGGTAATGACCATTTACGTTTACGACGACGCTGATTACGAGAAGACCTTGCATCTTTGCGACGAGACCTCACCCTATGCTTTGACCGGTGCGGTGTTTGCCACTGATCGGACCGCGGTCGAAATGGCCGAAAGGATTCTTCGTAATGCCGCCGGTAACTTCTATATCAACGACAAGCCGACCGGAGCCGTGGTCGGCCAGCAGCCGTTCGGCGGAGCCAGAGCCTCGGGCACCAACGACAAAGCCGGTGCCCTGCAGAACATGATCCGATGGACGTCACCGCGATCCATTAAAGAGAATCTCCTACCCCCGAAGGACTTTGAGTATCCTTTCATGGCACAACCGTGAAAAGCGGTAGATAGTTCATGGTTCATAGTTCGTAGTTGAAAGGCACAAAAGCTCACCGGAACATGGATGTGTTCCAAAGGAGAGTGGAAATGAAAAGCAACTCTATTAAACTCGTCATACTGGTTGCGTTGGCTACTTGCTTTCTGTGGATTAGCTGCGGAAGTGATAAGACTGTGGATTCAGACGGCAGCGTGGACAACACAGATTTCGTTGCGAAGGAATCCTTTTCCTTCAAAGTGGACGTGGCAGCCCATTCCCGATTGAGGCTGGAGGCGATAACCGGAAGTGTTACTATCACCGGAAAATCCGGATCTGACTCGGTCCTCATTACGGGCGAAAAACGCGTTGGCTCAGAGAGCACCCAGGATGCCGAAGAACACCTGCAGCAGCTAATTGTGAGTGTGCAAGCTCTGGGGAATGAAGTATTCGTGAAAACCACTCAGCCTGAACAAACACAAGGCCGGAGCTACGTGGTTGACTACACGATCACTCTCCCGGAGGACCTGGAGGTGTTGGTGAATCACGTCACCGGAAGCGTGAGAGTATATTCTGTCAACAATGGTGTTTCTGTCAGCCACGTGACCGGGCAGGTTCTTTTGGATGAAATCTCCAGCAGTGCAGTTGTCAGTCTGGTCACCGGTGAGATCGAAGCTGAAATGACTTTGCCGGAAGATGGCACGATCAATTTCAATCTGGTGACTGGAAATATTGAACTTAATATTCCTCAAAGCACCTCGGCAGAATTCTCGGCCACAGTGGTCACCGGGACTATCAGTTTATCCGACCTTGTTCTTCAGAATCAAGTAAGCACTCCCGGTTCCCTCAGCGGGACATTGGGCAGTGGAGAGGGGACGATTTCGTTGAACGTAGTCACCGGTTCGGTAAACGTGCAGGGATTCTAAAACCGGTAGATGGTTCATGGTTCGTAGTTGAAAGACAAAAGAGTCAGCCCCAAAAAAACACGCCCGCTGCTTAGCGGGCGTGTTTTTCCTGATCCGAGTATGAAAGAATACTCGCTGGCTGCTGGTTTTTCTGATCCACAGCCAGCAGAAAGGATTTTCACCTTTTGCTCCCCTTGGGGAGTTTTTATTTTAGTGCGTGCAAGGGAGATCAGTCCACTTTATCTGAGGCCTCTTTATCTGAGGCCTCTTGATCTGAGGGCTCCTCACCTGAGGGCTCCTCACTTGAGGGCTCCTGATCTGAGGTCTCCTGACCTGAGGGCTTTTTTACGCCGATGGCCTGAGGACCCTTTTTCCCTTTAACGATTGTGAATTCCAGTTGATCTCCTTCCCCTATGTCGTCAAACTCGATGTCCTGGAGTTCTGTGCGATGAAAGAATATCTCCCTTCCATCCTCAGCCGAGATGAATCCAAATCCTCTTTCCCTTATTATCCGCTTCACTGTTCCTGTAGACATGCTTTTGCTCTCCTTTAGAAGAAAATACACTACCTACTGAAAACGGTTCCCTCTCTCCCATCCCCCAAAAGTTGTTTGACCCTACGACTCCTCTCTTAGAGTTTTAGTAGTTTAATTAGAACCTCTGCTTTTTTGATATAACCTTTTATTTTCAAATGTCAAGCTATATTTCAGCTTTTGAACAATTAAAGGTGTACCATGCCAAGTGGCTGACGGATTTCTATGGCTGCCGGTCTTCTACGGCCACCAGGAAGAGCCGTTCGGTTGGCCTTCTGGCGGGGTCCTGGCGATGGACCATAGGCCTGGAGGTTGATGAAATCGTCATCGCGAGGAGGCCACGTACGGGGACGACGTGGCGATCTCTGGATGAGAGATTGCCGTGCTCCCTATGGTCGCTCGCAATGACCACCCGTACTGCCCGTTGGTCTCTCTGGCCAACAGGCTGGTAGTAGATTCTTCGGTCGTCGAAGCTCCCTCAGAATGACAGGATTCATTCTGGCAGCGGCTTCGTGCTGTGTCATTCTGAGTCCTCCGTACCGGAGGGCGAAGAATCTCCTTTTTGGGTTCTGTCAACTCTTGCCCCATGGCGGGTGTGACCGGAGAGCCGAATGGTCAAAAACCGGTAGATAGTTCATGGTTCATAGTTGAAAGACACAAAAGCTGGTCTTTCAGGAAAGGCGCTCGCCTCTTGGTGGATGTCGGCTTTGAGGACTATCTCCGTCAATAAAAAAATCGGCCGGGGAAAACCCGGCCGATTCTCTTAAGATTATTTCGAACTTCTCTTAAGCTGAATTCGAAATCTCCTCCTACTTGCCCATGCACTTCTTCATCTTTTCCATCTGCTCCGGGGTCAGAAGCGCCTTAGCCTCCCTGAAAGCCTTTATGTGCGAAAGCTTCATGTCCATTTTCAGCTTCGCCGCTGCCTTCATCTTAGCCTCTATATCTTTGATGGGGGCATCATCCTCATGCATAAGGCTTTTCAGTTCCAATTGGGCGATCTTCACGTTGGCCTCTGCTTTGAACTTGCCTTTCATGAAGTTCATTTTGATGGACTTCAACTCTTTCATCTGCTTATCGGAAAGCTCCAACTCCTTCTTGCAGCGGAGGAAAAAGTCCATCTTGCAGCAGCCCATCCCCTGGTCTCCTCCCATCATCTCACCGCACATTCCCATCCCCGAGCCCATTTTGCCGCATCCCCGCATTCCTGAACCCATAGAACCGCATCCCATCTGGTGCTCCATGCCTCCTTTGTGCCCTCCGCATCCGCCCTTCATGGACATCTCATCGCCCATCACCTTGATTACGCGCTTTTCCATCTCCATCTGGGCAAAGGAGCAGGTGAAAGCCAGAAGCACGAAGAGGAACGCGAGACCCGTAACTAAACCGAGCTTCTTCATAAATCACCTCCTTTTGCATTGAAAGGTTAAAGAAGTCACACATACCTAAGTCTACTGATTGTAGACGGGGAGATTTCCCCCGATTGGCTTGGGCAGCTTCGCCCGTTCGGCGGACGCTGCCAAAATCGTTTACTTAACTTCGCAGTTTGAGGTTCGAATGAGTAGTAAAAAGGACTTTTCACGTGGCTCTCTTTGATTCTTCGGACCCTTTGGTGAGTCTCTGTCACTTTATACGATAGACGATGCCCCAGGCTTTGAACTCGTATTCTGTGGTATCGCTGGCGACCGACTCCCGGCTGACCACATCCACGATAGCATGATAATAGTGTTTTCCCGGCTTGGGGTTCTCTATGGTGGTCCAGCTTGCGCTGAAAGTCTCGTCTCCGTTGCTGACGAATGGAATCTTCTGATACACCTCTTCCTCCTTCACGTTGTACAGACCGGAGAGAAGGGTAACAGGTGTTCGGAGACATAGGTAACACTATTA
>CBDUQU010000200.1:0-4107 GCA_965369445.1 uncultured bacterium | reverse complement strand
TCGATACCCCCAGGAATATCGTCGATGCGGGAATAAAGGCCCTCAATGAGGGATACACACACTACAATCCATCTGCCGGGCTTCCCGAATTCAGAGAGGTGATAGCAAAAGAGATCTCAGAAACCAGAAAGATAAACGTTACTCCTGATCAGGTGGTGGTGACTCCTGGGGCCAAGCCGATCATGTTTTTCTGTATAATGGCTCTGGCCAACGAGGGAGAAGAGATCATCTACCCTAACCCCGGCTTTCCGATTTATGAGTCGGTGATAAATTTCATCGGAGCTAAGGCAGTCCCCATCCAACTGAGGGAGGAGAACGATTTTCGTTTAGACACCGATGAGTTGAAGGAACTGGTCACGGACAAGACCAAGATGATCATAGTCAACTCTCCTGCGAATCCCACCGGTGGAATGCTGACCCGGGACGATTTGAAGGCGATTGCCGACATCGCGGTCGCAAGAGATGTATTCGTGCTATCAGATGAGATTTACAGCCGCATAATTTACGAGGGCAGCCATCACAGCATCTCTTCTTTCCCGGGAATGCAGGAGAGGACCATAATTCTGGATGGCATGTCCAAAACTTATGCCATGACCGGCTGGAGATTGGGCTACGGAGTTATGAGAGAAGACCTGGCAGTTCTGATTGCCAAGTTACAGACCAATTCCAACTCCTGTACTGCGACATTCACTCAGAGGGCGGGGATTGAGGCTCTCACCGGCTCTCAGGACGATGTGAACCGGATGGGGGCAGAGTTCAAGAAAAGAAGAGATGTTATAGTGAAAGGCTTGAATGCCATTCCGGGGATAAGTTGCAGAACTCCCAAGGGCGCCTTCTACGTATTTCCCAACATGAAGGAAATCGGGTGGGAGGCCAAGAAGTTGAGCGACTTTTTTTTGAACGAAGCGGGAGTGGCAGTTCTTGCCGGAACCTCATTCGGAAAGTTTGGAGAGGGATACATCCGTCTCTCCTATGCCAACAGCGTGGAGAAAATAAAGGAGGGGCTTTCGCGGATAGAAAAAGCGCTGCAAAAGATAAAATAGGGATTTCAACCTGAAGTTCAGTGCTGGCGGCAGGGAGAGAAAAAAGTCTGATCTGATGTAAAAGAGCTTTACAAGACATGGAATAGCTGTTATCTTCTCTTGGGTTCGTGGTTGCCCGGGCGACGGGGTGGGTGAAAGAGGAGGAGGTGGAATTTCGAGAAAACAGCTAAATAAGACTTGACAAAAAGCAAAACTGACTTTACATAACTATAACCCTTCTCCGTATATCAAAGGAGGGTGGGGAGAAGGCCCTTAGTACGTAATGAACTGTAGTGCGACACTGAGTACATCCTGGTTAAGTCATCGGATTTGACTTCCTCCGTGGGACTTCTTGAGTCAGTCTTAAAAGAACGGATTTTTTGGGCTAAGTCAAAAGAGGGTCGGTTCACATTTTGGCATCTTCTCTGCAATATTCGCATCCTAAACTTTTTGGGCCGTTGGTCGATCATATAAGAGGTGAATCGACAATAACTTAAACGCTCAGAAGAGGAGTTTTCAAAGAGCGTAGGTTGAGGATATAGCAGCAAGAGTATTTCCGCAAGCTGAGCAGTTGCTGAACAGCAACGCTTTTCTTCGTGGCTATGGGAGAGACTGCCGTACCCGCTCGGGGTTTACGAGTTCATCGTAATAACAGATTGGGACATAAGATAGAATCAGATTGAGCCCGGAAGATGGCTCAGCTCAAGAGTAATCGTTCCACAGAGCAAACATAACGTTAACCTTTCCAAGAAGGAGGTGAGGAGCCAAGAGCAAAAAGTATCATTTTGGTCAACGCTTTTGGGGTTCACTTTTCAACAGGAGGGAAGTAAATTGAAAAACAAACAGATGCTGAAGCTGATGCTCACCGCAAGCCTGTTGCTCGTTGTCTTTTCCTCGCTGGTTTTCGGTGGAACCACCGGAAAGATAGCAGGGATAATTAAAGACAAGGATACCGGTGAGCGGCTGCCCGGTGTGGCGGTGATGATCGAGGGGACCACTCTGGGAGGGGCAGCCAATGAAAACGGAGAGTATTTCATTCTCAACGTGCTACCCGGAGTCTACAAGCTAAGGGCCACCCTTATCGGGTACGCTCCGATGGAGATTGAGAATGTCTCCGTATCGCTGGATTTGACCACAACCATTGATCTCGAGCTGGTCTCTGAGGCGGTGGAGGTGAGAGGTATCACGGTGACCGCGGAGAGACCCATATTCGAGCCGGACTTGACTTCCACCGCGCACATCATCACCTCGGTGGACATGATTCATCGTCCGGTGATCAACACCGACGGGATTGTCTACCGTACCCCGGGAGTGGTCTTCGATCCCATCGGAGGCCCCATCAACTCGGGCACACAAGGGACGGTGATCGGAAACGAAGGCAGCCGGGTAAGTGACAGCGCCAACCCGGGAATCACTCTGAGAGGAGGTCGTCCTCAGGAGGTGGTATACATGGTGGACGGGTTGTCCATCACCGATCCCATCCTGTCGGGCCAGGCTACCAACTTGAACCATTTCACCATCTCCGAGGTGCAGTTGATCACCAGCGGGTTCAGTGCGGAATATGGTAACGCCATGTCGGGGATTGTCAATTATGTCACCCAAGAGGGTGGAGCCAAGCTCTCCGGAAGATACCAGTATTCCACCGATGCAATTCTGGGAGACGACTATGATCTGGGAACCAATGAGCACTTCTTGAGCTTGAACGGCCCTGTGTCCGGCACAGAGGATAAGATAACCTATTTCCTTAGCGGCAACCTCTATCTGACCGACGATTGGGGTCCCCGGCTTCACAAGCTTCCTCATCACCAACAGCAGACCTATCGCACCCAGGGTAAGTTAGCCTACAAGATCACACCGTCGGTCACCGTGCGCATGGGAGGTTTCTCCAACCGGAGACAATATGAAAGGTATAACCATAGCTGGCTCTATAACCTGGACAGTTACAACGCCACTCTGGAAAAGGCAAAGCAAGGCTATTTGGCTTTGACCCATGCAGTCTCCAAAAGCACGTTTTATGAGGCCAAGCTGGGATACTTCAAGAATGAATACACCATAGGCAGACGTTTGGACAGGAACTTCCTGGAACGCACTGCCTACGACATGTTCCCGTCGGATACAGCGGCGGCAGAAGCTTACATTGCCGAGCATGAGGATGAGGTTTGGGATGGTGAGTGGTGGAAGGACTACAAATTTTTGGAGCCGACGCCCGATACCAGCGAGTGGAAAAGATACCGGGAGCGCAGGCAGGAACAGAACTATGATCTGGCTGTAGACAACATGTTCTGGTCACACTATGATACCAGGACGTTCCAGACCAGAGAAAGCGAGGTTATCACCGGAAAGTTCGACATCACCAGCCAGGTGAATTTCAACAATCAGATCAAATCCGGATTTGAGGTCAACTCCTATAAGATCACCAGGCACTACAACAGCCTTCCCTGGGATGCTCAACCCTTCATAGATATCTATGAATTCAAACCTTTAGGCGGCGCCTTCTACATCCAGGACAAGATCGAATTCCAGGGGCTTATCATTAATGTTGGGGGAAGAGTGGATTACCTGCGCAAGGATGCGAAAGCCTGGGAAGACGAGGAAGACGTTCCCACCAGACCTGATTTGGAACCTGAGGGCGGAAGAACCATGGAAGTTGACGATAACATCACCTTCAGTCCCAGATTAGGAATCTCCCATCCCGTCTCCGACAAGATGACCGTCTTTTTCAATTACGGCCATTTTATTCAACAACCCCGCTTCTTGGAACTGTACCTCGCCTTAGCCCCCAACCTGCAGAGGGCAAATCAACAGGTGGGCAACCCCGAGTTGAAGCCGAGCAGAAACATACAATATGAGCTGGGTCTCACTCGAGCTATAACCCGCGATATGAAGTTCAACGTCACCGCCTATTACAAGGACGTTTACAACATGATGCAGTTCGAAAGAATCTTCATCGTGCCCCAGCCCTACGACGTTTATAAGAACCTGGATTACGCCAACGTGAAAGGCGTGGAGGTGACTTTGTCCCAGCGACCCAGGAGATTCTTTTCCTTCAACTTGAGTTATGTTCTCCAATACGCTCAGGGGACCA
>CBDUQU010000199.1:0-4126 GCA_965369445.1 uncultured bacterium | reverse complement strand
GTGTTTACATGTTCGTGGTATCCCAGCACCCATGTCCTTCCTCTCATCCCTCCCCTGGCTGAACTTAACAAGAAACATCCATTTATTTTCTTGATAGTCGTTGCTCGTGAGTATCTAGATGAAAAGATGATAAAGGAGATAAGAAAATATGACTTTATAGAATGGCGGGATGATATGCCCCCAGCGTCAAAGATGGACAAATATTTTCACGCTTCAGATGCCTATGTTTTCTATAAACCTAAATCTGAATTTAAACCAGGTCAGATTATGGTTTCGAGTTCCATCCTTTCCTACCTTGGAACCATGACCCCGGTGTTGGCCATAGAATCGCCCCATATCCAACCTTTGGGCGGAGCGGTCATGAAATTCTCGGACATGGAAGAACTTAAAGATAGATTGGTCAGTGTATTTGAAGGAAAGCCTGTTGTTAATGAAACCCTGAAGGCGGCGGAAGAATATGTTATCCGTGATTCTAAAGAAAAAGTCGCCCAGGAATATATTGAGTTGTTTGAAAAGTTAATGAGGGGTCGAAATTAAATGGGGACTCCATTGGATCGTAGCGTCCAAAAACTAGGTGATGGGACGGCCGTCTTGCTTGACTCTAGAGAGACTGTTTTCAAGCTGGCTTCCTTTGAAAACAATCCGATCGTAAAGCCTCAAGACCTGGGGCTTACCTGGCATGAGAAAGGCGAGCTGAAGATCGGAGCTGTCTTCAACGCCGGGGCGGAGGTGTTCCAGGATAAGGTCATGCTGATGCCAAGATGCCATCAGGGGTATCGAAAAGGAACGTTTTTCGATGAAAGGCTTGGCATTGAGCGCACCTGTCTGGAAAACTATATCTCAGAGGTTTGGCCGTTGGTAAGCGAAGATGGCGTCCATTTCACCAGATTCAAGAACGTGGTCATCCGGGGCGATGGCGCTGACCATCAGGATTTCACCTATGGGATAGAGGATATCCGGATCGTCAAGTATGGCCAGCGGAACTTGCTGATCGGTTGTGGCAAGATCAACCTTCCGTTCAAAGGTGAGAACTCGGATCGGATCGCCATCTACTCGACCGACGATTTCACAAACATCACCTATCACGGCATGGTCGAATCCTTCGACTCGCGCAACGCCATCCCCTTCTCCGAGCCGGTGAACGGCCGACACTTCATGCTGTTGCGTTTTAATCCCAACATCCACTTAGATTTTCTTAAGGCCGGCATAGATCAATTGCTGAATCCTTCCAAGCACATAGAACAGTGGGAGAAAATCAGTAAGCGACGGAGCCAGAATCTGCTTTTAGAAGCAGGGCGCTACCCTCACGAGAAGGAGAAAGTCGGTCCAAGCACTCAACTGATCAAAACCGATAGAGGTTGGTTGCTCATCTATCATGCCGTTGGTGAGATAGATGTTGACATCTGCAAAGCATACGGGTTGGCGCAGAAAATCCAAAGAGGATATTCCGTATGTGCCGCCCTTTTAGACTTAGACGATCCACGGAAGGTGCTTTGTCGAACCAAACATCCAATCTACATTCCTTCAGCCCCTTATGAATTACATGGTAATGACCGGTATCCAGTGGACGTGCCTGCAGTCGTTTTTCCCGTAGGTGCTTTCGTTCGAGAGGGCAAACTGATTCTCTATGCCGGAGCTGGCGATAAATATGTTATCCTTTTGAGCTGTAAGCTCAATAAATTAGTTGATTATTTATGGGAGTATTGCAAATACATTGCATAGGAACCTTCATTGATTGGGCATATGGTCTAACAGCGACTAAAAGGCTTCGCCCAAATTATCTTCGACACTCCCAAAGGCCGGAAACGTTATCTGAAATTTCAGAGATTGTTTTAAAGGAAGTCTATTATGCCTGACACATTTGCCATAACTATAGGCTTTATCATCCTATCCACAGTTGTTGCCGCTTTTATAAGAGGAAGAAGCAGGGATAAATGCCTGAAGGATTTTTCCGAAGATATGGTAACCCTGGAGGAAACGGCGGGTAAGATAGCAAGGGGGAAACTGACTGTGGAAAATACAGGTTTAGAGTTGGTCTATCCAACCAAGCTTACAGATAGGGATGGACACGATGAGACCAGCTACATTCTGTATAAAAACGAGTATCCCAATATTCAAGCATTAATTCGCTTTCATGACGAATTAGATGAACATAGCAAAGAGGAGAGGGAGAAGGAACTAAGAAGAACCTATCATCCTACAACTTTAAGAAGGCTTAAAAGAAAAATACGGAATTTTTTCAGCACGGTAAGAGATTCGGTAATGGAAGTGGTGAATCTCCTAATCGGTCGAGCCAAAAGAACGGCTCCTGGTGGAGCGGCACTGGCATCTCAAGATAAATATATCTCCCAGATGAAAAAAGAATTAGGTGGTTCTATGGGAACTTCCTTTGATCCCTTACTGGAAAGACATATCGGCAAAAGGGTCATACTTGAGTTTAAAAAAGCTGCGAAAATAGTTGGATATTCAGGGGTGCTAAAGGACTATACCGTGAAGTTTGTCGAAGTCATGGACGTTGGTTACAGAATAAAAGAGGATCAAAAAGTCAGAAAGGCAGATCTTATAGTGCCCAGGGAATACGGCGTCATTCGACATCTCGGAGAATAGATTTGGAAGTTAATTTCAATTTGCGCTGTCCAAAATATCCGAGAACTCAGCATATCTGGTTATGCTTTGCTTCACCCCAAATTGCTTCTTTTGGGAGCAACATCGTACATGTTGGAAACCACAGGCCAAACTGTCCCTTTGCTACGTATGGGAGAGAATGGGAAAGTATTTGTGGTCACAAAAAGCAAGCTTTCGTTTAAGGGAAACAAAACGTATTTCTATTGGCAAGTTCTATTTGCCAGAGCAGAATAGATGATCGCCCCCCGCCTTTGGCGGGGGGAGGAAAGTCCGAGCTCTCCAGGGTAAGGTCCTGAACCATACGGTTCAGGGCAAGGTGCCACGTAACGCGTGGGCCCTGAAGGATTCATCCTGAAGGGACGGAAAGTGCCACAGAAAAGATACCGCCTCAAAGTCCCGCCTCTGGTGTGAACCATACGGTTCACACCTCTGGCGGGAGAGGGGTAAGGGTGAAAAGGTGGTGTAAGAGACCACCCGTTCCCGTGGTAACACGGGCCTGGGTAAGCAGACGCTTACCCGTCCGGGTAAACCCCACCTGAGAGCAAGACCAAGTATGGGAGTAAGAGGTTGCCCGCCTCGTCCTGAGCCGAAGGCGAAGGACTCGTCCTGAGTTGAAGGCGAAGGATAGCTTCCGGGTAGGTCGCTTGAATCCTTTGGCGACAAAGGATCCAGATAGATGATCATCGTCCCCCGCCAGAGGCGGGGGGAACAGAACTCGGCTTATTTTCTGCTCTGGCAATTTCTTTTCTGAACTTCCTGAAATAGAGCCTCAGGTTCAACTAAAACTGATCCCGAAGGACTATCGAAAACCGGCAGGGCTGAATGCCCTGCCCTATGGACAACTCACCATCAGACGCCATAGGGGCGGGAATTCATGCTGCCTGAGGATGCGGTTTTCTCGGAAGGCTTGCGCCCTTCAGGTACTGGAATTCCGTTCTTCGGTGTGAGCCACCATGAAAAAAGTCAAAAAGACTTCTTTACATTTCGGGGGCAAGAAGTTTATTTACAATTCCGCTGAGGCATAGAGCCTGAGCTACGCCCAGTGGGCGTTGTCGACCAAAAAGACAGCAGGTTGAAGCCTGCTCAACACCAAAAAGCGCGAAATCCACTCCATGAAGCAGAAGAAGAAAAGTAAGGCTCCTATTGTCCCAAAAGACACCAGAGCGCAATTTTATTTGATCTCCCGAAAGGCGGATGACCTGCTTCAGAAAAGAGCGGTCAGCCTTGCTTACCTGGGAATCTTGTTTCTGATCGCCCTTTTGGTGCGGCTTTCGCTTGTCGAATACTTTCAGGCTCCACTTGTCGGGGATGCGGCCGTTTACGGCAAGATCGCCTGGGGAATAAAGAACGGACATGGGCTTCACTGGTGGTCGGTGGTCTGGCCGCCCTTCTACCCGTTTATGATACTCCTCTTCTCGCCGGTGGCGGGATCGCTGGAATCGGCCGCCTCTGCGGTCTCGCTCTTTCTGGGAAGCCTGACGGTGGTGCCTTTCTTCTTCCT
>CBDUQU010000198.1:0-4176 GCA_965369445.1 uncultured bacterium | reverse complement strand
CCGATATTGTTCAGGGTCACCCCTTCACCTTGTCGATCCCCCACCTCTTCTCTTATCTTCAAACTCCTCTCATAATACTCAATGGCCTGATCAAACTTGCCCCAGGCATCATATACCAGTCCGATATTGTTCAGGGTCACCCCTTCATTCTTGCGATCTTTTATGTCCCGGAAGATTTGCAGGCTCTTTTCATAATAGCTCAAAGCCTTCGCATTCTTCGACAAGAATTGATAGGTGTAGGCAAGATAATGGTAAACATATTCGACACCTTTCTCACTGCTATAAATTTCATCTCCGGCCCTCTCGAAATTTACCGCTGCCTCCTTGAATCTCTGTCGCAGGTAAAAATGCAAACCGAAGATAAAACTCAAAAGCTGATAAGGTCTTTCTGCAGTCAAGGCAGGGAGATCAAGATCCGTAATCGTCAACTGCTCCTTCACCTCGATGCGTTCACCTCTTGCCTCCAGAGTTGAAATTCTTCTTGTTAGGGTGGCTTTGGGGCAGAATTTGGCTTTTTCAGACCCCGGCACACAAAAGTTATTCCCCCAAAGAAATACATCGGCACCCAGACTATCTAAGATCTCTCGCGCGTCCGAATGGTTTTGAACGAAGCAGTCCAATCGATATACCTCAATATCCTCCGTGCTGAGATGAAGGCTATCCTTGGAATATTCATCTAACCTGTCTGCAATTGACATCGCAATATCAGTCCCAAACTCCTCAGCTTCTGTACGTCCGCCTTCAAAGACCGCAATTAAGATCTTTGTGGAATTTTCGTGTTCGAAAGGTTTTTGGGGAAGATTTTCAAATGTGCATTTCTTGGGTTCCTGATCAGGGAATTGTACCGTGACAACAGGTGTGGGTGGTTTTGAAGGGAAAAGGAGATTTTTGATATTTCCCAAAGCGCCCGCAAAGGTTCCTATTGCAATAACAATTACACCTACGGCGATGACAATAGAAAAGAACTTATGGTTCTTAATCCAGTCGATGATTGCGTCAAAGCGCGTCTTTTCCCCCATTAGTCCTTACTCTCCCAGTATGTCAGAAGCAATGGACAGGGACCCCGCCACGGCGGGATTTCGCAAGCTCAATGAACCCTAAACCTAGGCTCACACACACCTTAGTCAAACTCACTTCGGACAGGGATGAACCCTGTCCCTACGCTTACGCACACCGTAGGGACAGTCCTTCAGGGTAAATCTCTTCAGGATGAACCCTTGCGGCTGTCCGAATACCGCAACCTACAATATTAACTTTCCTCTGAATCGCCTTTGAAAAGCGAATCCCAATTTTTCTTCTTAGCCTGTTTGGGGTCTAATTTCTGCTCTTTCGGGATAAATGCCGGCTTGGGACGGAAATAATCACAGAAGTTGCCCTTCTCCTTGTATCTCACCCACTCTGCCTGCGGTTCCTTGCATTGATGGTTAGCTTCCTTGTCGTAGAATTCGCAGTTGTAGCAGCAGCGCAGATCGAGGTCGCACTTAGGACAGACATCCTTCCGGTGAATCTTCTCTTTTACCTCAATGGCTTCTCCGCATTTCCAGCAGTGCATGGGATCTCTCTCCTTGGTTTTCTTTTAAGCATTTTCCTTCGAGCGTAAGTAGGCCTGAATGAACTCGTCTATGTCTCCGTCCATCACCGCCTGAACGTTTCCGGTTTCTGTGCTGGTGCGGTGATCCTTGACCATGTTGTATGGATGAAACACGTACGATCTGATCTGGCTTCCCCATTCGATCTTTTTCTTTTGACTCTCCAGCTTCTCCTGCTTTTTTTTCTCCTCTTCCTTGTAGAGTTGGTACAGCCGGGATTTCAGAACCTTCAAGGCGTTCTCTCTGTTTCGGAACTGGGAGCGCTCGGACTGGCATTGAACCACGGTTCCGGTGGGCATATGCGTGATCCTGACTGCGGAGGAGACCTTGTTCACGTGCTGCCCCCCGGCGCCGGATGCGCGGAAAGCCTCCATCCTGATATCATCGTCGTTTATCTCGACGGTGATATTGTCCTCGATCTCGGGGTAGACGAACACCGAGGCAAACGAGGTATGCCTTCTTTTGTTGGCATCGAAAGGCGAGATGCGCACCAGGCGGTGAACCCCACTTTCAGCTTTGAGATATCCGTAGGCATAGGAACCGGTGATCTCCAGCGTGGCGCTCTTTATGCCCGCCTCCTCGCCTGCGAGAAAGTCGATGGTCTCGTACCTGAATCCCTTTCTTTCCACCCATCTGGTGTACATGCGCAGAAGCATCTGCGCCCAGTCCTGGGATTCCGTTCCTCCGGCCCCCGAATGAATAGCCAGTATGGCGTTCTTGGAATCGTCCTCCCCGGAGAGAACGGTCTGGAATTCAAAATCGTCAAGCTCTTTCTCTAATTCGCTCAGGATCGCGGTTACGTCCCTCTCCGCCTGGGCGTCCTTTTCTTCTTCGGCCATATCCTTCAAAAGGCAGATTTCATCTGCTTTTAGGGAAAACTCCCTCCATCTCTCCGACCATCGTTTCAACTCGTTGACCTCTTTTAAGACCAGTTGGGCTTTCTGATTGTTGTTCCAGAAGTCGGGTTGCGATGAGAGCTTCTCCAATTCCTTGATCTTCTTTTCTTTTTCCTCCAGATCAAAGATACTCCCTGAGCTTGACCAGTCTCTCCTTGATGTTGCCTATGGTAATCTCAATCTCGGTTGCCATAATCTCCTCCTTCTATACAAGAATGTGGTTATGTTTCAATCTACAATGCAGCCTCTTAATATATATCCTGATAGCATAAAGTCAAATTTTTTCTTCTATAAACGTACTCCAGGACAAAGGTCGATCAAGTTCACCAAGGACTATTATCGTTTACTCTTGTGCTCTTTGCAAACGGCCAGCAAATGCGCTCATCCTCTCTCCCTGAATAGAGCTACGGCAGTTGCTTGAACAGAGTTTAACCCAGCGAGATCAGATGTCCGCAAGGTCGCAGATCGATCGTCCCGGTCGGATTGGTCACCACACACCTGACGGTTTTTTCAATTGACAAGCATTTGGGTTTCCTCTATTATTGGTTAAACTTCAAGAGGGAAAAGGAGGCTCGATTTGCCTAAGTCCGAAAAACCTAAGACGGGGAGCAAGATCTTCTGGGGATTGGTTTTGATCCTGATCGGAATTCTGATTCTGCTGGACAATCTGGGGTACTTAAGACAGGACATCATACGTTTCTGGCCGGTGCTGGTGATCATCTGGGGCATCAAGAAACTGTTCGATTAGCTCGCTCTTTCGAAATAGAGAAAACTTTCATCCTTTTCCCCCCTGCGAATATGGACCGCCGCCTGGTTGACGATTGGTTCGGAACATTAGACCTCTGAGTGGTCATGAAAAACGAGGCTCGACAAGATTCGACAAAGAGGTTTCTCTTCCTTTCGGAGATATTGAACCGAAGGGTGATCGATTCGCAAGGAAACGTCGTCGGCAAAGTCGTGGATTTGCGGGCCAAGCTGGGGGAACTTTTTCCTCCTGTGATCTCTGTTCGCGTCCGATCGAAAAGGGACAGAAAGATCATCTCTTTTCCATGGAATGGAGTCGCGAGCATCAACGAAAACGTGATCAAGTTGAAGCCGGATGCGACAAGTTACACGCTGGATGTTACCATTCGGGAGGGGGAGATGCTCTGGCCAGGTTTGCCGCTTATCCCCATCATGTTTTTCTCCCAGGTGATAAACGGCGTCGTTCTTCCGGCAATTCTCATCTTCATGCTGATCCTCATCAACGATAAGAAGATCATGGGGTCGTATGTCAACGGCAGGGGCTTCAATATCCTGGCCTGGATCACCGTGATCATTCTCGTGGGCCTGAGCGTTACGCTTCTGGCTCTGATGCTTGGGATAGTGTAGACCGAAACAAGCCGGGCGCTTTGGAAGATTCAAAATTCAAAAGTCACTTCGGGATGCTGTCACTATAGTTCGTGTTAATTTTGATTTTTGAAATGCAATTTTGCCCAGACGCTCATACGGGCCTGTCTGGGGGCAAGCGTCTGCTTGCATTTTGGTTTTTACTCTTTGAATTCTTCTCCAGTCGCGCAGCCGACGGTTGACTTCAGCCTGCAAGTGCTGATTTAGGGGGTGAGTAAGAGACTGACGGTTTATTGCTTGACTCATACCAGCTTTGCCCGTAGATTGATCTGCCTGAGAAGCTTATCGTAAAGGAGAGGAGA
>CBDUQU010000197.1:0-4181 GCA_965369445.1 uncultured bacterium | reverse complement strand
CCGAGTCTGGATAGGTCTCAGGGATGTATCCAGTGGCGTATGCAGTGACAATATAGGCTCCGGCCGGTATGCTGTCACACAGGTAGTGGCCCGTTGAATCCGTATGCCAAACACAGTATATCCCACTGAGGGTTATTGCCGCCCCCGCGATCGGATTATCCGTCACCTCATCCGTAACTCTTCCTGAGATGGAACCGAACTGCGCAAAAACCAGTTCCGGAACAACGATCAGTATGGCCAAACACAGAACCACGGAAAGAAGTTTCCCTTTCATCTTGGAACAACCTCCTCTTTTTTGGTTCAGACTTTACTCTTAAGAAGACTTGTTTTTCTGACTAAACGCTACGGCCTTGTTGTACAAGCTTCTCAGGACGCTCGCATGAAAATCAAAGTCACAATCTTAAAACTCAGTTGTCCGCAGGAATCTCACAAACAATATAGCTATTCTGCCAGCCTCTGTCAAGCAGAAAAGGCAAAGACACCAAACGATTTCCCCGAATGACTTCGGAGCTTCAGATACTCCTCTCGAAAGAGCATGTTGGAGTGTTCGCCTTTAGGCGAACCTTTGGTTTTCTTCTTTCTGCCTCGCAAATTATGCCTTGACAACGAACCATTTGGCACATAATCTTGTTCAGATGAAAGACATTCCCCCTTTGAGAGAGAAAGACATTAGCCTACTTACACGGTCACTTGAGAGAATGGCTCAGGTGAAATACCGCGAAACCGGACTCCCCCTGGTGACGTTGAAGCTCGCACAGACTCTGGACGGCAAAATCGCCACCATCACCGGCGATTCGAAATGGATAAGCGGCCCCTCCTCCCTTCGCTTCACCCACAGGTTGAGGAGTTTCCACCATGCGGTTCTTGTGGGCGTGAACACCATTATCCGGGACGATCCACGTCTGACCGTTAGACTGGTTGAAGGAAGAAATCCTCGAAGGATAATAGTAGACAGCAAGCTTCGAATCCTGCTCGAGTGTAACGTACTCAAGGGAAAGTCAGCGCCGTCCACCATCATTGCGACGACCTCCCTCTCCGATCAACGAAAAGCCAACAGAATAAGATCTGCCGGAGTTGAGGTTTGGTGCATCAGGAAAGATCGTTCTAATCACGTCGACCTGCAACATCTCCTGCGCGAGTTGGGGAAAACAAACATTCGTTCCATCTTAGTAGAGGGAGGTTCAAGAGTACTCACCTCTTTTCTCAGGAGACGATTGGCTGACTATATACTGGTGATCATTGCCGCCAAAATCGTTGGAAAGGGAATAAACTCGGTTAGACCCACCGCCTCCCGGCGATTGGAGAATTTGATTTCGATGCCTTCCTTGAGATATTTTCGGTCCGGCGATGATGTCATCCTAACAGCACACGTCGATAAACCTTGACTTCCCACCGCAGGTCCCCAATTTCGAATCTCCATTATCAAACACCCTAGACCGCGGTGGTCAACCTCTTACCAAGTTCGCTCAGGTGGCATCGATGCAGCCTGATTGCCCCAAATACTATCTTGACAATTCTGAGTTTGGTGTTATACTTAATTGTAGAGAAATGCAGTTTTTAACATCGGGTCAATCGCCGGGCTGGATCTAAAGTATAACATGAGGCGTTACTACTAACCCTCTGTGAATCAAGGGATACTGTCCTGACACGATTTCTTGGAGACTCAATCGGTGATGAATCGCGGTTCAAGCAGGTCAAGACGATTAAGGGAAATCTCTCTATTCTTGGCCTTCATTCTGACCTTTGCGGCAGCCCCGGCAGAAGGCATCCGCTGGCCCTTTGGCTCAGGTGACGAATCCCTGCCGCTGGGCAACAACTATGGCGAATACCAGTTTTACGGCGGTTCGCCTTATCTCCATCCGGGAATAGACATCATGCAGTTGGCCGGCTCTCCGGTCTATGCGGTGAAAGCCGGAGTGGTCAAGGCTGTGCTTACCACCTCGGGTGATTACCACTGGAGGGTTGCTGTGGGAGATTCGGCTGGCTCCGGTTGGTGCGACGGTTGGCTCTATGCCCATCTGGAGAGATACACCATCCCTGTCCAGGTGGGAGACGCCGTGGAGGTGGGTGACTATCTGGGTGACTTGGTCTGGTGGCCGGTGGCCGCTTTCCACCATCTGCATTTCGTCAAGATAAGAAACCAGGGGGCAAGCTGGTGGTCCGACTGGATGTTCATTGCCAATCCCTTAGACGAGCTGACTCTCATAGATGAGCCGGACGCTCCGGTGATCGAAGACGCCAGAGAGGGCGCGAAGTTTGCCTTTTGCTACAACAACACTCACGTATATTTCGACCCGGGAGCCCCTCTTTCAGGTCCCGTTGACATAATCTCGAAAATAGCTGACAGGACCATTGATCCCTACTGGCGCCTTGTGCCCTATCGGATTGAATACTCCATATTTAACGACAGCATCTCCTTCGGGCCGGTTCTCTCTTTCATCTTTACCGACACCCTCTTTTGGTATCAGAACGTGCACGTGATCTTCCAGGAAGACGGGGTATGCCAGACTCAAGGGGATTATGATTATAGAAACTTCTTTTTCATCGTCACCAACACGGACGGGGACAGCGTAATTGAGGGTTCCGATTGGCTTTTGGGCTGGGATACTCGGGAGTTCCCCAACGGCACTTACTGGGTCAAGGTGACGGCTTCCGACAGGTACGGAAACACGGATTCCGACAGCATGCAGGTGGAGGTGGAGAACTATTTTGCCGTGACGGGCAAAGTCGGCTTGTCGGACGATCCTCTGGACTCGTCGGGAAGCATCGTACAAATCTCGGGGATAGGGCTCGAGGACACCACCGACAAGGCCGGTTCTTTCCTTTTTGAGAATGTGGGCGGCGGTTCTTACCTCTTTCAGATCACCCATCCCGGTTACATTCCTCTCGATACCGTAGTCCAGGTTTTGGGCGGTTCAGACTTCCAGTTTACCTTGGAGATTGGATCATACACCTGCGGAGACGCCAACTACGATGGCGAGATCAACGTCGCGGACGTGGTTTATTTGGTGAACTATCTGTTCAGGAGCGGGCCCTCACCCGTCCCCTACTTTTCCGGAGACGCAAATAGCGACGAGATCATAGACATCGGTGACGTAATCTACCTTGTGAATTACCTGTTCAGAGAAGGACCTCCCCCGGGAGGTGATCAATGAGCACGTCTCGAGTGCCAAAAAAGCTAACTCAAATCCGGAGGCAAGCTGCAATGAAAACAATGCTGATCACGTTTCTGATGCTCGTCACAATCTGTGGAATCGGCTCGGCCCAGATTCCACTTCAGACATCACCCTACTGGCAATCTATGGAAACCGGGGGCTACTCCACCGGGGCAAACTGGGGGGACATCGACAGAAACGGCTATCTGGATTTCGCCATCTCCAGAGGCAACGACATGGCGCTTGCACCCAATTACGTCTATTTCAATTACGGTGGTACTCTTCAAAACTTCCACACCTGGGCTTCCACCAACTCCCAATATTCGGGGCACTCGGCCTTAGGCGATGTGAATCAGGACGGCTACCTGGATTTTGCGGTATCCAACTATATTGCGCCGGGATGGGGGCCAACGACCACTCAGCTCTATATGAACTTGGGCGGCACTCTGGAAACCTCTCCCTCCTGGGAATCCGCGGATTCGATGCACACCTTTGCCTGCGCCTTCGGGGATGCGGACGGAGATGGTGATCTGGACTTGGCCGTCGCCTCCGGGGAAGCCTACAACAACTACCGTGAACACCAGAGGATATACTACAATATTGGCGGGACGCTTGAGACTACCCCCTCCTGGACGTCCATAGACAGCACACCCTGTTATGACGTGGAATGGGGAGATGTGGACAATGATGGGGATTTGGACCTGGCCTTCATCAGTGCCATCGGCCCGCTATTCGTCTATTACAATTACGGAGATTCAATCGAGCGGGCGGCATCCTGGAACTCGGGTTATAACTACAACGGGAACACCCTCAACTGGGGAGACTTAGACAACGATGGTTATCTGGATCTGGCCGTGGCCAACAACAACCAGCTGGGGCCACCGGGATTCTTTGAGGTGTATCATAATGTGAACGGGACGCTCGATCCGTCTCCGATCTGGAGATCAAACACCCAGGGCTACGGCTCCTCGGTCTCTTGGTGTGACGTGGATTATGATGGCGACAAGGATTTGGCCGCGGGGAGAT
>CBDUQU010000196.1:0-4222 GCA_965369445.1 uncultured bacterium | reverse complement strand
TCCGAACATGTGTTACCTATGTCCCCAGTCTGTACAATACCAAGGGGAGAGGGAACCGGGGAGGGGGAAAGGTATTGTAGATTTCAGAATCAGTTTGTAGCCTGAATCGAAAGCCCTCCCGGGATGATCTCCTTCAATGAAGTTGTCCCCGGAAGGGCTTGCGATTTTGTAACGAGCACAGAGTTGAATCAGGATCGCCACAAACAAGCACGCCCTGCCATCGTATTTTATGTAAAGATGCATATAGATGCATAAAAGCATATAATGCACAGTGCGAGATATGATTGATCCAAATCTAATTGAGTTACAGAGCGGTTATCTTAAAGCCCTTGCCCAGCCGACCCGGCTGAAGATCCTCTACTTCCTCAAAGACGGCGAGAAATGCCAGTGCAAGATCATACCCTTTATGAAGGAAGATCAGTCCAACATCTCCAGGCACCTGACCCACATGAGGGACCTGGGGATTCTGGAGTCTCGCCGGGAAGGGGTGTCGGTCTACTACAAGATCAGGGACAGAAGACTCTTCAGCCTACTTTCTTTGGTCGACCAGATGGTCAAGGCCGAAATCAGAGAGAAGGCAAAAAGGGCTAAGATTTTTGCTTGAGATTTCTCAACCGCTGCTCCTGTGATGTAGAATCTCCGGTCAGGCAGCCTTTGCCAGAGTCATTATGCTATTTATTGATATCCTCCAAAGCGGATGGTCAGCACTGCTTGAATACCTATCCGCCCACGTGCTCACCTGCCTGGTGCCTGCGTTCTTCATAGCAGGCGCAATAGCCGTGTTCGTTTCACAGGCTTCGGTGTTGAGATACTTCGGAGCGAGCGCGAAGAAGGTAGTGGCTTACTCTGTTGCCTCTGTCTCCGGCACGATCTTAGCCGTGTGCTCTTGTACAATCCTGCCTCTCTTTGCTGGAATTCATAAAAGGGGAGCAGGTCTGGGTCCTGCGATCGCTTTTCTCTACTCCGGACCCGCCATAAACATCCTGGCCGTGATCTATTCTGCCAGACTATTGGGATTTGACCTGGGCTTGGCCAGAGCTATCGGGGCCGTGGTTTTCTCCGTGGTCATCGGTTTGATCATGGCTTTTGTGTGGAGGAAGGAGGAGTTGGAGAAAGTCAACAATCCGGGTGAGTTAGCCCTACCTAAAGAGGAGGAAAAAACAAGACCCCAGGGCATCAACTTGCTTTACTTCGCCATCATGGTGGGAATCATGGTTTTCGGCGCCGCTCAGAAGTGGCTGATAACGGGTGTGCTTTGTTTGGCCTTAGGCTTGGTATTATATCGCTGGTTTAAGAAAGAGGAATTAGGATTCTGGATGCGCCAAACCTGGGATCTTTTTAAGAAGATATTTCCCGTTCTCATTGCAGGCGTTTTTGTTGCGGGAATCATTAAGTCTGTACTTCCACAGCAAGTGGTAGAACATTGGCTGGGAGGAAATGGGCTTGGAGCAACTTTCGTCGCTTCCATCTTCGGAACCCTCATGTACTTCTCAACGTTAACCGAGGTGCCGATCATTCGAGCCCTGATGGACTTGGGAATGGGAAAAGGTCCTGCCCTGGCTCTCCTTCTAGCGGGTCCGGCTTTAAGCCTTCCCAACATGATTGTGATAGCGAGGATAATGGGAATCAGGAAGACCGGAGTCTATGTTCTGCTGGTGGTGATAATGGCGACCCTAACGGGAATGATTTTTGGAAATCTAATCTTGTAGGAGGTGCAAGCATGAAAGTCGAAGTTTTAGGTCCTGGATGCGCTAACTGCAAAAAGCTTGAACAAGACGTGAGTACTGCCTTAGCTGAGTTGGGAATTGAAGCTGAGGTGGTGAAAGTTACAGACCTGAATGCGATTTCCTCATATGGAGTTCTAATGACTCCCGGCTTGGTGATAAACGGCAAAGTCTTCTGTTCCGGGAAAATTCCGGCTATTGCGGACCTGAAGAATTGGATCGCTGACCAGAGCAGTTAAAGCGAAAAAGAGCAGGGGTAAAAACAGATGGCTACAAACAAGCTTGTTCCGACGTCATTGGCACTTCTCGCTGCCACATGCCTCGTGTTCTCCGGACCTCTTTGTCAGGCAGAGTCCACGCAAAGGGCGGACTCCGTGGAGCGCTCGAAGGAAAAAGGCCAGCCCAAACATCTGTCGAAGGTCGACAGCGTGCTGGTAATTCATTTCCATCCTACGGTCCAGTGTTCCTGCTGTATAAACGTCGGCAGCTTCTCCAAGAAGAGTCTGGAGAAATATTATGCCAAGCCATACAAGGATGGATGCATCGTCTTCAAGGAATACGACATTGACGAAGACACGTCAACCGCGAAGAAATATGACGTCTTCGAGTCCGCTCTGGGTTTTGAGGCATACGTCAGAGAAAAAAGAGCGTTCAAGGAGATTGAGTCGGTATGGGAGTTTTGTGAAGAAGAGAAGAAGTTTCTGCCGAGTTTCAAGAAAGAACTGGATCAGTTCATGAGGGAATCGGGAAAGGGCGAGCCCCAGCCCAAGACGCAGAGCAAAGAAGACAAGTGAAGACAAGACTCATAAGCATAGAAGGCAAGCAGATTGGCGTAGCCGGGCTGGATGAAGTACTGGAGGAGCTTCACACGGCCGGGAAAAGGCCGGATTCAGATCTGGGAGATTATCTCCTGGGCAGGCTGAGAAAGCTAAACTACATCCCTCCAGGTAAGGAGGAGGCCTATGCTGCGGCTTTTCTGGAAGAGCACCGGAGGTACTGCGATCGGAAGCCGGGAAGAACAGAGGCGGGAGAGAAAGGCAGAAGTACCTGGGACGGTATTCCCAGAGAGGAGATCCCCTGGTTTCCTCACATCCCGGACGATTTATGTGATGGTTGTCAAATTTGTCTGAAGTTCTGTGCTTTTGGAGTCTATGAATACGATGAGAAGATCAATAAGGTCAAAGTCGCAAATCCCTTCAACTGCGTGGTGGGATGCAGCGGCTGTGCGCCGAGGTGTAAACCGAAGGCTATCATGTTCCCACCTCTGGAGATTTTGGAAACATTCAGAAGGAAATAATGCGACGGATGGAGTTCAGAAGTTCGGAAAAGGACAACAGGAGGTGAAGAATTGAAACGGATACAGCATGCGGTGATAGTTGGAATCATGGTGGCGATAGGATCTGTGCTCTTCTTCAGCAACTGCGCGGATCAATCCGGGAAGGAACCAGATTCGCGTGCTGCGCAGGCAGAGCCTCAGACTGACAAGTTGCCTACGTTAGTCGATGTGGGCAAAGGCACCTGTATTCCCTGCAAGAAGATGAAGCCGATTTTGGACGAGCTAACGCTCGAATACCAGGGGAGGGCGATTGTGAAGGTAATCGACCTGAGATATGAGCCTCAAGAGGCCAAGAAATATAAGATTCGCTTGATTCCCACCCAGATATTTTATGATGCGAAAGGTAATGAGGTCTACCGGCATGAGGGGTTTATGGACAAGCAGTCCATAAAAGGGAAATTCGCCGAGATGGGAGTATATTGATATGGAATCGATTCTGTCCAATGTCTCAGACGTGATAAACAATTCCCCCGGTTTGGCCTATCTTCTGGTCTTCCTGGGGGGGCTGCTCTCCGCCTCCAGCCCCTGTGTGCTGGCGATTATCCCTCTGGTAATCGGATTTGTGGGCGGGTACTCAGAGGGTAGCAAAAAGAAAGCGATCGCTTACGCCGTCGTATTCGCTTTAGGGCTTTCCATAACCTTCACCGTTCTCGGTGGGATTGCCTCCCTGGTAGGGGGACTGTTTGGGGATGTGGGGAAGTTCTGGTATTATCTCGCCGCTGCTGTGGCAATCGTCATGGGGCTGTATCTGACTGGAGTCGTTCGTTTCAAACTCCCTCAACCGGTTGTGCTCAAGTCGAAGCATAAGGGAATCCTGGGCGCATTCTTATTGGGACTTTTGTTTGGAGTGGTTTCCTCTCCTTGTGCTACTCCGGTTCTGGCTGTGATTTTAGCTTTTGTTGCGACGAAGGGAAGGATAATCTATGGAATGTCCTTGCTCTTTGTCTACGCTGTTGGCCATTGTGCTCTGATAGTTCTGGCTGGCGTATTTACCGGTCTTGTGGAAAGTTACGCCAAATCCAAAGGGGTAAGCAACTTCTCTAACTTCACAAAGAAGATCAGTGGAGTCCTGATCTTTCTGGGGGGGCTGTACATCCTCTACTTGAATGTCTGACGAGAGATAATTGCGATCCCCATCTGGATCGTGCGGAGGTTGGTTGTC
>CBDUQU010000195.1:0-4244 GCA_965369445.1 uncultured bacterium | reverse complement strand
GTGGGGTTTCTGAAAGACTCCTGCACCAGCGCAGAAGAGGAAACCTGTATGACACTCAAGTTGATCAAGCCGGAGACACCCAAGCCGGATGATCACACCTGGTACTGCGAATGGAAAAACGTCTACTATCTTGGGGCCAGAAATATCGAACGTGAGGGTTTCGCCCTCGACATCTACCGTGGCCCCGACAACGCAGAGAATGTCACCGAGGATCCAAACTACCAGGACAGCACGCTTTATCTCAGAATATTCGGGCTGGATGAACTCGATCTGAGTGCCGACCTGAATCCGGATGGGATAGTCGATTATAAGTGGATAGACTTTGGGTTGGGATATCTCATCTTTCCCCTGGACCGCCCTTTTTCCTACGACAACAGCCTGCTCAAGGACGCCGTGGACACCATCTATACCACGGATAGGCTGGCGGATCGGAGGGAACAGAGCAAATATTATATCCATGTTCAGTCTTCCTCCCGGAGTTCTCAATTCCGGCTGGGTCGTGCTCCTATAATCGAAGGATCCGACGTGGTGACCCTCAACGGAAGACCCTTGATCAGGGGCGAGGACTACATGATAATGTATGAGATCGGTGAGATCACTTTCATGAACCCGGAGGCTTTAAGCCCTACCGCCAATCTGACCGTGGACTACGAGTATGCTCCTCTGCTCATGCCCGAAAAGAAAAGCGTGTTCGGGATGATGGCCAACTACGATCTGGGAAGCAATTTCAAGTTCGGCGCGGTGGGAATCTACAAGAGCGAGAAGACCGCGGACGAAAGACCCCGGGTGGGACAGGAACCGATACGAAACTTCATCTGGGGCAGCAATCTCAATTTCAACTCCTCTCCCGCTTTCCTTACCAACATGCTTAACGCCATACCCTGGGTGAATACGGACGTCCTCTCCTCCATCACTTTCAGGGGCGACGTGGCCCAGAGCATCCCCAACCCCAATACCAAGAACCACGCATTCATCGACGATTTCGAGGGCTCCCTGGAGTACACCGATCTGGGGGTTCGCCGCGGAGTGTGGTCTCTCTCCAGCCCCCCGCTGGGCATGGAATTCACCGACAGATGCCGCATGTGGTGGTATAATCCTTACGATCAGGTCCCCATACAGGAGATCTGGCCGAATAAGGATGTGGAGAGAAATCAGGAGAAAACCAACGTTATGCATCTCCAGTTCTTCCCCGGAGAACCCCATCGGCCCTCCAACTCTGACTTTGATTCCGGTCAGACGGAGAAAAACTGGAACGGAGTAATGAGGGCTCTCTATCCCGGCGCATATGACCAGATCCGGGCCAAGTTTCTGGAAGTGTGGATCAATGGAGACAAAGGCATCCTGTACGTGGACTTGGGCGAAATCTCGGAGGACTTAGACGGGGACAGGCTCTTAGACACCGAGGATAAACCCCGAAACGGTCAGAGGGATGGGATCTTGGACGACGATGAAGATCTGGGGCTGGATACCCTGGACAACGATCAGGAGCGGAACTTCTACAACTCGACGCTGGCTGACCCTGCCGGCGATGATTGGAACTACGACAACAGATATGACTACGCTCATATTAATGGCACCCAGGGAAACCGGGAGGATCCAGACAGGGGAAGACGGCCCGATACGGAGGACATGAACTCCAACAGTGTCCTCGATCTGACCGACAGCTACTTTGAATTCGCCATAGACTTAAGCACAGATGAATTCCTGGCGGACACAAGCGATAGCAAGGGATGGAGGCTTTACCGCATTCCCCTGAAGGATCCGCAGAACTATACCCCGGTGGGTGATCCAGACTGGGCCGAGATCCGTTTTGCCAGGCTATGGGTTAGCTGCCAGGAGGAGTGTTTGGTGGAAATCGCCTCCATTCAGCTGGTGGGGAATAGGTGGGAGAACATGGGCATATCCAGTTTAACCCGCCGACAGACCCCCCTGCCGGTTGGGACCCCACCCCACGAGGAGTTTGATGTCTTTGTGAAGAATACTCACGAGGATCCGAATTATTATCCACCTGCCGGGATCGCCGGGACTCTCGACCGCAGGACCCAGGTGAGGGAAAAGGAGCAGTCTCTCGCCCTTAAGTATCAAAACCTGAAGCCCAACCATCAGGGCTCCGCTTACCGGATATTGTACAAGCCCGAAGACTATACCAATTACCGGTACTTGAAGATGTTCGTCCACGGCCCGGACGACGATTCGACCAGCACGATCATGTTTTTCCTGAAACTGGGCGCTGACTCCTCCAACTTCTACGAATACCGCTCGCGCGTTTATCCCGGCTGGGACGCGCGGAACGAGGTACTCATGGATTTCGACCAGATCACCGGCCTGAAGGCTCGCGCTGTGAGCGAGCGTCCCAGCGACTCTCGCGACCCCATAGACGTGTGGGAGGGGCAATATCACGTGAGAGGAAGTCCGGCCCTAAACAGGATAAGATGGTTTTCTCTGGGGGTGATTAACGCCGATACCGTCGACTTTCAACCTGTATCCAACGAGGTGTGGGTGGACGAGCTCCGGGTCACCGACGTCAGAAAGGAAAGGGGAGTAAAAGGAAAGCTAAGCGTCACCGCCAAGCTGGCGGATCTTGCGGATGTTCGGGTTGCATTTGGCAAGACGGATAGCCAGTTTCGCAGCCTGACTCAGAAGAAGGAGGGGACCCAGTCAACCACGGATTACAATATCAACGTCAGCGGGATCCAGGTTCATAGATTCCTTCCGGTCTCGCTGGGATACAAGTTTCCCGTCTCCTTAAGCTACGCGCGAACCCTGATTTTGCCCAAATGGAAAAGAGGTTCTGATATAGTACTGCCCAAGGAACTCAGGGACAAAGAAAAAACGGAGACAGCGACTAAAAGTTTCACTTTCTCACCCTCCTTCGATCATCCCACAGAGAACTGGCTGGTAGGGGCGACCCTGAGGAGGATGAGTCACAGCTTCAACTACCGCACGAGCCGCAAAAGCAACCCGCTAAACCCGGTCGAGAGAACCAAGAGCACCGGTATAAGCGCGGGATACAGTTTCCCGCTGGGACGGGGCTGATCCTTGAAACCTTTTGGCTGGCTGAAAGGCGCCCTGGTTCCCAGAGGTTTCACTCAGATGAGCTTCTCCCTTATTCCCACCACAGTATCTGTCGGCGGGAGTATGAGTGAAGCGCGATCTCACAGGGAGACCAACTTAGGTGAGATATATGACACTATGTCCAAGAGCTTCACCGGAAATCTAAGTGCTCAGGCCAGCCCCATAAAGAGCATCCCTATCACCTACAACATGACCACTGCCAGGGACATAAGGGATCCGAAAACCATAGTCTGGTCAATGGATCCCAAGGAAGCCAAGCTGGGTATAGAAACCGGATACACGGAGAGCTTTTCGGCCAGGTACACTCCATCCTGGCTGTCTCTTTTCAATGCCAGCTTCAGCTTCGACTCCAAGTACAACGAGAATGCCGATAGGCTTGATTCTCACAACTTCGGAGGCACCAGAAAGGTTGGTAACAGCAATAACAGATCAGCCAGCTTCACCATCGACTGGCAGAAGATACTGGGAAGCGGAACCCCGAAGCAAGAGGAGAAGGAAACCTCCTTCTTGAGTCTTAATCCCCTCACCCTGCTCAGAAAGCTCACCCGGAGAATCGATGCGGTCAAGGTCAAATATGGTAAGAATCAAAGCTTCAGTAAAAGTGGCCTCATGGATCGTCCCGCCGTAAGCTACAGGCTCGGCTTTACCGACGATCCCAGGGTGGGAAGAAAGGGTCAGGCTCAATCGACCGACCGGGTCACCGAGAGGGAAGATTACTCCGCCAGAAGCGGGTTTAAGCTCCTCTCCACCCACATCGACTTCAGCTATGCCCGAAACCTCAACCGCACCATAACCGCCACCGAGGCCACTAAAATCACCAGCACCCGTTTCCCGGATTTTGGCTTCGCCTTAAGAAACCTCGCGAATCTGTGGTTACTGAAAAGATTCTTCACCTCTTTCTCATATAACTTAGGCTACTTCAAATTAGTTGACGAAAGGGGAAGCGAAAGAACTGGCGAAACCTTCAGCAAGAAGATCTCCGAGAGCTTTTCGCCGTTGGCCTCGGTTTCCATGACCTGGAAGAATGGCATTCAGAGTTCGGTAAAGATCACCAGAAAGGTCACCACCGACCAAAACCTGAGGGGACGAGGAGGGAACCAGTCTGTCAGCAAGTCCTACGACAACTCCATGAACATAACCAACAAATACTCTTTCAGCGCTCCTCACGG
>CBDUQU010000194.1:0-4254 GCA_965369445.1 uncultured bacterium | reverse complement strand
CCCTTTTCAGGAGGTGCAGTATGAAGAAGATTAAACTCCTGGTGGCAGACGACCATAAGATCTTCCGCCAGGGAATCAAGAAGCTGTTGGAAGAGGAGTCCGACCTGCAGGTGGTGGGAGAAGCCTCGGACGGACGCGAGGCGGTGAAGAAGGCAACCGAGCTGAAGCCGGACGTTATTCTCATGGACATCGCCATGGCCAACCTGAACGGGCTGGAGGCAACCAGGCAGATAAAGAAGCAGTTGCCCTCGGCCAAGGTGATCATGGTGACCATGCACAAAAACGAGGAATATGTCCTTCAGTCGTTTCAGGCAGGTGCCTCCGGGTTCATCCTCAAGGAGGGAGCTGTGGAAGAGCTGGTCTCCGCCATTCGTTCCATCAATTCGGACAAATCTTTCTTGAGTCCTTCCATCTCCAAGACGCTGATAGATGCATACATGCGTAAGATGGAGACCGGCAAGACCGAAACCCCGTTCGATCTCTTGACCGACAGGGAAAGAGAGGTTCTGCAGCTGATTGCCGAAGGATATACCAACCGCGAGGTGGCCAAGTCGCTATTCATCAGCGTCAAGACGGTGGAAGCCCATCGGGCCCACATCATGCAGAAGCTCAACATCCATGATATTGCCAAACTGGTGAAGTATGCCATCCAGAAGGGCCTGGTCGACCTGAACGTATGACGGCTTCTCTAGACTGAACTGAGTCAGGCCGTGACAGGTTCCCCCCTTGTGGGGGAAACCTGTAGGGAAAGAATAAGGACGAGGCCAATTCAGATCAGGTGCGCATGTTGGCAAAATAGGGTACATTGCCGATTGCCAATAAGAGGAAGGTAGTTATATTGAGTAACGTATAGTTGAGTTCATCCCGAGGGTGTGCCCTGTAGCTTTGGGTAGTTCCTAGCCCCCCTCTACCCTTACCAAAGCACACCCTCTTCCTCTATCTGGACCATTCCGCAGCAGGGTCATATTTCCTCTCGTTTTTTGGATGCCTCGTCGCCAGGATCATCCCTGGGGGAACAACACAGAACTTTTCCCAAATAACGATTGACAATTGGATTCCCGGTTCTATATATTGGGCCTGCAAAAGAGTCGTAAAGGAAATTCATCCTAAGGAGGAGGTGAATCCGTATGACCATGAAGATCACCGAGGAGTGCACAGCCTGCGGACTCTGCATGCCGGAGTGTCCTCAGTCAGCTATCAGCGAAGGTGACATTTACTTAGTCGACCCGAACACCTGCAACGATTGCGAGGGTATCGAGGGAGGATCTCGCTGCGTGGAAATCTGCCCGGTCGACTGCATTGAGAAAGTCGGTTAAAAACAGATATCATACCGTAAAACAAGTGCGCCGTTTGAAGCAAGCAGGGGATCAAGCATCTGGTTTGCCGCCGGCGCACTTTGTCATTGGCTGGACGACAACGATCTTCCCAGATCTTTTGGCGATCTGGAATACCCCATTGCTGCAAGTGAATTCCCTTTGCCCTTTCTTCGTGGCCGCACCGTCTGCAACTGGAGACTGCGACCACGAACTGATAGAATGGAGTGAAAACGGGTTGAGGAATGCGCACGTATAAGAGTCGGACGCGACAGGTAACCATTTTTTGAATATGGGCACATATCGATTTCTTGAGGACGTGGCTATTGCGGACGCGGCTTTCCAGGCCGAGGCGGAGAGCTTGGAGGAGTTGTTCGCGCTCTGTGCGGAAGCTGCCTTCGACGTGATGGCGGACACAAAGACCATCGAGCCTAAATCTAAGGAGGCGGTAGAGCTGGCGGGCGAGAATTTAGACGAGCTGCTCTTCGACTGGCTGGCGGAGCTGATTTACCTGAAGGACCTGAAATCCATGCTCTTCAGCAAATTCGACATAGAAATCCAGAAGAAGAACGGGTACAGCTTGAAAGCCTCGATATGGGGCGAGCCCGCAGATCAGAAGAAGCATCGAGTCAGGGTGGACGTGAAAGCTGTCACCTACCATCTTCTGGAGGTGAAGAAAGAGGATAACAAATGGACGGCCAGGGTTGTCCTGGATACGTGACTGTTGACTCGAAGCTCGTCTTACGGTTGCGAGGCTCGTATCGGCGTTCGAAATTCGAAGCTCGAAACTCGACTAAACGACAGATCAGGGTCAAGGTTCAAGATTCAAGCATCCAGCTTCGATACGAGTTTCGCCAACGAAAACGAGCCTCGAGCTTCGTTTTAAAAGATGAGGTGATATTATGGAGATGAAGAAAATTCAGGACGGTGTGTGGGAGATTCCCCGAAGCGAGAAGGAGGGAATGAGGGTTCCGGCCAGAATCTTAGCCTCGGATAAGTTGATGGAGATCATGGACCAGGGAGTGTTCAACCAGATCACCAACGTGGCAACTCTTCCCGGTATTCAGAAGCATGCGCTGTGTATGCCCGACGGACACTGGGGTTACGGTTTTCCCATCGGGGGAGTGGCCGCTTTCTCCACCGAGGACGGCGTGATCTCGCCCGGCGGAATCGGATTTGACATCAACTGCGGCGTCAGATTGATTCGAACCGATCTCACGGTGGAAGAGGTCAAGCCAAAGATGACCGCTCTCATGGACACCCTTTTCAAGGCGGTGCCGGCCGGAGTAGGTTCCAAAGGAATCGTCAAGCTGAATTCGGAGACCTTCAAGCAGGTCATGATCAATGGCGTGGATTGGTGTATCGAAAACGGGTACGGCTGGCAGGAGGATGCTGACCGGATAGAGGAGTCCGGGCGTATGAAGGGAGCCGATCCGTCCAAGGTTAGCCACAAGGCCATCTCGCGCGGGGTCGGTCAGTTAGGCACCCTGGGATCGGGGAATCATTATCTGGAGGTGCAGGTTGGGTTGACCGACCAGATCTACGATGAGGAAACCGCCAGGGTGTATGGTATCAACAAACCCAACCAGGTCTTCGTCATGGTACACTGCGGCTCCCGCGGGTTTGGTCACCAGATAGCCACCGACTATCTCCAGACCTTCTTGAATGCTATGAAGAAGTACGAACTTAAGATACTGGACCGGGAGCTGGCCTGCGCGCCCTTCAAGTCACCGGAGGGGCAGGATTATTTCGCAGCCATGGCCTGCGCGGCCAACTCTGCATTCGCCAACCGGCAGGTTATAACCCACCGGATCAGGGAGGCGTTCAGCCAGACCTTCAACCGTAGTGCCGAAGATCTGGGAATGCACATCATCTACGACGTGGCCCACAACATAGCCAAGATCGAAAAACACGAGATCGACGGAGAGGAAAAAGAGGTCATCGTTCATCGCAAAGGCGCCACTCGCTCTTTCCCGCCTAACAGCCCTGACGTCACCGAGATCTACCGGGCCAAGGGACAGCCGGTGATAGTGGGCGGCTCGATGGAGACCGGCTCGTACCTCCTGGCAGGAACTCAGAAGGCCTGCGAGATGACCTTCGGCTCCACCTGCCACGGGGCAGGAAGGGTCATGTCGCGAACGGCAGCCAAGAGAAAGGTAAGAGGGACCGAACTCAGACAGAGGATGACCGAAAGAGGAATAGTGGTTCGGGCGGTCTCCATGTCGGGGTTGGCCGAGGAAGCGGGATTGGCCTACAAGAACATAGACGAGGTGGTCACCACGGTTGATAATCTGGGCATCTCCAAGAAAGTGATTCAACTGAGACCTCTGGGCTGCATCAAGGGTTAGAGAAAGAGGAGTAAACCTACCGCGAGCGGTGGGGGGAACCACGGTTCAACGTGGGATACTCTGTTCGTCACGGATTTATCCTGAACGGATTCACCGTGAACGGACGCCCTCGTCCGTGACGTTTTCTGGTAACGGACAGGGTGTCCGTTACCAACGTGACCTCAAACCTCTGGGCTGCATCAAGGGTTAGAGGACGAGTGGCCCGGCTTGCTCGTCAGGCCGAGTCTATCATACCGAGCACCCGATAAGTGAATAGCGGTAGGTGTTTAACCCCCTGTCTCCCCCTTGTCAGGGGGACAAATCCATGTCGTCCCCCTGTTAAGGAGGACAATCGGGGGTTGCCGTTGTGTTGGGTCGTGCTCATGGCTTGCCATGAGTGTGACCCGACACATATCCGCTTCCAGTAGCCAGTTCCATCCTTCTGTCAGGTCACACCCTCCGAGCAAGACCTGACAGAACCAGATTGTCGGGTAGCTCCCCCCCACGGTATGAACCATACAGTTCATACCAACTGATTACACGGATTCACCGTGGATGACGATGTTTGGCCGGTGCTTCTGGTACATCTGGTGCATCTGGTGCTTCTGGTGGTT
>CBDUQU010000193.1:0-4326 GCA_965369445.1 uncultured bacterium | reverse complement strand
GCCGTTGCCGACAAGAAGGGGCTTTTGCATGAAGCTGACGGCGGAACCGTGTACTTGGATGAGATCGCCGAGGTGCCTCTGCTCACTCAGGTCAAGCTCCTGCGAGCCATAGAGGAAAAGGAGATCATGCGCATCGGGGAGGTGAAGCCGAGAAAGGTCGATTTCAGGGTGATAGCCGCCACCAATCGAAACTTAGACGAGATGGTGCAGGAGGGGAAGTTCCGCAGCGACCTGTTCTACCGCTTGGACGTGATGAGATTCAAACTTCCCCCCTTGAGAAAGAGAAGGAAGGATATCCCCCTTCTGGTGGAACATTTCCTAAAGAAACACTCTTTCAACGGCATGAGGACAGACTCCGCTGGCGATGATGGCCTCTCTCCATCAGAGACTCCAACCGTTGATCCCAGGATATTGGAGCTTTTTGCTGTCTATGACTGGCCCGGAAACGTCCGGGAGCTGGAAAATGAGGTCAAGAAGCTGCTGATCGCCTCCAGGGGGGAGAAGATAATCCGCTTTGACCATCTGGACAATAACCTGGAGAAGTTCAAAAACGCAAAAACCACTTGCTCGGACGGCTTCCCCTCTCTTCCCAAGCAGCAGGCAGAATATGAGAGGGAGCAGATAGAAAGGGCTTTGGGCGAGACCAATGGAGTCAAGACCCAGGCTGCCCGGCTCCTTGGCATCGACGAAGCTTTGCTTAGGTACAAGATAAAGAAGCACGGCATTGATATCCCTCGCCAGCAAGCTTAAACCATTCCCCTATTTTCCTCACTCCCCTGCCATCTTTTCCCTGTCATTCCAGGGTGACACAATCTCATTCGACATTGACAGATCACCTCGTCGTCCCACCTGAGAGCAGAACTTTTGGCGATAACGGGTACCACCATGTCATTGCGAGCCGAAGGCGAAGCAATCCCTTCAACTCTGAGAGATTGCTTCGTCCCGCCAAAGGCGGGGGAGAGGGGATCAGGGGGTGAGGTTCAAAACGACCCACCAAAATCAAAAGCCCTCCCCAACAAAAGCGGGGAGGGCTTTCAATCTTTTTCCTAGTGTGTTTGCCTGTCTAACAAACCTACTTAAAAGTCTGCCGACAGTGAGAGCCGATGGTTCTCGTTTAAGAAGTCCTCCTTGTCGGTAACATAGGCGTAGTCAAATCTGAACCAAGAAGACACCTTCAAGCCCGTGCCGATGGCGAAGTTTCCATCGTTTAAGCCAGCCATGAGGCCGGCACCCCAGTTCTCGCCAAACTCCCAGAAGTACTCTGCTCCGAGATGGAAGGTTTCATCGCTCCGGTGTCTGGTTGTTGCGTAATCTACGGGTATCACCAGAGAGTGATCCTCTCCCAGAGGATAGATGGCCAGTCCCATACGAATAGTGGTAGGAACCGTTTCGTTGGCCACCTTGGTGCCGATATCCTGAACCATCAAGCCTAACGACACCCTGCGATCGATGGCGAACTTGATGCCGGCATCTCCGCCAAATCCGGTCTCATTGACGTCCTCGATTTTCATGCTGACCACCTTCAAGCTGAAGCCAAACGAGAACATCCTCTCCTTGAACTCGTTTCCGAAAGCCCATGAGACCAGGAACACATTGTTCATATCATCGAAGAGGGCGGTTGGATTGTCGTCGTCATCATACCCCGGAATATCCTTGATGCCTGAATTCAGCCAGGATATGCCGAAGGTCCCGTAATTGGTAACCTGGGATGGGGTCCAGCCGAACCCGAAGTAGTTGAAGGTTCGGTCGACGGACATCTCTGCGGCATACATGCCAGTGAAACTGACGCATTCGATATCCGCCAGTCCTGCCGGGTTCCAGTAGCCAGCTGTGGCATCGTGAGCCTCGGCCACGTACGCGCCTCCCATGGCCAGTGCCCTGGCGCCAACTCCCATTCTCAGCATGGGAAGCATATGGTTATCGTCGGCCCAGGCACCGGAGATACACACCACTGACAGCAGGCAAAAGATCACCAGGAATTTTGCTGTTTTGCTTAGCATTTTCAATCTTCTCCTTTCTCCTTATAAGATTAACAAAGTTTCCTTTATTTTCAGGGTGGGTCCCCTTTATGGGGGACCCACCCGTTGAAACTTTATTTATCCCTTTTGAGCACAGTAATCTTTATCACTGCTGTCTTTGTGGAACCGTTAGAATCCTTCGCCTTGATGTAGCAAAGATAGGTTCCGTTAGCCACATCGGTTCCACCCTCGGAAGTTCCATCCCAGTATAGGTTTTCCTTGGGAGAAACGAACTGATTGGTTGCGATGGTGGCAACATATTCGCCGGCGAAGTCATATATCTTGACGGTCACGTAGGCGGATTTGCTCAACCCCAGATCTATGGTGGTATTACTGTTACCCGCTCTCGGATCGAACGGGTTGGGATAGTTGTGAGGATCCATAAAGGCCAGGTGCTCTTCCTCGGTGTAGAAGTCGGCGTCACTTAGGTTGCCAGCATTATCCTTCACTTCGATCTCCACGTGTATCCTGCCAGCCGGTTGGTTATACTCGATCACACCACTGGTTGCGTCAATGACAACGGCCTCGTCGGTGCATTCCAGACCCTCACAGATCAACAGACCATCCTCATAGAACTTCAGGGTCGACCAATCCACTCCCGACATGGCGTCGGTGATACGGATCCTGATTGGCCTCTCAGTCAGCGATGTCCAAGTTATAACCGGACCTTCAGCGTCTTCATCCCCGTTGTTGAATTCTATACCGCCTTCGTTGCCCACCATATCCATCACGGTTACCACCACTTCGATCGGTCCGCTGACGGTTGGAGTGTAGGTCAAGATGTTGGTGGCTGAATTGAAGGTGAAGCTGGTTACCTCCACACCATTTTCTGTGATCTTGAAGGAGTTTACATCTACTCCAGAGCCCTGTTTGTAGGTGTGGTGGAACACAGTATCCACTGGATCAGTGACCAGCATCTTAACCGGATTAGCATAAGTGGAAGTGACAAAGCTGAACTGAGGACTAACCCGGTCAATCGGGAAGACCAGGTGTTCTGCCGAAGCCTTGTTGTCTACACAATCTCTGACTCCACCTGCGTATACACGCCATGACCAGTCAAGATAGTCGTGATACTCGTAGTCATAAGACCCATCGTAGATCACCACGTGCAGATATTGCCCATCGCAAGGATTGGTCAACTCCACATACAGGGTGGTATCGTCGGTCCAGAACTCGTCCACACCGTCCGGATAGATGGGAAGAAGCAGATCCTTCTCATAAGGCTGATCCGATTCATCTGCGTCGTAAATATCTATCCAGATAGCGTCCTTGTTCACCCCGGACTCATCATCGGTGATGATAAAGGTGACGGCAGGCTTTTCCCCGGAAATCCAAACAGGATGCCATACCACATCCGGGACCGTGGCGTCGACGGTGAACTCAGTGGTAGCGGACTTGAAGCTGCCCACATTGTTCATGGCAGTGATAGTCACGGCATTAAGACCGGCTGGAAGCGGATATGGGTTATTGGTGGTGTCCCAATAGACCTCCATCACGCCGGTTACGGTGTTATAATCGAAAGAGAAACCATCCGTGTCATCGTCATCACTGTTTTCGACAATACGCACATCTGAGAAACCACGGTAGCTGCTCAGCTTCACATTGATCGAGCTTGAATCTATGCCGTTCTCCCGGTCAGTTATATGAGCGGCAAATACTGGCATGATTCCGCTGTAGGTGTCACAAAGCGGCCATACGGTCGGACCAGCTATGTTGAATCCACCGATCTCCAGCACACAATAGACTCCGTGCAGAACCGAGGCGTAGAAGGTGATGGTGTTGTCGGCTGTATTCACAGTCGGAAGATACATATCCTGATCCAACACCCACTTGCTGCCATCCCACCAGCCAACGCTGAGACCCTCCTCAGGAATAGTCACCTTGGTTTCATCGTAGCTGATGGTGATAGTGGCCCACTTACCATTGATGAAGCTGTAGTTGCATCCGGAGGTCATGAAGATGAAGGCCGCCTCACCCTTATCATTTCCTATGGGTATCCATTGCTGCTGCCAGTAGGGTGATATGGGAAGATCAGAGGGCAGTATGGCCAGCCCGTTCTCCGCATCTGTAGCTCCATCCGGTATGCTCACCACCACCGTGCTGTCCATGCCGTAGATGGGTCCATTGGTGCCGATGTTCTCGAAGACTTTGGCTACCACTATGCCGTTCATCTCGATGTAAGTGATCAAATCAGAGGTTAGCGAAGCATAGAAATTGCCGGTGCCTCCTGAATTGATATCGGTGGCATCAAAGGTGCCCGCAAACCAGGTGCTGGTGTTGGTGCTCCGTTCCATGCTCACCAATTCCG
>CBDUQU010000192.1:0-4333 GCA_965369445.1 uncultured bacterium | reverse complement strand
CCCATGTGTCCGAACACCTGTTACCCTTCTCTCCGGTCTGTACAAAGAGAGGGGGTATGGGGGTGAGTTTAGAGGTTTGATAGCGTCTGCAGCAGGGGGCTCCCGACCCACTGCCTGAGCTTGCCGCAATAGAATCAGGAAGCCCCTTCAAAAGTGCTTGACAAGCTTGCACAAACCCTTACATTGACAATATAGACTGATTGGATTTTCCGAAAGATCGGGTTACGGGCCGGGATGGCCCACAGCACTGCTGCGGGCAAGCTCCATGAAGTCTGTTGGGCGTGTAACGTGAACAATAAACCCATATAAGGTGAATCCGATGAACTATCCATATAACGACAATCCAGATTTCAGCAAAATGTCAAGTGATGATCTTTACAAATGGACATTTTCAAAACGCCCAGAATCAATTCCATACCAGAAGGGCATATTTGAACTAAATAAAAGATATTCTGACGCGAACATTAAGACATCACTAAAATTGGAAAAAATGACAAAGCGACTTGTCTTTTTGACAATTCTGATAGCTGTACTTACGATTGTCGTTGTGTTCAAAGAATTTTTGAAATGTTTCTGATGATTTCTATATTCTATGAACATCAAAGTAAAGAACCCCACGCAGAGGGCGAGATTCTTGACTTTGAACATTTACCATCGTTTAAGAAGTTGTTTCTTTTAAGACTCGGGGTGCTCCACAGGTCTACCGTGGACAGGCTCGCGTTCAGTGGACTTGCCATAACCAGGCACTGATGCAGGTCATCAGACGGGGCGAAATGAGTAAACATGGGCAGAGTGGAACCGGCAGTTGGACCTCTAGCACCGGCATGCAGATCCGAAACAAGCACTGGATGTCGTGCACTATTGAGTCTGGGTCCGTTTATAACTCTAGTTGCCTTCTGCGTGCTAAGTACAATGGCATGTGGCGGCGACTCAGACAACAAGACTCAGCTTCAGAAGCTCTCCGAACCCGCCACCTCGAGCAGCCAGTCAACTCTCGAGCCAGAACTGCCGATCAGGGTCGGGATGACGTGGGACGAATGTGTGCCACTGCTCAAAGACGCGAGGAGGATCACGCTGACGTGGCACACCAGTGACCGTTGCACAGACACACGTCGTATTGGCGACCGGGGTTACCACCTCACATTCCAACGGCCGTCCGGCACGGATACAGGGCCATATCGACTTGTCCACTTCGAGCAGGCGGACATCAAGCCTAAAGCTGACCAAATAGACCTAGCCCAGCAACTGAAACGCGGGATGTCGATGAGCGAGGCTTTGCCGATCATGCAGAAGGTTGGTGGCTACTTTGTCCTTGAGACGAAGGATAGGTTCTCCGCCATCCTACAGGCGTCAGACGGCACTTACCGGGTCACGTTCGAGAGGCCTAAAGGAGTCACTCGTCCACGCGTGATCGCTGACACTTCACCGGAAGAGTTGGCCATGAGTGGCCGGATTCCCCTCAATGCTCTGCCCGAGTTTGGGGAATATCGAATTACGCGCATGAAGAAAAACGATTGATGTCGTGGTGCCCCACAGCTCTGCTGCGGGCAAGCTGCAGAAATCCGAACAGGTTTGCTACACGCCTTTGGTTTTACACACCAAAGGCTTTTTCTTTGGCCCGGAAGTTTTATTTGAATTCGAGCGCGAGTTAGCTTATATTGAAAGACCTTTTGAACGCCTTAGTTAGTGAATCACTGTTTAGAGAATCAGGCTATGAGTAAGAATCTGAGAACATTAGTCACCGGGGCAAATGGTTTCGTGGGCAGCCATCTGGTGGAGGGGCTTCTGGAGAGGGGATATCAGGTCAGATGTCTGATGAGGAAGACCAGCAACTTAAGATGGATCTCCGGCCTTAGGGTGGAGTACGTCTACGGAGACATTGCGGATAAGGATTCTCTAAAGGGTTTTTTTGAGGACGTAGATCTGGTCTTTCACGCTGCGGGTCTGACCAAAGCGAAAAGCAGGGAAGAGTATTTTAAAGCGAACGCGGATGGAACAAGGAATATCGTTGAGGCCTGTGTGGAGGAAAACCCGAAGCTTCAGAGACTGGTGTATATAAGCAGTCAGGCCGCAGTCGGCCCTGGCAGTGATGAACAGCCTTTGAATGAGACCGCGCCCTGCCGGCCGGTGACCGATTACGGTGAAAGCAAGCTAAAAGGAGAAAAAGTCATCTTGCAGTACTCCTCACAACTGCCCATAACCATCATTCGCCCTCCTGCCGTATATGGGCCCAGGGATACGGACGTGTTAGGATTCTTCAAGGTGGCAAGCAAGGGATTTCGGATTTCGTTCGGACGAGGGGAGAGCTTTTTGAGTCTGGTATATGTCAGGGATTTGGTCGAGGGGATCATTCTGGCAGCGGAGAATCCCAGAAGTGTTGGTGAGATTTACTTCATTGCAGACGATAAAATCTATTCGTGGAAAGAGACATTCAACATTATGGCCGGGGTCTTAAATAAAAAGACCATTCCTTTGAAGATTCCCAGAAGCGTTGTGTTTTTCTTAGCTTTCATCTCAGAGGGCTTTTCCAAACTCTTGGGAAAGTCAGCCATATTCAATACTCAGAAGGCCAGAGAGATAACCCAAAGATACTGGGGCCTGGATGTTTCCAAGGCCAAAGCCGAGCTGGGATTCTCGCCTGAGTATGATCTGGAACGCGGCGCGGCAGAGACTGTCAAGTGGTATAAGGAAAAGGGTTGGCTTTAGGAGGTGTGGTTGCTCGATTTATGGTTCGGCAGTTCCGCAAGCTTTCTGTCCTGAGCGAAGTCACAGTTGTCGCGGGGTACCCTTCGGCCTGGCTCCTTAGGGCAAGCCCCTACCCCGCGGCGTTTTACAGTTGTCGCAGGGTACCCTTACCCTGCGACCCGTGGAGTTCGGGGTGAGGGCACCCCGAACCAACGTGTGTAGTCGCTCGATTCTTCGAGCAGAAGATGCGCCCCGCTAAAGCGGGGCGGCTGCCGGGTGTGCGCCGATTGGGTAAGGCCGGGAAAGGTTACCGCCCATTTGGGCGTTGAGTTAGTTGAGTTCCAGCACCTAACTGAAGTTAGGCGGTGGTCGCGATTCCGCTCCAGAAGGCCGGGCGGTAACTGCTGGTCTCATTTCTGAAAAAAGTTCGTATTTGTTCTTGACTCGAAGCGTTAGATCGCATATAATATAACTGAAACTTGATCTCTGATAAGCAAACCGTTGGTCTGGTGCCCCGAAAAGGGCCCTGAGGGAAGGCGGTGAGATTCCGCCACAGCCCCGCTACTGTAAGTGGCTACGAAAGCTTGGAAAGAAGTCACTGTCCCACGTCACGAGGGACGGGAAGGCGAAAGCGAGTAGGTCTGAAGCCACAAAGTCAGGAGACCTGCCAGATTGATTGTTTTCTCATTTCCTTGCGCGGGTAGGGGAAGGGTCAGAAAGCACCTTAACTCCGCCATAGGCGGGGTTTTTTTGTTTTTCGCCTTCGAACCGGAAGCCCTTATCCTCCCTGGCAAGTGGCAACCAGAAGGCGAAAAATGAGAGTCTCCTCTGTTTATAAAAAAGTCCACAGCCCTTCGACTTCGCTCCCTTCGGGTCTGCCCAGACGGGCAAGCGTCTGCTTGAGCCTTCCCTCGACACTGAGCCTCGGGACGAAGTGCAGGGTCGAAGACAGGACAAGTCCACGGTCCTTCGACTTCGCTCAGGACAAGTCCGCCGTCCGCCGCTTCAGGAAAGTTTCATCCTCGGCCGCTCGGCCAGAGTCTCTGCGGCCGCGCCGAGTAAGGGTTCTCCTCGTTCTTCTAGCTTGCCTGAGCATCTGGTTATACCCTCCCTTTGCCTTCGCTCAATCCAACATAAAGATTGAAGGGCACATCTACGATCAGGATGATGGTCATCCTATACCCCAAGCCACGGTCAAAATAGCTAATACAAATTATGAATGCGCAATCGACAACTCCGGTTATTTCTTTCTGGAGAAAATACCGGTGGGAACCTACTCGTTGGCCATTTCATCTCCCGGGTATGAAAACCGGATGATCTCTCCGGTGAGGGTAACTGAAGATATTGCCGTTCGGATTGATGTCCAGCTCAGGAGGAAGATCTACTTTGTCCCCGGCTCGGAGGTTGTCGCTGAGAAGGAGCCTATCAGGATCATCAGCATCGAGACCATAGAGAAACCAAAGATAGAGAGGATGCAGGCAAAGACCCTTTCCGAGGTTATTGACAACGTAAGCGGCGTTTTCGTGCAAAAGAGCGGAACCGTTGGGGGAACTCACCAGGTCAGCATCCGGGGTTCCTCACCCAAACACGTTTTGATCCTTCTGGATGGACAGAAGATCAACCCATCGGGAAGCGGAGTAGCGGATCT
>CBDUQU010000191.1:0-4358 GCA_965369445.1 uncultured bacterium | reverse complement strand
GAAGTGAGACTGGATTTTCCTTTAGATGAGATTGAGAAATCGATCAAGTTCATACTGGAGAAACAGAATCTGTGGGTGAAACGAGTTTCCAAAAAGCAGGACGTTAGGGAAGTGGATATCAGAAGGCGCATTATGAAACTGGAGTCTGAACCTGCCGGCGATCAAGTTTTCCTCAAGATGCAACTGGGCATAGGCAGTGAGGGTTATGCCCGACCGGAGGAAGTCTTGACATATGGGTTTGGGCTTCAGGAAAGAGAAGTCTTGAGCCTGTTTTTCAGAAGAACCGGCCTTTTCGTCCTGAAGAACGAACAGATTCTGACCCCCATGGATGTGGTTTAGTGAATAATTCGAGTTCAACTCGAGTTTATTGACAAATTTCACCAGAGAAAATCCTCACGATTGGAAATCTTCTTAACAGAGTGACAAAACGACAAGACACAAATCCCCGAGAGATTGCTTTGAAGGTTCTCTATCAAATAGAAACCGAGGAGACCTTTGCCGACCAGGCAATCCTCAGTTGCTCTCGCGGCCTGTATCTCTCCTCCCTGGATCGTAGATTCATAGGCCAGCTGGTTCACGGAACCACCAAGATGAGGAGAAGGTTGGATTATGTGTTAGGTCTTTTTCTGGAAAGGAAGCTGGAGGAGCTGACTCCCTGGATTCGCAATATCTTGAGAATGGGCCTCTACCAGATAGACTTCTTAGATAAGGTTCCAGAGAGAGCAGCCGTGGACGAGTCGGTCAAGCTGGCCAAGAAGTTCGGGCACCGGGGTACGGTTGCCCTGGTCAACGCGGTCCTGAGGAATTACCTGCGAGACAGGGGTCGGATGACCTTTCCATCCAGAGAAGAGGATCAGATTGCGAACATCGCCCTGTTCTATTCATTTCCCGACTGGATGGTGGAAAACTGGCTGAAACTTTTCGGGGAAGAGCAGACGGTGACGCTGTGCGAGACCTTCAACAAGAGACCGCAGCTGTGCTGCCGGCTCAACTCGTTGAGAATCGATCAAGGGGGTTTGGAAGAGATATTCAAGCGGGAAAAGATCAAGTTTAAGCCCGGTAGGTTTCTCCAAGGTTTTTATACCGTTGAATCCAAGATCGATTTGGAGCGGTTTGCTCCGTTGCAGAAGGGCTTGGTCTATTTCCAGGACGAGAGCGCCGGACTGCCGGTTATTCTCCTGGACCCACAGCCTGGCGAACGCATCCTGGACCTGTGTGCCGCTCCCGGCGGAAAGAGCACTTTTATTGCAGAAAAGATGAAGGATCAGGGGATGGTTTTAGCCGTCGATGCCAGCATGCAAAAGCTGAAGACCTTGAAGGAGAATTGCCAGAGGCTGGGAGTAAGCTCGGTGGCTTTGTGTCGTGCCGACGCCCGAGATTTCAAGTGCAATGATGTGGATAGGATTCTGGTTGACGCTCCCTGCTCGGCGTTGGGGACTCTGGGGCGAAACTCGGATGCTCGCTGGAGAAAGCAAAAGGAGGATCTGCTCAGGCTGCAAAAACTCCAGTTGGAGATTCTGTCGAATGCGGCGGCGCTTCTGAAAAAAGGGGGTGTTTTGGTATACAGCACCTGCACAATCACACCGGAGGAAAATGACTGGGTGATCGAAAAATTCCTTGAGACAAGGAAAGATTTTAGGCTGCGAGATAGCTCGGAGTTCGTAGACCCTGGGATGGTGGATCAGAATGGTATGGTCAGGACGCTGCCCCACATTCACAAGACGGACGGCAGCTTTGCCTGTCGCTTGGAAAAGACGTAGCCCGGCCAAGCAAGGGGATTTTTGACTGGATTTTCGGGCAGAATAGTGTATTTTTGGTTGAATGTGAAGGCTCAGGACTCAATCTTCGAGAGTATCTGTGGAGACGAGAATGACGACGACGCTGAAGCTCTGGCTCAAGACCGTATTTGGATTCATCTGGGGAAACCAGCCGATAAGGTATCCGGTTCTGCTCTTTGCAGGAGTTGCCGCTCTTTTTCTCCTGCTGCTTCTCTCTGACCGGGTGATCATGCCCATGGTCGTCCACTGGGGAGAAGCTACCACGGTGCCTGATCTAATTGACTTGAGTTTAGAAGAGGCAGAGACCATTTCAAAAAGGAAGGGTCTTAGCCTTCAGGTGCTGGCCGAGGTGCATGATCCCACTCAGCCTCCGGGAACCATCCTTTCTCAGATTCCCCTTCCTAATACCAGGGTCAAAGAAGGGAGATTTGTGAAGATAACGTTGAGCAAGGGCGGAAAGACGGTCCTGGTGCCCAAACTGGAGGGTGTTTCCATCAGACAAGCTGAGCTTCTGCTGATGCATGAAGGATTGGAAATGGGTGACGTAAGCTGGAGTCCATCCGATTTTTTCCCCGAGGACGTGGTGATCGCCAGCATACCCTCACACGAAACCCCGGTTCCGGCAGGAATGCCCGTAAATTTGACGGTAAGCCTGGGGATGACGCCCGATACCGTAATGGTACCCGATCTGGTGGGGACGAACATAGACCAAAGCAAGAAGAAGTTGCGGGAGATCGGACTTAAGCTTGGCAGGATAAAGCTGAAGGTAAACGACGATTTCCTCCCCGGCACGATATTGAGACAATCTCTGGAACCGGGCAAAAAGGTTGAAAGAGGGTCCAGGATCGTATTGGAGGTAAGCACCACTGAATGATGGAGGTTTCTTTGGGATTGGGGACTAAACAACGGTTGCGTCCGATACAGGACGCTTTGGAAGCTCATTTTACGGTCTCGATGCTCGTATCGGTGCTCGAAGCGGGTCATGGATGCTCGACTTTCTTCGACCACTAGCTTCGATTCTCGAGTCTCGATACGAGCCTCGCCAACGATAAACCGGTACTTGTTTTATGAGGTGACGGATGGTAAAGGTAGCGCCTTCTCTTTTGTCTGCTGATTTTAAGAACATCGAAAGGGAGATCAAACGGGTGGAGAAGTGCAAGGTTGATCTCCTTCATCTGGACGTGATGGATGGGCACTTCGTTCCCAACATCACCTTTGGCCCTATGATCGTCGAGGCCATAAACCGATGCACCAAGCTCCCTTTAGACGTTCATTTGATGATCGAGAACCCTGACTCCTACTTAGAGTCATTCGTCAAAAGCGGCGCAGATTATCTGACGGTAAGCTTCGAAGCCTGCCGACATCTCCACCGGACCATCAATCTGATCAAGAGCTTCAAGGTCAAAGCAGGATGTGCCTTAAATCCCGGAACTCCATTTTCCGTGGTCAAGTCTCTCTTAAAGGAGCTGGATCTGCTTTTACTTATGACGGTCAATCCCGGATTCGGCGGGCAGAAGTTCATCCCGTCGGTTCTGCCCAAGATAAAAGAGGCAAAGAAGTTCATACGAGAGAACAAGTTGAAAACAGGAATAGAGGTGGATGGAGGGATAAGTCCTCAGACAGCCGGTTTGGTCAAGAAGGCAGGGGCAGAGATCTTGGTGGCGGGGGCGGCGATATTCAAAAGCAAGAGCTACTGTCGAACAGTGAAGGCCTTGAGGGAATCATAGGAACTAGTTGGTTGAGGGTACCCTCCCAGACGAGCAGATGCCCGGACGGGGGCGTATGCCCTCCCGTCTGGGGGTTTTCGTCACCCTCGACCTTTAAGCTATGTGGCAGGGTAAGGGCTTGTCCTGAGGGCGTAGGCCGAAGGATACCCTGCCACAACCTTGGGATTATTGCAGAGTGGTGAAGGCTTCAAGGGAATCTTGAGACTTTGACGTTTCGGCATCAGGAAATACCGGTACGACCTTGCCTGGAGAGTTGGGCTTCTCTATCGTCGTGAAGACTAAAAAGAGAAGCCCGGAATCGACAGAGTGCAGATTCTGGGGGGATGAACGGGTAGATTTTTGTTGCTAAAACCCTAAGGGTGGTTATATTATAGTTTCCGCATTTTGGCGGGATCAGGCGTATGATAAGCCATAGAGGCGAGGGAGGTTCTTCTCCCTTGATTTAAGAGACTCAAGGCGGATTCGACTCTAAGACCATGTTTGAAGACTTAACCATAAGATTAGAAGGCATATTCAAGAAGCTCCGGGGACGGGGAAAGCTCTCCGAGAGCAACATAAAGGACGCCCTGCGAGAGGTTCGGCGGGCGCTTCTGGAAGCCGACGTTAATTTCAAGGTGGTGAAGGATTTTGTCAGCCAGGTGGAATCCAAAGCCGTCGGTCAGGAGGTTCTGCGAAGCATTACGCCTGGTCAGCAGATTATCAAGATAGTCAACGGCGAGCTAACCACTCTCCTGGGCAAAGAGAGGGTGGAGGTGAAGTTCTCTGCCCAGCCTCCTACCATCTTCATGCTCATTGGTTTGCAGGGATCGGGCAAGACCACGGCTTGCGGAAAACTGGCGCGATACTACGGCAA
>CBDUQU010000190.1:0-4413 GCA_965369445.1 uncultured bacterium | reverse complement strand
TGCCTGAATCCGATCTGCTGGAAAAGATCAATGAACTCAACCGAAAAGAGACTATCCATGGGATCCTGGTACAGTTCCCCACACCAGACCAGATAAGCGAAGAAAAGGTGATCCTAGCCATCGATCCGAAGAAGGACGTGGACGGGTTTCATCCCTTCAACGTGGGGATGATGCTGGCCGGTAAGCCAACCTTTATGCCCTGTACCCCCCTAGGTATCGTCGAGCTTCTTATGAGGTCAGGGAATGATCCTTCCGGAAAGCATGTGGTAATATTAGGTCGCGGGAGCTTAGTGGGCAGACCATTAGCCCCGATGTTGTATCAAAAAGCAAAGGGCGGCAACGCTACCGTCACCGTGTGTCACACTCGCACAGACGACCTTCCCGCCGTCACGAAGCAAGCAGACATTCTGGTTGCGGCAATGGGCAAGGCCAGGTTTGTTACTGCGGACATGGTTAAGCAGGGTGTGGTGGTAATTGACGTGGGCGCCAACAGGATAAAAGACCCGTCCACCAAATCGGGATACAGGCTGGTGGGGGACGTGGACTTCGATTCTGTCAGCCAGGTGGCGAAGGCCATCACGCCGGTCCCCGGCGGAGTCGGCCCCATGACCATCGCCATGCTTCTTTCGAACACGTTTAAAGCGTGCGAGATGCTGTCAACCGCTCAGTCAACGGTATGAACCATGCGGTTCATACCACCGGATTGAACGGATGGGTCAACGGATTTAACGGATTAAGCGGATACTAATGGGTCGTGGCTGATCCGCTCGACTCATGGGAATAAGAGCTTTTATGGCGCAGATTTGATTACGGACCTGCGCCACAGTTTTATGAGTCAAATTCTGCAATCCCTAGGAGTAGAAAGCCGAAAGGAATATCGCTCTCCTCTTCTCGTTGAGAAGGAGACATCTCTCAAGAAAGATAGCTACAGAACAGACTTCTTTATCCTTGTCTTTCCCAGGAAGTAGAACCACAACAAGAATGGCAGAACCAGATTGAAAATGTAAAGAAAAGTCCTGAATGAAGGTAACAGGACAGATTTCCACACTGCAAGCTCGGACTGGCCGGTAATGATCAAGTAGAGAATCATCGTGGCAACTAAGTGCCATGAGAACAAAACCAGCAGGCCAATTCCGATTTTAGACAGTCTTTGTCGAAGTTTCACTCCTTTGCTGATAACCATGAGCGAGATGAAGGGTATGGGGCTGCTGAAGAGATCTAAAGACATAGGAAGACCGGGTAGCTGTTGTCCCAAGATTCCGACGGAAGATTTGACAAAGAAAAGAACCGTGGAAATATAAAAATATCCCCCTACCATCCACAATACAAACAGAGGCAAAGAGACGAGAAGGAATTTCCCGAAGAAAATCAGTAGCTTCCTTGCCCAAGCTGGACGATTAGTCTTATCCATAAAAGACATGCCAGAAGCACGGTCAGAAAGATGATGATCTGCCACAGGTAGAGGTGCATAAACGCCGAGGTTCCGGGAGACACAGTTCCGACCGCTCCGAGAACCATCAATCTGATGACATTGATGAAAAATAAGAATGGTATGCCCAGGGCGATACCCCATAGCTTTTTCCGCGAATCAGTGGGATAGGCAATCACCGCTGCCGAGAAGATGAAGACCTCATAAGCCCCCAGACACTGGTCTATTATTCTGAAACTGTATCCATCCAGATTCACTGACTCGGCCTGGCACTTGACCGCCATTCCCAGAAGACCCAAGAAGAATCCCACTACGGAAGCGGTGAAGCTGGTGGCTTTGTCAATTACAACAGGCGAATATTCTTTTATAATGGAGAAGAGTACACTGCCCGCGAACAAACCTACCACAAAAGAGATCACGAACTTCTTTATGACCTTGTCAAATCTTGCCTTTTTGACCTTCTGCATAGCACAAATATAGTAGGTTGTGCGGAATCCTACAAGTAATGTTGTCGGGTAGTCCCGCAAGAAGGCGGGACAACCCGACCTACAGCTTTCCTCCGCTCAATCCGTTCGATCCTTCAGGCTGCGCCCTCAGGACAAGTCCGCTGGTATGAACCGCATGGTTGATACCGTTGATCGATCGATCAAACACTCGCGACTGCTTTTCTCCTCCTCTTCAACTGCCAGATAAAGAATGCTCCCACCGAAAGAGCTAAGACGATCAGAAGCCATTCGGAGAGGGTGGGAACTTCCCAACCAGCTGGCTCAGAACACCCAGTGGATGTTCCCCCTTCGCCAGGCACGTTGACTGTGTAACAATCGTGCAGGTCGTTTGTGCAGTCGAATTGTATTGAACCACCCGCTAAGACAGTTTGGAATGCTCCGCTATTAAATGACACCTGAATAGTTATGCCGCATCCGTTGACCACCGTCAGCTTTTCCTCGGCGTCGCATTGACCGAAATCAGGTGTAACGAGAGGGTCGCACGTAACCGTGACGGTTCGGTTGCCCTTGCCATCAGCCAAGGCTTCGCCACTGCAAAGCAGGAAACCAACAGCAGCAAAAACGATGAGCAGCATGCCGAGACATGTTCGTTGCGCAATCATAGCACTAACCTCCTTTTTGAGAAAAGAGAGTCATATTCTGCAAAACTTTAATTCGGTAACAAATTTAACTTTCTCCCAGTCTCCTTTTGTCTTTTTCCCCTTTCGTTCAATCGGGTGTGTGTCCCAGAATGTGTTTGCTCGATTTATCGGGCCCAAGAACTTCGGCAACGACAATCTTATATCACAATATATGGGGCTCGGAAATGTAGCTTTAGCACTTCCGGGGCAGACTCCGACCGATAATACAAGGCGGGGCACGACTTTCCGGCACCAGGTAAACTCTTTGAGAGAAAAGCCCAGGGGTGCAGAAAAGGCTCGATATCCTTTCACCTTCCTGAACTGGTCTCCCCCTATGTCTTGCCACTTCGAAGATATTGACAATTGCCAGAACCAATAACGAATTAAGAAGAATAATAATACCTGAGACCATCAGAGAAACGAAAAGGGTGACTAGACCACCAAAGAAAGAGTGGGGAAATCTCGCTTCCCCTAAAAGTCCATCCTCAAATCTAAGGTATAAACCGTTCTGGTTCATACCAAGTCTCATCAGCCCCATTTCTAGTCCAACCCAGAGGAGCACCAGAATGAACGGATTAAATCCCCAACGCTCTCGGGCCCACCCCAGTGTCCAGGCGAAGAAGGCAAAAAGCGCTGTGCCACAAAGCAGCTTGAGGAGGGAAAGAAGCGGAGAAATCATCCACGAATCCACCACCAAACCGCCGGAGAAGAGAAGCCCAAAAAGAAACCCCAGCCGCAAGGACCCGCTTGGTGTGGCTTTGACAATTCTATAGAGGAACGGGGTTAAGGCAAAAAAGGAAACGAACCAGTAATCGGGAAAGAGATTGGCAACGAGCAGCAGAAAAGCAGAGCTCCCAGCAAAGATGTAATCTTCAGACCAAGTTGCACGAGGTGGCTTATCGCCACCGGGGTAAGATGTTATGGTACCGATTACAGCTCTTCGATGGCGTTCGGGGTGTTCGACCGGTGGAATCGCCTCCCCTTGCTTGCCGGTTCCGCCGAAAAGACGGAGCCCCCTCGTGGCAGCTGCCCACGTTTGCCAGCGAACAAAATCCATAAAAGTTACTCTCTGATGCTTCGGGAATAGGAATTCTCGAAGCTAATTGGCATCAGCATTTGCTTCAGGATAAATCTTAATGCCGATGCATCCACGATTGGTTAGCTTTTCTATTGTCAGAAATCCCACGGGATGTCAGACTCACAAAAACGGGCGCCTGCCTAACCAATGATCATCTCACCGCATAAGCTCCACGTCCTAAACAAGTAGCTTCCAGTTAATGCTCCGCCTTAACCTTAGACTCTTCACTATGCTCAGGGCGATTCCAGGAAGAAACCGTCGAAACAAAACGTACCTGGGCTGCGGGGGTCCTTAGACACTGCCACGCACCTGCAGTAGAAATACTTCTGATTCAGGGAACCCTTCTGCCGAGTACAGCCCCTTCTTCTGCCCAAGACATCAACGCCCCTACTCAGTCAACTTTCACTCTTTCTCCGAACTATCCGAGATGTTGCCTCTTTCCTCCAAGATCAGCCGGAGTGCAGTGGGAGCCCCTGCAAAATGGCGCTGCCGTTGCGATTAACAAAAGGAGCCATTTCGTCTGTATCATCAGTTCCGGTCGGACCCACAAGCTGACTACGCCCATTAAATAGATATAACAACCTGTCCAGGTTAATTTGATCTGTGATCCAATAATAACATCTTGTGGGCCAATGTCAAGTACTTTTTTCATATATTTGTGCTGATACGTTAGAGACTATAGCAAATAGCCTCTGGGGAGGGCATGGCTATTGAGCTCTGTTTTGGGGTCTGGGGGCGTAACATACAGAGGGACTGCGGTTTGCCTGTGTCCCCTCCGGG
>CBDUQU010000189.1:0-4436 GCA_965369445.1 uncultured bacterium | reverse complement strand
GTTCACCTGATCAATTACCTGTATAAGAACGGCTCCGCTCCCGATCCGTTGATCCTTGGAGACTGCAACTGTGACCAGACGGTTGAACTCGGCGACCTTGTCTTTTTGACAAACTACCTTTTCAGAGATGGTCCATCGCCAGATTGTTGGCAGTAGAGGGGTGTGCGGTTTTAGAGGAAGTCAGTGGTTAGTGAGCCTCTAACAAACCTTCCCATCGCCGCGTGCCTGCCTGCTAAAGCAGGCTTCAGCGCCTTCGCCACTTCCGTCGTCGGTGCCATGCTTTTTCCTTGCCATGAGATACCAGCCGGTGTATATTCTCTCATTGTACTGAACGGAAAAACACGTATCTCCGGATCGGTCTTTCGACATGATCAAGAAGGTAATAATTGAAAAAGCAGAAAGGCTGCAAAAGCTTCCCCCCACGCCTTTCGTGGAGGCTAAGAGGATCAAACACGGCCTGACACGAAGAGGAGTGGAGGTAATAGACTTAGGGGAATTAAGTCCGGATTCCTCGCTGAGAGATTTTTTCGCCGGGTCGATCGAGGCAAGCTCAGTGTTCGCTCCTTCCGACTCAGAAGTACTTGAAAAGCTCAAAGGCGAGATAAGAAAGTGGTTGCAGCAAAGATACGATCTGAAGATCAGGTCGGAAAAGGAGATACTCCCCTTCTTTGGCGAAAAGAGGGCCGTATATCATCTCCTCCTTGGTTTGATTAACCCCGGCGAGGTGGTGGCCTTTCCCGATCCGGGCGAGCCGACACATAAAATCGCCGCGGTCCTGGCGGGAGCGGAAACCGAGACCTTTCCCCTTCTGGAAAGAAACGATTATCTTCCAAACTTGAGTTCTCTCTTTCTCTCCCGGCGACTAAGCGTTTTGCCAAAAATCATGTTTCTGAATTATCCTGACAACCCCACCTCATCTGTGGCGGATTCCGGATTCTTTCGCGAGTTGGTGGAGTGGTCGGCCAAGAGGAATATCTTGGTGATAAATGACGTCTCCGGGAACGAGATATGTTACGCAGATCACATCCCCGTCGCTCTTCTGCAGACTAAGGGCGCCCAAAAGCTGGCGGTGGAGATATTTTCCTTTTTCAGCTTGACCGGCGTCGAGTTTGGCTTCTTAGTGGGCGATAGAGGAATAATTTCCCAGGTGGAATCGGTGCAGGAGGCGCTGGGAGCGAAGGTCTCAAAGGCGTCCGTGCTCATGGGTCTGGAGATTCTTAAAAACTATCCACGGATTGCACAAAAGAATAACGAGGAGTTCGTAGTTAGAAAAGACGCCCTGATGAAGGGTCTTTCCCAGTTAGGCTGGAAGGCAAGAAAGCCGAAGGCAGGACCTTTCGTGTGGGCTAAGGTGCCGGGAAAATACTCTTCGGTGGGATTCTTCCGCATGCTCTTGAGGAAGACGGGCGTTCTGGTCTGCCCGGGTTTCGGGTTTGGTGAATACGGTGAGGGTCATATCCGGATAGCTTTAAACCTCCCCGCGGGCCAGATTCAGAAGGCCGTGGAGAGAATGGAGAAGCATTCTCACGTGTGGCAGAGAAAGTATAGGCCGAAATCATATAAGTCATGACGGATGAACGATGATGCATGGCGAATGATCAATGACGAATGACGAATCGCAAGAAGCTGCTGGCCTTTCGTCATCCATCATCAGTTATTGAAGCTTTGATCTGTTGAGCTTGATTAATATGGGCGTTATCAGATTACATAACATGACCTTTTACGGGTATCATGGCGTATCCGCAGCAGAGAGGCAGACCGGCAGAAGGTTTGAGGTCGACATCGAGTTGGCGGTAGACATGGACAAAGCCGCCGCCAGCGACAGGCTTCAGGATACGGTGAACTACACTGAAGTCTACCGTACGGTGGAGGAGTTGGTGGCGCAAGACAGGTTTTCCCTTCTGGAGACAATCGCGGTGAGGCTGGCAGAGGAGATCCTCAAGAAATTCGAGCCCAAAGAGGTGACGGTGCGGGTGCGAAAGAAGATCCCTCCGGTTCCGGGAAACCTGGACCATATCGAGGTGGAGATTACGAGAGCGCTCAACAGCGCCAGACTCAAGTAGATAAAACCGCCAGAGACGATATAAGAACATATCCGAAATTCGAGGGACCCTTCACTGCCAGTTGAACCGCCGACTCGAATTATCTTTGAATGATCCGGGGGACACTTTGCCAACTGCCTTTCTAAGTCTGGGGTCGAATTTGGGGGATAGACTGGCGAATCTAAAGAGGGCAATTGAGAAGATCGAAGAGTCGGATAAACTCGAGGTCAAAAAGGTCTCCCCGGTTTACGAGACCGAGCCGGTTGGACGTGAGAATCAAGGGTGGTTCTTGAATCTGGTTCTCCAAGTTGAAACCTTTCTCGAACCCTTTGCCTTGCTGGAACGTCTTTCATCCATCGAGGATCAGATGGGGAGGAAAAGAGAAAAGAGGTGGGGCAGCAGAAACATTGACTTAGACATTCTGCTTTACGACACACGGATGGTGGACTCAGAAAGGCTTACCATACCGCATCCCCGGATGCACGAAAGGAGATTCGTTCTAGTGCCTCTGGCGCAGATTGCACCCAAGCTTCTGCATCCCCGGCTGAAAAAGAACATTGAGGAGCTTCTGGTATGTTGCCGGGATGGGTCTGGGGTGAGGCCGTACCCGGAAAAAGTATGAATTCTCTTTGCAAGTGGGTTGATTGACCATTATATTTGTCCAGCGTCCAGAACCGTTACGACGAGTGAAAAATTGAAAATGGCTGAGGTCAACTATATCAACATAGAAGGCGCCATCGGAGCGGGAAAGACCAGCCTGGCCAGAATACTGGCACAGAAGATGGGCGCCAGACTGATCCTGGAGGAGACGGAGGAGAATCCGTTTCTTCCCGACTTCTACAAGGATAGAAGAAGATACGCCTTCCAGACCCAGCTATTTTTTCTGCTCTCCAGGCATCGGCAGCAGCAGGAGCTTTTTTCCACCGACCTCTTTCACAAAAAGACGGTCTCAGATTACTTCTTTGATAAGGATAAGATATTTGCTTCAGTTGCTTTGGACCAGAGGGAGCTTTATCTCTACGAGAAACTTCTTGCCATCCTGGAAAAAGACGTCCCCGGACCGGATCTGGTCATATATCTACAGACCTCCTCGGAGGTATTGTTGAAAAGAATAAAAGAACGCGGCCGTTCTTACGAGAAGAACATCGACTTAGATTACGTCAAGACATTGAACGAGGCCTATAACCATTACTTCTTTCACTACGGCAAGACGCCTCTTCTGGTGGTGAACACGGATAGCATAGATTTTGTCCATAATGAGAAGGACTTAGCGGATCTTTTGGCCCTGTTAGACGCTCCCATTGCGGGCACCAAATACTACGTATCCCTGGGGGGGAGATGAGCCCGGCTTCCCGTCTCTCACCATACGGAGATCCGCAAGATGCGTGAAGATAAGATCACTGTAAAGAGCTTTAAGAAGCTCAAGCAGAGAGGGGAAAAGATAGCCGTCCTCACCGCCTACGATTTCTTCACCGCCCGCATCTTAGATCAAATCGGGGTGGATGCGGTTCTGGTGGGGGATTCGGTGAACATGGTATTCTACGGCTCTCCCAATACCCTTTCCATCACCATGGATCAGATGATATATCACACCAGGGCAGTGAGCTCTTCGGTGAAAAGGGCTCTGGTGCTTGCCGATATGCCGTTTCTCTCCTATCAGGCCAGCACAGAGGAGGCCATTCTCAATGCCGGGCGCTTCCTTAAAGAGGGCGGAGCAGATGCTGTCAAGATTGAAGGTGGGCTGGAGATGGCTGATACCATAAAGAGGATAATCGAGGTGGGCATTCCGGTAATGGGGCATATCGGGTTGACCCCCCAGTCCATCAACCGGTTTGGCGGATACGTGGTGCGGGGAAAATCGGAAGAGGAAAGGAATTACCTGACTGAAAGCGCCAGGGTGTTGGAGGAAATCGGATGTTTTTCGATCCTCTTAGAATCAATTCCCAAGGCTCTGGCTGAAGAGATCACTCACGCCGCTGGAGTCCCTACAATCGGGATCGGGGCAGGTGTCGAATGCGACGGTCAGGTTCTGGTGGTAAACGACGTCCTGGGCTTGTTTGAGGATTTCAAGCCCAAGTTCGTGAGACGATATGCGGAGTTGGGAAAGGAGATAAGGAAGGCCTGCAAGAACTTCTTAGATGACGTGAAATCCGGGAAATTCCCGTCGGAGGAAGAAACCTACTGAAGAAAATTCAAAATTCATACGTCAAAATAACGAATCCGGCGCATGACAGAAGCACTTCCTGCGGTCCGCCTAACGGTTTGACTTTGCTCACCGTCCTGTCTTCGACTCCGCACTTCGTCCTGCCCTTCGGTCCTGAGACCTCAGGGTCGAAGGAAGACTCAGTGTCGAAGGAAGGTCGCTCAGACTCGAGGAGAGCTTGCCGAAGGAAG
>CBDUQU010000188.1:0-4445 GCA_965369445.1 uncultured bacterium | reverse complement strand
GCGCTCTTTTCCATCTCCATAAGGGACCGACACCATGTCGCCAGCCCAACCAGCACCAGGCCCAGGCCAAACGTGTAACCGATTATTCCGGCTGCACGCACCATTCGTTGCAGCCCGGGAGCAAATTCACCCCAGCCGAAGACCAAAGCAAGATTTGTCCCCCCGGCCAGAACAAGCAAGATTCCTCCCAGCATCAGAGCCCTCCAACTCTGCGGATAGTACTGGAAATGCCTCTCCTTTTGTCTCAAAACCAAAACCAGCAAGGCCAAGAAGAACAAGAGTACCGCTGCCTCAAGCGTCAATTTAGACATTTTTCTCCCTCCCGAAGAATGGTTTAAAGAAGGTCACCCTTAGTGAACATCTAACCGGGGATGGAATTTCTATTGCCATCTGACGGTTCAACGGAAACTATCCTCTCAATCTGCGAGAGGACAAAAAAAGAAACAATATTTGAAAAACGGACAGTTAAAAGAGCTCGTTCCTTAAAGATGATTTGCCTCGGAGGACGACGCGCAATCGCTACTCTTCTCTTCGGTTCACTGCATTTATATTATCGACACAATGGCTGAGTCTTTTAGCCGGATACCAGGATGATTCCCTGTGGAAGAGAGCAGCGTGGAGGTAAGCGCCTAAAATAACGTTCCGGAGAGGGCGACTTTCGGGTCGGAAAGGAGGTAAGAGCGGTCTTTAGAATATGTCGTACCTTTTCATTCTCTCTCGCAGAGTATTTCGCGAGATACCCAGAAGCTGGGAGGCCCTGACCTGGTTATGATTTACGTACCTCAATACTTCCGAAAGCATGGTTTTTTCCAGACCGGAGAGAAGCCGATCGTAGACGTGGCCGCGGCAGTCCCGGATTATCTGGTCGAAGATAGGACCCAGGGTCCGGTCAAATACTTGATCATAGCCCTGGTTTCCCGGATGTTGATCTTCGGCAGGCGTATGCGGATTGTTTCCCACTTCAAGTCTATCCTTCTCCCGCGTCAACCGTACCGAACCTTGCAGGACCTTTTGCTTTTCTCTGACCGGATTCGAAGCCAGAGTGTCCCTGACCATGTTCGCCATCCTTTCCACCCGAAAAGGAGCAAGCAGCATTCTGTAGTTCTTGTCAGCCGTCTCCATCTCTTTGTGAGCTGGGTTATTCGACAGCACTATCAAGGGAAGAGCAACGTCCAACTCCCTTATCTTCCTGATGATTTCTTCACCAGACCGATCCACGGAAGCGAAATCCAGAATGACTAAGTCGGGTTTGGCATTGGCTAAGGAGGTAATCGCACTTTTGCCATGGGGACAGGCTAAGAGCTTGAATTCATTGGGATCCAAGTATCTGTCGAGATCTTGGGAAATCCTCGGGTCTGAGCCTACCACCAATATTTGTTTCATTGCTTTTGAGGTCTAAACGTTTGAATCTGCGCCTTTCGTAGAAATAGTATCGGCAGGAAAAAAGCCATCTGAAGTGTAAGTGTAATTGAAAATATAAATTATCAAATAAAAAAAGTGAGCCGGTTTGTTTTTCTCTTCTGTTGTTTTTGACGAGTTGAAAAACCGCTCTTCTGTTTCAACTGACCTTCATATTTTTCTTCTGTAAGCAACGTTCCCAGTTTGACTTAGAAAAAAGCACCTTTTCATTAGAAAAAGGCTTGACAAAGTGAGGGGGGGATGGTATATTAGCACCTCTTGACAGTCGGAATGATAGCCTGGTTTTGGCTTGCCCTATTTCATCCAAAATAGGAATTTGATGATAGGAATGGTTAGGGAGAGAGGTCCTTGGCTACTATCATAGGAAAAAGATTCCCTGCCTTGATCATTGTATGGAGTAAAAACGCTTCGGTAAGCAATGTTATCTCTTTTGCCAATATCCTAACGCAAAAACCCCCAAACCCGAAAGGAGGTAATGCGGCACTCAGTAAGCAAATTTCAAAGAAAGGAGGTGATGATCGGAGAAACAAGTACTGTCAGTTGGCAGAAATAAACAAAAACCAGTAATTCTTATTTGAGAAAGGAGAATTAAAATGAAAGTCAAAGGCATTTTAGTATTCATCCTTATGGCTTCGTTGGTTGTCTTCTCGGTGGGACCTGCTGCTGGACAATCGGTGTATTTGTCAGCGGATCACCACACGCAGCAGTTTGACGCTTGGAACATAAATTCTGACGGCACAATAGTTTACCAGGCAACCTACAACCTAAGTTATGCGACCGATCCCGCGGGAATCGCAATCGATGCAGTAACTGGGGTGGGGAACGATCCACTTATGTTTGTTACCACAGAGGGTATAGGTGGAATCGAGGTGATCAATCCGGTTACCCTCCAGTTTCACGGAGTTGCACCCGGACCCATAAATATGGGTGGTGTTGATGTGGACGACATCGACAATATCATTTTTGCGATACAGAGAGGCACGAGCGAATATGGAGGCAACGGCACTAGCGAACTGTACATATATAGCTACAACGACGACGGCTCTGGCATTACGCAACAGGCGCACATCACCCTTCCTAATCATGGTGCCGGCTTTAGCCTCGCCTTTGATGATCTCAGAGATATTCTTTGGGTTAGCGATTATGCTGACCATATGGTGAGAGCATATGATGTCAACGTGCCGACCTGGCCCGATATCGTCGAAATTCCAACCTTGTCTTTCTCTGTCAGCCACGGACCTATTGACGTGGCGGTCGACAGCAGACGAAACCTTGTTTACACCGTTGCCGGTTGGGCTGGTTCGCCTCTCCTTACCAAGTACGATGTGGATGCAGGCGTAGAAACTGCGATAGACCTGGGAGAAGGCGGGATAGGGATCACAGTTGAAGAAATCCGCGGTTATGTCTATATAACCCGCGGTCCGGAGTTGTACTCAGAGTACCCTGACGGTGATGATATACAAGTTTGGGACTGCAGCACAAGCCCATTTACTTTGCTCCAGGATACTGACCCTATTGGCAATCCGGCAGGAATAGCTATCGGCCCCGGTTACGACAGCCTTAACCTCGCTAAGAATGATGCCGTCGTGGGTTATGGAGTTTACATAGGGCAGACTTTCACCTACGAGATCACCTTTGACAATTACCGGAATCCTTCTCACGATATAACAGGTGTGACAATAGTCGATGATTTGCCTGCAGAGCTCGATTTCGTGTCTGAAACAGTGGGCGGCATCCCAGGCACTGGGACGTATGACTCCCCCACGCATACTGTTACCTGGGATATCGGCACAATTCCAGCTGGACAAGCAGGGCCGTTCATTGAGTTGGTGGTTAGGGTCAACCAGAATGCAACTCCCGACACCACGATTTACAACTGGGTTACAATCGACAGTGATCAGTTGCCTCCTCATACCGAGCCAGGCTATGATCCAGATAACCCGGAACCTGATGATCCCGGGACCCCCGTTCTCCCCAATATTCTGGTGGACATTGACATCAAGCCCCAATCTTGTCCTAATCCATTTAACACTAAAGCCAAAGGTGTTCTGCCGGTGGCCGTTCTGGGCACTGAGGATTTCGATGCGACCACAGTGGATCCAGCTACGGTGTTGCTGGAAGGGGTAGCTCCTCTGAGATGGAACTTCGAAGATGTGAGCACTCCGGTTGAATCTGGAGCCGATACTTGCGAGTGCACCACCGAGGGACCTGATGGGTATATGGATATGACTCTGAAATTCGATCACCGGGAGATCTTGGCGGCACTGGGGACGGTTCAGGATGGGGAGATGAGAGTCTTAACCCTTACCGGAATGACCTATGACAGCATACCCATAATGGGCCAAGATTGTGTGGTCATCATTCATAAGGGAGCAGCCAAGCTATCCGCTGAAACGCCAACTGAGTTCAGTTTGAGTAGCAACTATCCCAATCCATTCAATCCAGAGACTAACATCTCCTTCACCTTGCCAGAAAGGACTCAGGTCACCCTGATCATTTACAATATCTTAGGAGAGAGAGTCAAAACCCTGGTGAACCGGGATATGGAGGCTGGTATCCATACCATCCATTGGGATGGCGCAGATGGATCTGGAAACTCAATAGCCAGCGGTATTTACTTCTACAAGCTCTCTGCTGGTGACTTTACCGCCACCAAAAAGATGGTGTTGACCAAGTAATCCATTGGTCAATTCATTTTCTTACGGGAGGAGGGCGGATTTGAAATCCGCCCTCCTGTTTATTCTCGAAGGAAAACCCCAAGGTAAATCAAGAGTCTGGAAGTAACGGAAAACCGCTCTCATCCATGGATGTGAGTCTCTTTGTGTATGCTAATCCTTGATTCCTTCACGTAGAATCCACCGGGTCAACTTCAATGCCCCCAGCTTTCCCCCCTCCCCCACCTCCATCTTCGGCCCCACGCAGGAGGGGCAGCCGTCCATGCACTCGCAGGAACGTATCATCTCACCGCACGCATTCCACACGTCACCCGATAGGTGAAACAGCTTCTGCGAGAATCCCACACCACC
>CBDUQU010000187.1:0-4566 GCA_965369445.1 uncultured bacterium | reverse complement strand
ATGCTGCCTTTTATAGGAAGAGGTAAACTTCCGCCCGAAAACGAACGATAATAGAGAATGGAGCTGCGAGTGGCTGAAGGCCATTTTTAGCCTAACTCAGATTCTCCAGGCAGGACGACTCCGAGGAGAGGAGAGACTCTTAAGAAATGACCAGGACTTTCCTTGGCGAGAAAGTGAACCCGCCCGATCGAGGGGAGGGACAATGATAATACCCAGTGGCCTATCCAGCGAGGCCAAGCTCAAGGACGCTAAATTCTGCGTGCAGACTGAGTTCGCCCAAAGACCCAAGCCCAGGGTGACCACCACCATCAGCCGGGACGGGGTGGTGGTGCAGAAGGTGGAAAATATCTGGGAAGGGCTGCCTCAAAACGAGGAAGAGAAAGAGAAGATCGAGAAATTCTTGAGAAAGCAGCATCAGGAGGTGCTTGCCAAGATAGAAAGCGGAATGGAAGAGTCTGCTGCACCGCCAGGTGAAGCTGAGGATGTTGTTCCACCAGACCAAACCGTGATGCGGAGGATCGACCGGGAACTTTCCGGGATTGATGGAGTTTTGGGGTGGGTTCATGTCTCCCGGGATGAGCGGGTGACATCCCATCATCTCTCCCCACCGGAAACGAAGGGAATTTCAGATCTAATGCGTCCACTTAGGGATATCTCTTCCCTCCTGGCTTCGGTTTGCGACTGGGGAAACTTTGTGGGCGGCATTCTAGAATCGCCGCGAAGTTCTGAGCTGTGCATGCCTGTCGGGACACACTTCCTGGTGGTTAAGCTTGATTTCAGGGTGGACCTGAAGGATTTAACCAGAAGAATAAGATCGGTGATGTAAGCCAAGCGGAACATGGAGACTATCCTGAGTGAAATAAGATCTGTGCCTGGTGTAACCGGGGCGATGGTTTTGGCAAAGGAGTCCCAGGATTCCTACCATCTCCTGCCGCCAAGTTTCACCAGCAGAACAATCCGTGAGGTTGGAACTAAGCTGCTAAAACTCTCCGGGAGGCTGCCTCCGCACAGCCGGCTGAATTTGAAATTCGAATGCGGGATCGGTCTGGTGTACAACCTGGAGAGAAGCGTGGTGTTGATCTTCGGGCAACCCAATCTGGACTTCTCCTTACTTGGGTTGACCTTGAAGTGGGCCCTTCAGTCCATAGAGAGGAAACTGGAGAGAGAGCTCCCCCAACCGGACGAGCCCAAAGAGGCTCCGACCTTTGTAATTGACAGGGCCAAATTAGAGTTGCTGATCGAGGCAATAAACTTAGTAGCCGAAGGTTACGCAAAAGATCGAGGCGCTTTTTGGGTCACCAAGAATCTTCGGAAAACCAAGGAGGACGTGATCAAGGAGTTTCCTCAGGTCTCGAGCTTTTACGTGGACAACGACGGCAGCGTTTCCATCTTGCAGGCGCCGGAGAAGATGCTGGACCAGAAAACCCCGTTGGCTTTGGTGAAATGGATGGATCTTTTCCTCAAAGAAGCCCCTCATCCCGCGCGGCGTGATCGGGTTGCGAACGTCAGAGAGTTAACCGCGCGCATCAGCAAACCCTTAGAGGGAATTGGGTTCTACGACCTCTATACTAAGGTAACAAAGAAGCTGGTCTAACCGGAAGAGGTTTAAGTGAAAGAACCCCCGCACGAGGCGGGGGTTCTTAAGGAAAGGGCTTGAATTTGAAAAGACTCTCTCTTCTAACCACTAATAAAGGGTTTTTGCAGTCACCTTCCGCATTTCGCTTTCGCTATCCCCGCTTTCAGCAGGGGTCACGGCGTACGCTCAACTTCAGGGGGCAACCTTCATCAGTCGATTGTTAAAGGTCTTTCAAATTGACCCTTTCCTATTATATATTACAACCGAAAGGCCAATTTGGCAAGTCCTTTTTTGCCTGGCAGGAAAATAATTAGTTTGACTTCGCCGCCAGGAGAAAGGTTGGCAGAACCTTTGCTACTTCTCAAGAACGGAGAGACCAATTATGCTTGACGGGTTGGGCATTGACTTAGTGGAGGTGGGCAGAATCAAACGAGCCCACAAGAGGTGGGGGGAGCGGTTTCTAAACCGGGTTTTCACCGCCGACGAGAGAGCCTACTGCATGAAGAAGGCTCTTCCGGAGCAGTCGCTTGCCGCGCGCTTTGCCGCCAAGGAGGCGGTACTGAAAGCAATCGACACCGGACTTTCGGGTGGAATAAGATGGACCGACATCGAGGTGGTAAACAACAGGAGCGGAAAGCCGGAGGTGAGATTGGGAGAGAGGATCACCCGGAGAATCGGAAACAGGAAAATCCTCCTAACCATCTCTCACACCAGAGAACTGGCCATCGCTCAGGCAGTGTTGTTAGAAGTGTCAGACCCAGCTGAAACAATGCAGGAAGACCAGAACCTAACTTAAGTTAGGTTCTGTCAAATTCAGTTGACACCGGGGAGGCGTCGACAAAAGCCATGATTTTACGTCCCGCGCGGTGAAGATCGTCAACTCCGAAGAGATCGGAGATAAAAACAGCTTTTCATCCCCGGAAAAACACACGGCCGGCAGAAGATCCTTGGGCGCAAGTAATTTCTTGCTCAAAGCTCGATAATATATTATCTGTTATAGGTGGCGGGAATTTATCCCGCCGCAGATTCGATATTCTGCATCAACCGTCAAGATTTTACAGATCGAAGGAGATTCTATGACGACCCCAACCGATACAGTGGACCAGAAGGAAGTCTTTGATATCTTTGAAAAGGCGGGGGCGCTTTTGAAGGGACATTTCCTCTTAAGCTCAGGACTCCATTCCGATACCTATTTCGAGAAATTCCAGGTCCTTCAATATCCACAATACGTGGAGAGCTTGTGCCGCAAGATGGCCTCCCTTTTCCGGGACGACAACGTGGAGCTCGTGGTGGGCCCTACCATCGGCGGGGTGATCATCGCTTACGAGGTAGCCAGGCATCTGAAGGTGAGATCCATTTATGCAGAGCCGGGTGATGAGGGTCGGATATTCAAGAGGGGATTCAGCATCAAGAAGGGCGAGAGGGTCTTGATCGTGGACGACATCCTCACCACCGGAGGATCAGCCAGAGAGGTTGTGCAATTAGTGGAGAAGCATCAGGGGAGCATTCAGGGGGTCGGGCTCCTCCTGGATCGAAGCGGTGGAAAGGTGAAGTTCGATTACCCCCTGAGAGTTTTGGCCACCACCGACGTCACCAACTACCCTCCGGAGGAATGTCCACTCTGTAAGAAGGGCGAACCACTGGTAAAACCAGGAAGCAGACAGATTCAATAAGCCGGTTCCAGAGCACACCCGAACTCTTGCGGATAGCATCCGCAAGGGATGCTGGGTTAAATACGTTTTTTACCAAGAAGCCTTCTTGAAGCAGGAAAGATGCTCATTATCTGCACGTAGAGACTTCGGAGGCTCTGGATTCCGTCAGACTAAAGGCCGACGACAGGATTCCGGAAGATAAATCTTTCTGGCTGGTGGCTCGCAAGGAAAAACTTCACCTTTTCCACAAATCCACGGGAAAGAGAATTTCGTCGTAAGAGAAGAACTACAGAAGGAGAAAACATGAAAATAACAAACTTCAGAAATGTCGAGGCAAAGGAAGTTGATGATCCTGATGCCAAGGGAGTAACGGTTAGATGGTTGATCTCGGAAAAGGATGGCGCTCCCAATTTTGCCATGCGGTTATTCCAGCTGGAACCGGGCGGACATACTCCCTATCACAAACACGAATGGGAGCACGAGGTCTTTATCTTGAAGGGCAGAGGAAATCTAATCACCGAGGGCAAAACCTCTCCCTTGAATGAAAGCGATGCGGTCTTCGTTCCGGGAGAGGAGAATCATCAATTCAAGAACGCGTCCGAGGAGACTTTGGTGTTCCTATGCATGGTTCCCATTGAAAAGTAGCTTGTGAGCCTGCTGAAGGTCGGATTGGTAGCAATTACAAATACTCAGAAGATCAAGGATTGCAGAAATTGAATAAGTCAAGAAACCTCTCCCTCTGTTTTCCCCTTTCCTCAAAGTGGAGAGGGGTTCACCCTGAAGGGATTTCCCTCGATCCTGAGGTCTTCGGGATTGAAGGACACTCTGAAGGGGACCAAGGGGGTGAGGTAAAAAACGCTCAAGATATTCCCAAAAACATCCCTTTTCCTGATTACCTCAATGTTTGAAGACATCGAAACAAAATACGGCACGCCCCGCGAGTTAGCCATGTCTTTCCACATGGGTCCGGCGGAATTCGATATGCTAAAAAGCAGTATGAGGGATGGACGGAATTCCGACGTTACCCTGTTCATTTTCAAGGATGGCAAAGTCGTGGTGATAGCAAAGCCCTGGTATCCGGAAGGACTCTACCGGGCGCCCAGCGGGGGAGTCAAGCCGGGAGAGGATATAGAGCTTTCTGCCAAGAGAGAGGCATATGAGGAGACCGGAGCCCAAATCGAACTGGAGAGGTATATCTTGAGAATCCGGGTCACCTTCACCTGCGACTCCCAAAAAGAAGAGTGGACCAGTCATATATTCACCGCCAGACACCTCTCCGGTGATCTGAGACCTATCGACACAAAGGAAATCAAGAAAGTCGCGCTGATGAGCTTAGAG
>CBDUQU010000186.1:0-4651 GCA_965369445.1 uncultured bacterium | reverse complement strand
GGTTTGCACTCCATCACTCAACTGGACGATGCCTATGATTGAAGAAATTCTCAAAAAAACCAGAGCGTATCTTTGTTTAGATTGCGGAAAATGCACTGCCATCTGCCCCATTTCCAGAGTTAACAAGGGCTATTCTCCGAGAAGGCTTCTGACCAAGGCGTTAACTGGATCTAATGAGAACCTGCTTTCAGATAAAACCATCTGGACCTGTCTCACCTGTATGCAGTGCCAGGAGAAATGTCCTTCAGACATCGACTATATCCAGTTTACCCGGCTGATCAGATTCGATGCCAAAGGAGATGGTCAGGAAGCTTTATGCTCTCACGGCGGGGCATTGCAGTCATTGATGAAGATCATGACCGCGCCGGAGCTGAAGCAAAACAGGCTGGGATGGATAACGCCGGATTTGAAAACTTCGGAGAAGTCCGAATATCTCTACTTTGTAGGATGCACCCCTTATTTTGACGTATTCTTCGCAGATATCAAGGCGAATTCCCTGGAGTCGGCCAGATCGACTCTCAAGATATTGAACTTCCTGGGGATCGAGCCGCAGGTTTTGCCCAACGAGAGATGCTGCGGACACGATCTTCTGTGGATGGGAGACTTAGAGAATTTCAAGAGACTGGCGGAACACAATCTCAAACTGATAAAAGAATCCGGAGCGAAGAAGATAGTTACCTCCTGTCCCGAAGGGTTGACCACGCTGAAAGTCGATTATCCGGAGACGTTCGGAAAGCAGGATTATGAGGTGGTTCATATATCTGAGTTGATTGCTGAGGCGCTTTCCGAAAACAAGCTCAAGTTAAAAAAGCTGGATAAGAAGGTAACATATCAGGACCCGTGCAGGTTGGGTCGATTCTGCGGCATATTCGACGCACCAAGACAGGTGATCGAGGCTTGCGGAGCCGAGCTTCTGGAGATGCCCAAGAATAGAAAAAATGCCATCTGCTGCGGAACCTCTTCCTGGGCTAATTGTGATGCGTATTCGAGAATGATTCAAGCTAATAGATTGAAGGAAGCAAAAGATACCGGGGCGGAAGTTTTGATCACCGCTTGCCCCAAGTGCAAGATTCATTTTTCGTGTACTCAGAATGCTGAGGGATATCCAGAAGAGAACAAGATAGAGATTATTGATTTGACGAAGCTATTTGCCCAAGCCATAGCATAAAATCTGTATGATGTCAAAAAGGAGAAGAATAGAAAATGGATTCCTCTGACAAGCAGAAGATAGTCGAGATCATGAAGAAGGCCAGCAGCTTTTCCTTCTTCGCCACCTGCGATAGCGGGCAGCCAAGAGTGCGACCGATGGCGCCTATTGTGGAAGATGACATGTCGGTGTGGGTGGCAACTTCTGTCAAGTCCAGGAAAGTGCAACAGATAAAGGAAAACCCCAGGATGAGCTTAGCTTTTGTGGAACAGCCGCAGGGTGACAAGGCTGCCACCATAATCGGCGAGGCCGAGATAGTCGAGGATATGGAACAGAAAAAGCGAGTTTGGGGGCTGGCCGCTTATGATCCCTCGCAGTTCTGGCCTGACGGCCCGGAGACGAAAGACTATTGCGTCTTGAAGATCAACATCAAGAAAGTGGAGTGGTGGGAAGATATGGCGGTCGGGATGAAGACGTATGAACCGTAGATGAACATAGATTTTCGGATTTGACCGATCTATGCATGAAAGCTTAGGAGGTGAATGTGGCGGCTGATAAGAAGTCAGGAAGTGGAAATGATCTAAGGGTCGGCGTATTCGTCTGCGAATGCGGGTTGAATATCGCCGGTTCGCTTGACTGCGAGGAGGTGCGTAAGTTTGCCGAAACACTGCCGGACGTGACAGTGTCGGTGTTGAACAAGTATACCTGCGCGGACCCGGGGCAGAACGAGATCAAGAAATACATCAAGGAGAACAATCTGAATCGGGTGGTGGTGGCGTCCTGCTCACCGCTTATGCATGAGCCTACCTTCCGTGCCTGCGTGGCCGATGCGGGAATGAATCCCTATCTTTATGAAATGGTAAACTTAAGAGAACACTGTAGTTGGGTGCATCTGCATGACCGGAAGGCGGCTACAGAAAAAGCCAAGGATATGGTGAAAATCGGGGTAGCCAGAGCAAGGAACTTAGAGCCGCAGATAGAGAAAACGGTTCCGGTCACTAAGGCGGCTTTAGTTATCGGTGGTGGAGTGGCGGGTATTCAGGCTTCTTTGGACTTGGCAGACGCTGGAATTCCAGTCTACCTGGTGGAGAAGGATCCATCCATAGGCGGCATAATGGCGGCTTTAGATAAGACCTATCCCACCATGGATTGCTCCATATGAATTCTGGGACCGAAGATGATGGATGTCGGTCGACATCCCAAGATAAAACTTTTGACCTATTCCGAAGTCGAAGAAGTCTCAGGATACGTAGGGAATTTCAAAGTCAAAATCAGAAAGAAGGCCAGGTACGTGGACGAGAAGGAGTGCAATGCCTGTGCCGAATGTGCCAAGATCTGTCCGGTGGCGGTGCCGGATGAGTTTCAGCAGGGTTTCTCTTCACGCAAGGCTATCTATATGCAGCTGCCGCAGGCCGTTCCCTCATCTTACCTGATAAACATGGAGGACTGCCTGGGAAACAACCCCATCGCCTGCGGAAAATGCTTGGAGGTATGCGAGAAGAAGTGCATCGACTACGACGCCAAGGACGAGTTCGTGGACGTGGAGGTGGGAGCCATCATTGTTGCTACGGGAATAGACGTTTACGATCCGACCGAGTTGGATGAATACGGATATCGCAGCTTCGAGAACGTCATCACCTCCATGGAGTTTGAACGCTTGATCTGTGCCGGTGGCCCCACGGACGGACACTTCATTCGTCCCACCGATCAGAAAACGCCCAGGACCATCGGATTCATTCAATGCGTGGGTTCCCGATCGGTAAAAAGGGGGAATCCCTATTGCTCCAACGTCTGCTGCATGAACACCATAAAGGACTCGGTACTATTGAAGGAGCATTATCCTGATATCGATATCAAAGTCTTCTACATGGACATTCGGGCTTTTGGCAAGGCCTTCGAGGATCTGTTCAGAAGAAGCAAGGAGGCGGGGGTCAGCTATATAAGAGGTCTGCCCGGTGAAGTGGTGGAAGATCCCGAGACCAGAAACTTAAGGATCAGCGTGGAGAACACCACCACGGGTGAGGTGGAACAGCATGAGCTGGATATGCTGGTACTATCCGTGGGTGTTTTGCCCCGGCAGGACGGAGCCAGCATCCAGAAGCTTCTGACCCTCTCCCGCACTGCGGATGGATTCTTCATGGAATCCCACCCCAAGCTCAAGCCGGTAGATGCTCCCACCAAAGGGGTTTTCTTTGCGGGCTGTGCGGAGTTCCCCAAGGACGTCAAGGACAGTGTTACTCAGGCTGGCGCTGCTGCTGCCAGGGCGGAGATCATCTTAAACGCGGATCGAATCAAGGTGGAGGCGATAACCTCCGTGGTGGATAAGGACATGTGTACCGCCTGCGAGATCTGCTACCGGGCCTGCCCCTATAAATGCATTGAGGTGGATCGGGAGAACAAGATTCCGGCTCAGATCATCGAGGCTGCCTGTGCCGGTTGCGGTACCTGTGGAGCTGAATGTCCTTTCGGCGCAGTCACCATGCGGCATTTCACCGACCCGCAGATTCTCTCCCAGATAGAAGCCATCTTGGACGAGGACAACATGGAGAAAACAGTAGTGTTTGCCTGCAACTGGTGCTCTTACGGGGGGGCGGATTTCGCCGGCGTGTCCCGCCTTCAGTATCCGCCCAATCAGAGGATTATCCGAACCATGTGCTCCGGCAGGGTGGATGAGGAGTTCGTGCTGTATGCCTTCAAGCTGGGAGCACCCATAGTCTTGGTCTCCGGATGCCACTTCGCCGACTGCCACTACATCGACGCCAACCGCTGGACACAGAAGCGGGTGGAGAAGCTGTGGGATAAGTTGGAGCGGATGGGGGTGAGACCGGAGAGGCTTCAGTTGGAGTGGATCAGCGCAGCGGAAGGGCAGAAGTTCGCCAAGGTAATGAGGGAAATCGAGGAGATGAGGAAGAAGGTCACCAAAGAGGAAGTTGAATTCACCAAGAACGCGCTGAAGGACCTTAAGTTCAAAAAGCAAAAAAGACTGGCTAAGCTGGCAGCAGACAAAGCGAAAGCGGAGAAGGCCGCAGTCTGAGCTTGGTTTGTAAATCGTTCTGAGTATCTATTTGTTGAAATAATATGCGTAGCCGAGGGTTTATCCCTCGGCACCACCCGTACGGGTGGCTACGCGTGAATCAAAAAACTTTAAGAACTTTTGTTATTGACTTGGAGAAATCCGAATGGCGGAAGAGGCAACTTTCAAATGTTTAAGATGCGGGCACCAGTTCAAGCTTCCCTTTGACCCCAAAGGGCCTATGGTCGAACGCGCCTGCCCCAAATGCCTGTCAAACAGCGTTCGAAGGATGAAAGAGGAGAAGAAAAAGTAGATTGCACGTTCAACGGACAGGTTCAACTCTACAGTGACTTTGCGAAACCTTTGAGCCTTTGGCTTTGACATGCCAAAGGCTTTTTGTCGTGGTGGTCCACAGCTTTACTGTGGACAATTCGCATAGAACTCACCCCCTTGATCCCCCTCTCTTGCCAAGAGTGTACAGACTGGGGACA
>CBDUQU010000185.1:0-4670 GCA_965369445.1 uncultured bacterium | reverse complement strand
TAAGGATAGAGTTTCCCTTGAGGTATTTTTAGCAATGCGTAACAGAAGGCACTGCCAGGGGCAAAATTCCAGCCTATGAGACCAAGTCCGCCAGGGTATTCTTAGTGAGGATCCTCACAACATCATCCTGAGCTTCCTGCAAAACCCCACGCAGTTTACAGATCTTTTCTTTCTCACATTCCTCCAGCTCAGTCAGGCATCTGGCGAAACCGAGGGGCCCCTGGATGGCTTCAAGAAGCTCCTTTGTGGTGATCTGATTAGCTGGTCGGCCTAAGGAAAATCCGCCTCTGGCTCCCCGATGGGATCTTATCAAACCAGTTCTGGTCAAACCCTGAAATATCTTCGCCAGAAACTTTTCCGGTATATCCTCTTTCCTTGAGATCTCGGATAAGGATACAACCTTTCCTTTTGGTTGTCTAGCCAAATACATCACTCCGAAAACACCATACGCACAAGCCTTGGTAAGCACCATAAAGCTACTCTCCTTAAGCAAAATAAGACTAATTATAACTAACTATTTATTATAACGCTCTTTCTCAAGCAAGTCAACAAGAATTGTCTTTTTTGTTGGAAAAGGGATCCGGAGTATATGCCGTTAGGAAGACCTTCGGCCCGGCTGAAGCCGGACACTCCAAACTGACAGGCGACCTGTAGTGTCCCGCCTCTGGGGTGAAACACACGGTTCGCCCCTTTGGCGGCGTGTGTCAAGATTGGTCAACGGGTGGATCGCCCGTCCGGGGGCGTCCGTCTGGACGGATTAAACGGAAATATTGGACTTTGTGATTTCATCCGCCCTATCCGTTGAATCCGTTGACTTCATTCGCCGGTCGGGTTCCTGGAAGAGGGTGCCCCACAAAACAAGATGTACATGTAGGGGTAGCTCCCCGTTCCGCCTCTGGTCTTCGACCCCGAGGGCTCACTTCGTGCCGCACTTCGTCCTGCCCTTCGGTCCTGAGACCTCAGGGTCGAAGGAAGACTCAGTGTCGAAGGAAGCGCACTCACCCATACGGGTGTCCGTCTGGGCAGTGCGAGGCAGACCCGAAGGGCGGGAGAACGGACCAGGCGTCCGTTACCGGGGACTTTATTCGTAGGTCGGGCTCCCGCAGGGGGCCCGACAAAGCATTAATCTTTTTCGTGTCGGGTAGCTCGCCAAATAGCTCGCAACCTCATTTGTCCTTCAGGATGAATCCTTCAGGATGAATCCATTTGGATCCATAGGAAGTCAAATGACCGACCTGCAATTCTCATGTCTAACTACATCTTCTTCCAGTCCTTCAAGAACTGCAACAGAAGTCTGGCGCCAAACCCGGTTGCACCTTTGGAGTGGTAAGAATCATCTTTCTCCTTCACGTCGACCCCGGCAATGTCCAGATGAATCCAGGGAAGGTCTCCCACGAAACTCTGTAGGAACTTCGCGGCCAGAATCGATCCTCCGAATCTTCCGCCCACATTCTTGATGTCAGCCAAATCGCTTTTCAGGAATTCGTCATACTCTTTCCACAAAGGCATGTCCCAAACCCGTTCACCACTCAACTCACCGGCTTTAACCATCTGAGCTTTCAATCCGCGGTGATTTCCAAAGAGTCCGGCACAGAGGGTTCCTAAAGCGAGCTTAATGGTACCAGTCAATGTTGCCACGTCCACGATGGCATCAGGTTCGAAGCTGCGGGCGTAAGACAACCCGTCCGCCAGGATAAGGCGTCCTTCAGCATCCGTGTTTAGAACCTCGACGGTTTTCCCTGAATGCGAGGTTATGATGTCCCCCACCTTCAGAGCCGTGCCGGAGGGAAGGTTCTCGGTGGCGGGGACTACCCCGATCACATGGAGGGGCAACCTCATCTTGGCGCAAGCCGCAACGGTGGCGAGAACCACAGCTCCGCCAGTCATGTCCGTTTTCATCTCCAACATCCCCTCGGTGCTTTTCAACGACAGCCCTCCGGCATCGAAGGTGATCCCCTTCCCCACCAGAGCCAGGGTATCTGCCCTCTTACGGGCAGGAACATACTCCAGGATGATAAGCTTGGCAGGCTCCTTGCTCCCTGAGGCCACGGCCAGGAAGGTGTTCATCTTCAGTTTCTTTATCTCAGGTTCGGACAGGACCGTGCACTTCAGCTTATTCTCGCGCGCAAGTTTTGTGGCTTCCTCAGCCAGGCGAGTGGGCGTGAGATAATTGCCCGGCCGGTTGGCCAGATCACGGGAGAGATTGGTTGCCCAAGAAGATATCTCCCCGTCGGTGACGCCTTGCTTGACCTCCCCGATGCCTTTGCGCTTCTCCTTCCAGAAGGTAAGCTTTAGTAGCGCAGGCGGCTTACTTTCCGCGTCGGTTTTGTAACGGTCAAGCCTGTAGTGGGAGAGAAGTATCCCCTCAACCATTGCCTGCGACGATTCTGCCAGTTTTACCCCGGCAAGACCCGACTCGAACGCCTGCACTGAAATGCTCTTGACCTTCAACTCCCTGACCTTCCTTCCCGCGAAACCGAATGCCCGCCGAACCCCCTCGATGGTAATCTGGTCTCTTCTGCCCAGACCCACCAAAATGACCTTGCCGAATCTCAGTTTCTCCCCGGGATACAGAACCGCGGTCTGTCCCGTTTTTCCGGTAAAATCACCGGTCTCAAACAGGTGGCTCAAGGCTCCGGAGAGCTTCTGGTTGACTGTCTTGAACACGCCGACGAACTTTTTGACCCCCTCAAAGTTGCTCAGAAGAAGAACCTCATCTTCTGCCAGCTCAACTCTTCCCTGCTTCACTTCTATCTGCATGACAGACTCCTTTCACCAAAACGATTGGATTCGAATTTCATTCCCAGCCTTAACTATACTCAAAAACTCCAAACCGTGCAAGTAGAAAACGGGAGTGATACAGAAGGTATACTCCTGCGTCTATAAGCTGACGGGAAACAGACCTGAGACGGAAAGCGTCAGAAAGAGAATGGGATCCCGGCGGCAGTAATGCCGACAGCATCCCATCTTTTCAAGATTGGATATTAAAGAAACGTGGGTCAGGATCTTAGCGACAAGGTCAGTCCGCTAAACCGAGGTATCACCATCAGCTCCTTGGTTTGGAGAACAAAAGCGTTCTGAATTTACCCCTGCACCGCATGCTCTGTAAGCTGTTCTGATTTGGATTCCTTCTCTCCCAGAGCTGAACTCACGAACTCCTGGAAGCGTCCCTGTATTCGTTCTACACCATTCTCGATGTTTCCAAGGTATCTGAGAGCGTCCTGGCTCAGACCGGGCTCCTTCATCCTCAGGAGTTCGGCCGATCCCCGAATTGAGGTCAGGGGATTATTGATCTGGTAGCTCAAGTTCGAAAGCCACGAGCAGGCCCTTGCCCGGCTTTCCCTGGCGTCTTCGCCCCTGTCCGAGGACTCTATCCTCTTCCTAAGTCTCTCATTTGCGCGGGAGAGTAAGCTCTTTTTCAGCGCAAGAGAGAGTTGATTAGCCCTGTGTTTGACAAAGGCCGTTTCCTCTTCGGTCAACGGCTGTCGGGCCCAAGAGCGCATCTCGCCCACCGAGACGATCCCCACCGGCTTGCCCGAGAGAATGAGGGGAACCAAGAGCGCCGAGTTCATCTTCTCGTCCATGATGAGCCGGGCTTCTTTTTTCGACATCACGCTCTCCGGATCATCCTGATGCACCAGCATGGGTCTCTTCGCCTCCAGGGCCAGGCGATGCCAGGGGAGATCGTCAAGTGAGAATCGTTCCTGTTCTTTTAGATCTATTCCCTCAGATCTTATCTGTTTGGTTGTACAGTTGATCAACTCTCTTCTTTCCTTAGACAACAGTGTCACCCGGGCGAAGCTCTTGGGCAGCTCTGAAATGAGACTTGCTGCTGCATCCTCCATAAGGGGCTTGAGATTCTCCTCGCCAGCCAGCCTGTTTTCAAATTCGTCAAGCGACTGACTCAAAGATTCCTTTCGTTTCAGACTGTCCCGAAGCCGTTGCTGCCAGATGAGATGAGATAGTTGAAGAGCAAACATGCTCAGCCACTTGTAGTCGTTGGTCGAGTAAAAGTTTGGCTTCTTGTGTCCTAAGCTTAAAACCCCACAGATCGAGTCGCCGTACCACAGGGGAAGAATAATGCGGGACCTGATTCCGCAAGCTCTGAAAAGAGAGCCCTCGCAGGAGTTTCCTTTCGGATCGATGTCTCTATCGACGCATATCTCACCGGATCTGGCCACCTTCCCTAAGGCGGTGTCCCCGGCGGGGATTCCCGCCAGCGTGTCCACCAGCATTCCTCCGGAGTGCCCCATGGATATCCGCTTGGTGTTCCCGCCTGATTCTGGCATCACAGCCAGGGAGACGTGATCAAACTCAATTATTCTCCCCAGTTCCATCGATATCTTCGGAAAAGCTTCCTCCAGCGCATTGGCCCGCGCAATCGATTTAAGCATGTTTTCCACGGCGGAGATGTAGTCTCTTCTTTTCTTGTTTCGGCCGGATACAAGGGTCTGTTTGGTCATCAGCCCCAGGGTCTCGCCCAGTGTGGTTAGAAACTGAATTTCCTGGTATGAGAAACGATCCGGTTTCGAATCGTAAAGTCCCATAAGCCCCAGCACCTTTCCGCAGGACTTAATCGGCACACAGGCAAAGGACTGGATCTTCTCTTCGCCACCAAACAGGGTTCCGTATTCGGGGAGGGTGTTGACGTCCGAGGTGGTGACCACCTC
>CBDUQU010000184.1:0-4702 GCA_965369445.1 uncultured bacterium | reverse complement strand
GATGTGACGGTGATCATCCTTACCTCCCTGGGCGTACGCGGAGACGTCGCCCGGTTGCAGGCACTGGGTGGCGCCGGATACCTGACCAAGCCGATCAAACAGTCCCAACTGTTTGATACCATCATTACCGTCTTGAGCCGGCAAAAAAGAGTAGTGGGGGAGGAGCCGATCAGAATCGTCACCCGCCATACCATAGCCGAGGAGAAACGGCGCAAAACTCGCATACTCTTAGCCGAAGATAACCCCATGAACCAGAAACTGGCAGTGGCCCTTCTCAAGAGGGCTGGCTACTTGATCGACGCGGTCGAAAACGGCCGATTGGCCGTGGAGGCGATCAATCGTCGTGCCTACGATCTCGTTCTCATGGACGTTCAGATGCCGGAGATGGATGGCTTCGAAGCGACCAGAGCTATCCGCAAGAAGCAAGATGAGAGGAAAGATATTCCCATCGTTGCCATGACCGCCCACGCCATGAAAGGAGATCGAGAGAAGTGTCTGCAGGCGGGCATGGACGACTACGTCGCCAAACCCATAGAACCGCAAGAATTGCTGGGTACAATAGAGAAGTGGACCCGGTCCTGCGACTCAAATGAAGCGACGGTCGGGCGAAAGGAATCCGGGACACATCAGTTGCCGCCGGGCATCCCAATTGACCTTGAAGCTGCTCTTGACAGATTCGACGGGGACAATGAATTTCTCGAAAAGATGCTTCAGGAATTCGTGGAGTCTGCGCCCAAGCAACTGGAAATGTTGGAGGGTGCGATAAAGAAAGGAGACGCCAAGCTGGTGGAGAGGGAAGCCCATAGTATCAAAGGTGCGGCTGGCAACCTGGGCGCAACCGGAATCGCGGATGTATCCCTGAAACTGGAACTCTTGGCCCGAAAGACTAATCTTACAGGTACCAACCACGTTATCGCCAGGTTGAAAACCGAATTCAAGCGTTTGGAGGAATACGTCCATCAATCGCTAAAGGTGGAAAATGAAGTGAAATCTTAAGATTATAGAACCGAATCAGCGTGGAGTAAGAAATGAAAGTACTTATCGCCGAAGACGATCCCACCTCCAGGAAGATACTTCAAACGATCTTGGCCAAGGATGGAAATGAGGTCACCGCAGTTGAGGACGGACTGAAAGCCCTGGAGGAACTGCAGAAAGATACGCCGGACATGCTTGTCACCGACTGGATGATGCCGGATCTGGACGGACTACAGCTAAGCCGTCAGGTGAGAGCGCTCAACCTTCCAAGTTACGTCTATATCATCCTTCTGACGGCATTGACCGAGAAGCAGAGAATTATCCAAGGTCTGGATGCGGGAGCGGATGATTATGTCACCAAGCCCTACGATAAGACCGAGCTTTTGGCGCGGGTCCGGGCGGGAAAGCGGGTTATTCACCTTGAGAAATCACTCCGTCAGAAGAATGTGGAGCTTTCGGATGCTTTGGCTCACGTTAAACAACTCAAAGGACTTCTGCCCATCTGCATGTTCTGCAAGAAGATCAGAAAGGACGAGAACTACTGGCAACAGGTTGAAGAATACATTCACGAACACACAGAGGCAGACTTCAGTCACAGCATCTGCCCGGAATGCATGGCCAAGCATTATCCGGAGTACGCGGAGAAGAAAAAGGCTCGGGAAACCACGATCGGCAGTTGAGATGTAAAGCGTTTATCCCAAGCGGTGCCCACTGAACACGCTCTCAAACGGGTGCTCTGGCTTTCTGAATTGAACTTCTCATAAAACCCGTCTCAGAATCCCGGTTTCATCATACGGCTATAGTAACTCCCGGATGTATAAAGAGCGGCAATTGGGTTGTGTCCCAAAACGCGGTCTTTTGCCACTAAGACGGTGGTATAAGCATCAGCATGTTTGAAAAACAAGGAATCGTGGCCGACACATAGCCCCAAAAGGATATTCAGTTCCGTCTTTTCCCGATTCAATATCTTCGCCTGGGCAATGGAGTTGCACATCGGCTCGAACTCGCCGATACAGATCTTCTCCTCGTCTTTGACGCCGATCCTCTCCTTGGGCACCCTTCCCACCTTGCACATCACTGAGACCACCTCGAAGCCCTGGTTCACCAGAATCTTGTTTAGTATTGTGGCTTCATTCATGAGTCCAATACAAAATGCGATCCCCAATTTCTTAAATCCCATCTTATGGGCAAATTCGCAGATCTCCTGCACTCTTGGTTTGACGGGGAATTTCACGTAAGGCTTGACGTCCCTTCGGGCATAACATTCCCCCTCCTGGATGGAAGCCTGCCGGACAAACTCCTTCACCTCGTCCTTTTCGTATTCTTCCGCCGCTTCTTTGACCGTCTCCTCCTGGTTCAAAGTGGGACAGAACTTAGGACCCCTCCCCCCTTCCACAAGACAAATTCTTTCCTTCTTATCAATTTTACATTTGGCGCAAGCAGAGATGATTTGCTTGTCCATCCATCTCCTCCTTTTGGTATCGGAATCTCTCGAATTCCTCCTATCGCTTGTGATAAATATGATCCCCCACCCTTCTCATCCAGGCCAGCTCGTCTTCCGTCATGGGTCCCATATCATGAATTCTAAGGTTTTCTCGCGTCTCATCCAAACTAACGGGGCCCGAGACACAAACGTGGACCGAGGGGTGGGAAAGAACAAATCGATAGCAGTCGCCAGCCTTCGGAGTCCTTTCGCTTCTGGGAACGAAACCCCGCCTCAGAAGCTTTGTATGGCAGGTGGCAGTAAAGATGACGATTCCCGGCCCGTCCTCCTCAGGGAGAAGAGGAAACACATCCTTCTCTGCGCCTCGATGAACTGCGTTGTATCGGATATGATATACATCGAAGATCTTTTCCTTTTCCACCTGGGCAAACCGTGGACGGTGATGGCAGGCCAATCCCAGATGGCGAATCAATCCCTTCTCTTTCAGTGCCAGTGCGCTGTCAATGGCCCTCTGATTTGGTCTTCTCCTGAGGGTACTGAACAAAAGAACGTCGGCATACTCTATCCTCACCTCTCTTAAAGCTCGCTCCAGGCTTTGGGGCATAAGCTTTGCCCAGGGCCAGTAATTCTGAATTACCACCACCATTTTGTCACGGTTCTTTCTGGCCAACCGCCTGATGCCCTCCGCCATCGGTCCTCTCCTGAGCGCACCCCAGTAGAGGTAGTTGACACCACGTTCAAACGCTTCCTCCACCGCCCTCGCGGGAGTGCCGTAAGACGCGCTCAGACCCAGGCGAGCCACCTTCAGTCCGGTTCTTCCCAAAATCGCTGGTTTAAAGGTCATAACCTTTTTGGTTTGTCTCGAGTGCGCGGAAACCTATAGAGCAGGGCTAAATGCCCTGCTCTATGAGTTCTCGGTGATAGGCTGTCGTAGCTTCTCCTAATAGGGGCGGGAATTCATCCCGCCCTCTTTAGGCCAAGGTTCGCTTGTTCGGTCGGGGTTCCCTTACCCCGACCCGAATGACTCCCGGCCAAGGGCGAGGGCACCCTTGACCAACTGAAACTGGTTTAGCTGGTGACTACATCCACCACGCTACCACAATTCCCGCACTTCTTGTCCTTGATCCCGACTACAGCAGTATGATAACCATTCCTTTTGATCAGAAGGTTGTTGCACTCAGCACAATATGTATTAGACGTGTTGGGTATGTATGCGTTGCCGACAAAAACGTACTTCAGCTTTCTCTTTGCCAGAAGAAAGGCCTTCTGAAGACTCTCCATCGGAGTGGGCGGCAAATCCATTTGGTGCGCAGGAAAGTAGCGGGAGAAATGAACTGGTATCCGGTCGCTTAAGTCCGCCACGAAATCGACCAGCTTTTGGATCTGCTCTTCGGAATCATTCATCGTGGGGATGAGCAAGTTGGTTATTTCTATATGAATCTTGTTCTGGTGCGCTAACTCAATCGCTCGCAGGATCGGAGGGAGTTTTGCCTTGCAGATTTTCCTGTAGAAATCATCATCCATGGATTTGAGGTCGACGTTCATGGCGTCAATAAAAGGCAGAAGTTTCTTCAGCGGTTCTTTATGAATATATCCGTTCGTCACCAGGACGTTAGCCAGGTTGTATTGCCTAGCTATCTTCGCCGTATCCAGAACATATTCATACCAGATCAGAGGCTCGGTATACGTGTAGGCGATGCCTACTGACTTCTCCTTGGAAGCGATTCTCACCAAATCCTCAGGCATCACCAACTCAGTGGGGGATTCTTCCTGAGAGATAGTCCAGTTCTGGCAGTTCTGGCAGCTCATGTTGCAGCCGTTGGGACCGGTGGAGAGAATCTGCGTTCCGGGGTGAAAATGATACAAGGGCTTCTTCTCGATGGGATCAATGGCCATTGAAACCAGCCTGCCATAATTGGCTGCATAAAGAGTTCCTCGCTCGTTTTTCCTCCCCATGCACACGCCCGCCTTGTCCTCAGCGATCAGACATCCTACCGGACAGAGAAGACATTGGATTTTTCCATCCTCTCTCTTTTCCCAGAAGAGCGCTTCTCTCTTTGCCATAAGGATTGATCCTTGTTCCAGAATTCCGGAATTTCTTATATGAAGATAAAGAGAAAAGCAAGCAAAACAAGAGGATTCTTTTGACTTCTCCAATTGCCTACGTAAACGCGAAAATCGGATGGGTAGCAGGCATTCTAACGGCCCCTCACCTTAGTCCTCTCCCCGTGTACAGACTGGGGACATAGGTAACACATGTTCGGAGACATAGGTTACACTTTG
>CBDUQU010000183.1:0-4706 GCA_965369445.1 uncultured bacterium | reverse complement strand
GGAGGGAGATGCCCTCCCCGAGAGAACCATCCAGCTTCTCAAGAAGACCGACTGTGCGCTTTTCGGAGCCAACACGTCCAAGCCCAAAGAGGAGGCAGAGGAAGAACTGGATCCCTCTCTTAAGGGTAAAGGCCAAGTCTATTTCAGCCCCATAGTCAGGCTGCGGCAGCTATTTAACCTCAGGACCAACCTGAGGCCGTGCAAAGCCTATCCGGGCAACCCACTGAATTATCGAGACACCGTGGACTTGGTCGTGTTCAGAGAGAATACCGAGGACCTTTACGCAGGCGTTGAATTCCATCCCCTACCTTCAGAGGTGATGTCGGTTCTATGCAAGCACCACGAGCGGATGAAGAAGTTCCAGGCTACTCCCTTGGAAGATATTGCCGTCAGCCTGCGCGTAAACACTCGAAAGGCCTGCCAGAATATCGTACGGGATGCTTTCGAGTACGCGAAAAAGCACAAGAGAAGATCGGTCACAGTAGTGGAGAAGCCCAACGTGATAAGGGAGACCTCGGGGTTGATGGTCCGGGAGGCAAGAAAAGTCGCCCAGGAGTACCCCGACATTCCCCTGTGGGAGACCAACATCGACGCCATGTGTATGTGGTTGATCAAGAACCCCGAGGACTACGACGTGCTGGTCACCTCCAACATGTTCGGTGACATAGTATCCGACCTTTCCGCCCAGTTAGTGGGAGGCTTGGGTTTTGCCTGTTCCGGGAACATCGGAGACGATTATGCGGTCTTCGAACCCACGCATGGCTCTGCTCCGAAGTACGCCGGCATGAATAAGGTGAACCCGATAGCGACGCTTTTGAGCGTGAAGTTAATGTTAGACTGGCTGGGTGAGACTGAGAAAGCCTCTCGGTTAGAGTCGGCCATTGCCCAGGTAATCAAAGAAGGAAAGGTGAGAACATACGACTTAGGGGGCAAATCCACCACCACCGACGTGGCCGAGGAGATAGCAAGAAAGCTCTAAGCTAGTGCTCTGTGCGGAGTGCACCTCGCTGTAGCACTCGCGCGGAGTGCATCATCTTGTCGGAGCAAGGCGGAGACCCCGACCCGGCGGGGTTGATGCGAATCAAATTGTGGGATGTAAAACCGCGGAGGCAAGCCTCCGCACTCCGAAGAGCTTCGATTTTAGCCTCTAGGTCGGTTCATCGGGAGTGCATCAGCTTGCTGATACGAATTTATCGACCAAGCGCGAAACCGCGGAAGCCCCGCGAAGCGGGATCTCCGACAAGCTTCCGCACTCCAAACAAGTTCGTTTTCACTGTAAGAAGGGCGCAACCAACCTCCTGGACTTCAAGAGGAGATCGAGTTCTAATGCAGAAGGAGCATTTAAAAAAATATCGACATGCTCTGGCTCATCTTTTTCTCACCGACTATTATTACTTCGTTACCGCCGGAACTTATGGAAAGAGACCATATTTTGAAACCGATGCAAAGAAGGAGCTGCTGTTTGATACAATCCATGGCATGCTTGAGGAAGATGTAAGTGAACTCCACGGGTGGGTCATCTTGAGTAACCACTACCACATGTTGGTGAGACTTACAGACGCCTTTCGGCTACCCCAGCTAATCCGAAAGATTCACAGCAAGAGCGCAGTTTTGGTGAACAAATTATCTCGACAGCCGGGAAGAAAAATCTGGTATCAGTATTGGGACGAGTGCATCCGAGATGAAAAGGACTTCTACGCCAAACTCAACTATATTTATTGGAATCCGGTGAAACACGGTTGCGTGGATAGCCCGGAGTCCTACAAGTTTTCGAGTTACGGCTCACATCTGGGAATCCAAGGAAAAGACTGGTTACAGGATATCTTGAGGCAGTTCCCTCCCGCAAAAGCCGAGAAAGGTGATGATTTCTGACCGAACTGACCGGAGTGCATCAGCTTGCTGATGCGAAGTTGTGTGTGAAAGTCAAACCCGCGGAAGCGAGCTTCCGCACTCCGAAGAGCTTCGATTTTAGTCTCTCGGTCGGTTCATCGGGGGTGCATCAGCCTGCGGGTGCGGATTCAATCTTTAGTTCTCAAACCCGCGGACCCCCCGTTAAGCGTCCGGCGGGCCGCCCCCGGACGGGCCCGTCCGGGCGTCTGGGCGGGATCTCCGCTTCGCTTCGACAAGCTTCCGTACTCCCACAGTGTCTTTTATCCCGAAATTTCCTCCGACATTCTTTCGTTTTCGGTCGTTTTTCCTTATATTGATTCGTCGTAAATGAACTTAAGAGGGATCACTTGATGGAGCACGGAGCGGCTCGACCTCAGGCGAGTCGGAAAGAGAAGCGATTATGCACGAGCTTTCGCAAAGAATAAAAAAAGACCTGCTTCCCTTCGTGATGAAGCCGGGGCGATATATCGGTAACGAACTGGGAGCGATACATAGGGATCATTCGGGCAAGCTCAGAGTGGCTTTGGCTTTCCCGGACGTCTACGAGATCGGGATGTCCTACCTGGGTCTGGCAATACTATACCACATGATCAATAAGAGAACGGATTGGGTGGGAGAAAGAGTCTTCGCTCCCTGGGTTGACGCTGAGGAGGTCATGAGAAAGGAGAACGTACCGTTGTTCTCCTTAGAAAGCCACACTCCCTTAAAGGAATTCGATGTGGTTGGGTTCTCCTTGACTTATGAGCTAAACTACGCTACCGTCCTCAATATGCTGGACCTGGCGGGTATACCGGCCTATGCCTCACAGAGATCCGAAGATCATCCGTTGATCATCGCCGGCGGACCTTCCACCATGAATCCTGAGCCCATGGCGGACTTCTTTGACCTGTTTGCCTTAGGCGATGCTGAGGAGATGATAGGGGAGATCACGGAGACGGTCAGTCAAGGGAAGAAAGAGAAGAGCGATAGAAATGAGCTTCTTCGCAAGCTCAGCCAGATCCCAGGCGTATATGTGCCCAGCTTCTACGAAGCAGGGTATGATACGGAAGGCAACTTTGAAAGCCTCATGCCGAGATCGCAGGACGTTCCGGAAAGAGTCAGGGTGCGAAGCATTCCTCAACTGAAAAACGAGTATTATCCTCCTGTCCCTATCGTCCCTTTCCTGGAGACCACCCATGACCGTTTGACCATCGAGATCATGCGGGGCTGCCCCAAGCGATGCCGTTTCTGTGCAGCCACGGCGACCTATCAGCCCAAACGAGAAAGATCGGTGGATGACATAGTCCGGCAGGCGGGAATCGGAATAGCCAAGTCGGGCTGGGACGAGATATCACTCCTTTCGCTCTCCACGACGGACTATTCAGAGTTGGAGGAACTAGCCAAAACCCTTGCCCAGGAATTCAATTCAAAAAGGGTTTCTGTCTCACTCCCTTCGCTCAGGCCAGGTACCTTCTCCCTGGAACTGGCGCGGCTTCTCAGCCAGGTCAAGAAGTCGGGCTTGACCTTCGCCCCGGAAGCAGGCACTTCCAGGCTGAGGATCGTGGTCGGAAAGAGCCTAAGTGAAGAAGAGCTTTTGAATACTGCAAGGCTGGCCTTTTCTTCCGGCTGGAATCTGATCAAGCTTTACTTCATGATCGGACTGCCCACCGAAAGAGAGGAGGATCTGCAAGGGATAGTGGATCTGCTGAAGAAGGTACTCCGAGTCGGCAAAGAGACGGGTAGAACGAAAAACCTCAACGTAACCATCTCACCTTTTACCCCCAAAGCACACACTCCATTTCAATGGGAGAAACAGGAGGATGAGGAGAGCCTCCAAGAGAAATTGCGTTTTTTGAAGATGAATCTGAGGAGAGGAAATATCAAGTTGAAATTAAGGGATCCACAGGTCTCCTTTCTGGAAGGAGTATTCAGCCGGGGAGATCGGCGCCTCTCCTCTGTGATCTTTTCCGCCTGGAAGAGAGGAGCGAAGCTGGATGGCTGGACTGAGCACTTTAATTATCAACTCTGGAAAGAGGCTTTCATCGAAGCGGGAATCGACCCCCGAGCTTATGCTCGGGCGAGGGATCCGAAGGATCCTCTTCCCTGGGATCACATCGACAAGGGAATCAGAAAAGAGGCTCTCCGGAAAGAAAGAGAAAGAGCCTACGCTTTTGAGGAGGACTCGTTGCCAGAGGAGGAGCGTGCAAAACAATCCGGACTCCCGGGAAAGCCTCCTTCGGATGCACTGAAAATAAGCGACCTCGTCCCTGCGGAGAGATTGGAGAAGCTCCAGGCTCCAACTGAGGAATCGGTCGCTCCTTCTCCCTCGTATGGTCGGAAGAAAAAGAGAAGACCTCCTTCGCCGGCGATGACCGTCGCCCGCAGTCGGGTGAGACTGAAATGGAGCAAATCGGAGGAGGTCAGATTCACCTCGCATCTGGACGTGGGACGCACCTTCGAGCGCACCATCCGCAGATCAGGAATTCCCATCGCTTACAGCGAGGGATTTCATCCGCATCAGAAGGTTGCCTTTGCCCCCCCGCTGCCGTTGGGATTCGTCTCCGACGCGGAGTATCTGGACGTCCAGTTGACGGAACCTTATACGTTCGCCGTTCTTTCCCGGCTGAACCGGGACTTGCCCCCTGGATTTGAATTTCTGGAGGGGAAGCCAATCTTCGGCAAGTCAGATTCCTTGAGCTCGATCATAAATCTGGCTTACTACGAAGTGAGACTGGATTTTCCTTTAGATGAGATTGAGAAATCGATCAAGTTCATCCTGGAGAAACAGAATCTGTGGGTGAATCGAGTTTCCAAAAAGCAGGACGTTAGGGAAGTGG
>CBDUQU010000182.1:0-4736 GCA_965369445.1 uncultured bacterium | reverse complement strand
ACGGGCTTCTGCGGCGTCCCGCCGGTTGGTCCCGCAACTCCGGTCACGGATAGGCCGTAGTCGGTCTTGGCCAGCTTTCTTACGCCCTCGGCCATCAGAATTGCCACCTGTTCTGAAACGGCTCCATGCCTTTCGATTTTCTCGCTGGGGACGTTCAGAAGTTGGGTCTTGGCTTCGTTGCTGTAGGTGACTACGCCTCTCTCGAAGTATTTAGAGCTTCCCGATACGTTGGTAATCCTTGCCCCGATGAGACCGCCGGTACATGACTCCGCCACTGCTATGGTCTGCTTCTTTTCCGACAGCAGTCTGCCCACGACCTCCTCAAGGGTTTCTCTGTCTGTGCCGTAGACATAGTCTCCCAGAGCCGCTCTTATCTTTTGCTCCAACTCGTCAATTTTGGCCTGCGCGTGGCGCTCCTCCCCCGATTCCGCTGTCAACCTGACGTCCACGCCCAGATAGCCGGGAAGGAATGCGATTTTGACATCCTCCTTCGGATCAATCAGCTTCTCGATCTTCTCATACATGGCGGATTCCGAGATCCCGGTGGTCCTAAGCTTCCGGTGAAGGATGAAATGCTGTGGTTTCCTCTCTCTCAGGACGGGCAGGATCTGATTCTCCACCATCCACTTCATCTCGGCTGGCACTCCCGGGACGGCAAAGAAGAGGGTTTTGTCATCTTCGATAAATATCCCCGGCGCCACTCCCCACAGATTGGAGAGAGCCTTGGCCCCCTGAGGGATCAATGCCTGGTTCTGATTTATTTTGGGCATGGGGCTGCCCCTTTTTCGAAAAGACTCCTCGATCTGTTTTAGAATCTCCTGGTGAAATATCAGATTTCTCTTGAACGCCTTCACTACCGCTTTCTTGGTCAGATCGTCCTGGGTGGGACCCAACCCGCCCGAGGCGATGATGACGTCCGCCCTGTTTCGGGCGACGTCGAATGCCTCCGTTATCCTGTTTATGTCGTCTCCCACGCTGGTCTTGAAAACCACCTCGATTCCTTCAGCGGTCAAACTCTCGCCTATGAAGCTGGAGTTGGTGTCCTGGATCTGCCCGTAGAGCAACTCGTCTCCTATGGTGATTATTTCCGCTTTCATATCATTTCCTCAAGTCTGTCTAACCTGACCTGTCCTCAACCTGCGAGATATAAGATCAGATGCAGGCATAAGTTGGCATAGATACCAGCCGCCACGTCGTCTAAGGTTACCCCCCAGCCTCCTCTCAACTTCTCCATGGCCCTTGCGGGGGGAGGCTTGATTATGTCGAATAGCCTGAAGAGCAGAAAGGCTCCGGCAAACGACTTGATGTCTTTAGACACGAATATCAAAGATATCACCATGCCGACCACCTCGTCTATGACGATAGGGCTTCCATCCTTGCCGAAGAACTCCTCACCCCGGGTGGCCAGCCAGACGCTCAGAAAAAGAAGACCTATGGCGACAGGAAGTAATATATAAAAAACAGGCGGAATTAGAAACCAAATTATTGCCAGGGTGATGAAGCTGGCAAAAGTTCCCGGGGCAACCGGGAAATACCCGGCGAAGAAAAAAGTACAGCCCAGTTTGGTGAGTTGATCCTTGGTCAATTTGAATACCCGGAGCTTGTGAGTTATTTCAGCACGCCTTTAAGCAAGAAGGCGTTTTTGATCAGATAATCGATTCCGGTCCCCACGGTCAAAAGCATGGTGATGAAGATCATCCCATCGAATATCCGGAAGACCCAGTCGGTGGTGAAGATGCTCCAGTCGTTGCCTAAGGGAAGAAGAGTCGATTTGAGATTGACGTATACCAGCATGATTATGATCACCGTCATCTGGCAGCCGGTCTTCCATTTGGCCCAATAGGATGGGAGAATCACCACCCCCTTGTATGCGGCCAAACTCCTGAAGCCGGTGACGAAAAACTCGCGGAGTATCATCACCAGAACCATCCAGGTCTGAACGTATCCCAGGGCGACGAAAGTGATGAAGGCGGTGGAGACTAATATCTTGTCCGCTAATGGGTCCATGAACTTGCCGAAACCGGTTATCACCCCGGTCTTCCTGGCCAAGTACCCGTCGTACACATCCGTTAACGCCGCCACGATGAAGATGAAGGTGGCCAGATAGCGCAGATATAAGTTGTCGACCAAGAGGAAGATCATGAAAACGGGGGCCAAGATGATTCTGGCTATGGTCAGCTTGTTGGGGAGATTCATTTGCTATCCGAACGGCCTTCAACGCATTCTCTCTGGTTTTGTCTCCACCCCCTCACCCGGTTCTTCCCCTGAAGTGATCCTCACAGTATCTCTCTATAGTCAACTTCGATTCCGCCTTTAACCTTTTCGTAATAGACTAATTTTGTCACAATGTGCTCCGGTAAAGCTGGTTTTGCCCTGTACGTATGAGGCTTTATCGAGATGGGAAGGTTTCCGATGTAGCCATCGATCCCTCTCGATTCTTCATCTGGCCCAGAAAGACGATAAGAACTCTTCTTTAACTCCGCTCCCTTCTTCAGTATCGCCTCCTGAAATCTTAATCCAATGAATGTCTTGACGATCACTAAGTCCCTCACCCATTTCTCAACCACTTCGGGATCAATCTTGTTCAATGAATTTTTGAACTCCTTGACTTTTTCCAGTATTTTCTCTGTCGCATTGTTGATGGCGTGTGGCTTCTGTTCCAAATACCATTTTTCCCATTCAGACAAAGTCTTACCCGTGAAGTGCTGAATGAGTTCGCTCATTTGGCCAACTACTCTTGGTCTCGTACCTTGCGCAAAACTGTTCGCCAAATTGATCAATGGGGATACGTACTTGGGAAAATCGGGGGTGTCTATATCGAGGTACGCTCTCATTTCCTCGCTCTTGATCTTTATCTTCATCTCAACGAATCTCCTGGGGTTTTGTTCCTTGGAGCGACAAGAACTTTGATTTGTATTTGTAATCCAGCTTTGTATCCACTTGGGCGAGACCGTCTTTTATCAAATGGGCATTCAAAAATGTCTTGTTGCTCAAATAAAGATAGCAAAGCAGGTTGTTATTTTCATCGTGCTTTAAAGAGTCGAATTTCATAAAGACTTTTTGCCCTCTGGTTTTCTCTCTCAAGAACTGAACAGCCTCGCCATTCTTTTCTGATTTTTCCTTAACGCCCAACAATCTCACATTTAATCCATTGTTTAAAATTAACCTCTCCGGTGACATTATCTCTTTTACCGTGTAGTATGTCTCTCTCCTTGCTGGGGCGTTGTCAATTTTCGATCCGAATCTCAATTTTTTAGGATCAACTTTCTTGTCAAATCTGATCGGATCCTTGAAAACGTATGGCAATTTCTTAATCTCTTCTTTTAAGTTGAGCTTTAGCTCATCTTGTTTGACTATCTGGAACGTTGTGTCTTCGAGAATGCTGCCTTGTCGCAAACCGAGCTTTTCATTTATGATTGGCAAGAATTCTTCATTTATCTCATAGCCGATAGAGTTTCTTTTTAGGTTTTTGGCCGCCAAAGATGTTGTTCCGCTCCCCAAAAAGGGATCCAGGACTGTGTCGTCCACGAAAGTGAACATCCTGATGAGACGTTTCGGGAGTTCTTCTGGGAACATAGCTAAGTGTTTATTCTGCTTCTCACCAGGGAAGGACCAGTGCCCAGCGAAATACTTGTTCCACTCAACTGTCGATAATCTTGATTTTTCTTTGATTTCTTTTGAGACTTTGGGTGGACTTCCGTGTTTCTTGAGAATTAGAATGAACTCGTAGTCAAGTTTTAGAATCCCGTTTCTCGGATAAGGAAACGAACCCATGACAGTTGCCCCGCCTGTGGTATGACAGGTCGTAACCTTCTGCCAGATGATGGCACCCATGTAATCAAAACCAGCGCTCTCGCAGAACTTAATTATCTCCGTTCGTATGGGAATGATTTTATATCTTCCGTAGTAGACCGAGCGGGCAAATTGATCCCCTACGTTCACACACAGCCGGCAGCCCTTGTGCAATATCCTGTGACATTCACTCCAGACTAAATTGAGATTGTTGATATACTCCTCGTAAGTATCATTAAACCCAATCTGTTTTCCATTTCCGTAATCCTTTAATTGCCAGTATGGTGGAGAGGTGACGATGAGATGAACGGACTCATCAGGAACCTCTCTCATACATCTCGAATCACCGACGATTATCTTGTGCCAAGTCTTCATATCGTCTCCGCATTTTAGATAAGATACTCAAACTCGTTGATGTTCGCAAATGAATTTATCGTCACATACTCTTGCGGCGGTCGCTTTTTCAGCCCTTTCGCATGCCTTTGAGTCGGTCTAACGCTTCTCCGTATCTTTTGCTTCCTTTGGACCATTGGCTCAGTCTCTCGCACGGGAATTCACCGCACTCGTAACAGTACTCCAATCCCTTCTGATCCACACAGCATTGAAGTATCCAGCAATCCGGAGACCAGTGCTTGGCTCGGTCACCTTTACAGCCCAGACATCGAATATCTTCTAATTTCACATCTTCATTTCTTTCCTTTTTAAACCAACCTGCAATTTTTTGCGCCATTTTGAGGTCATTTGTTGCCTGCAAGATATCACATTTATCACACTCCAGTCCACAAACGGCTATCATCTGGTTCTCTCTCCTCATCCTTGTCTCCTTCTGTTCTTTCCCGTCAGGACAGACGTCGACTTTAGTCTACTTTCCTAAATCAGCTCTGCAAGAGTATCTTGCCCCCTGTTTACCTGTCGTGTCACTCGTTAGCGAAATTCCCACGGCG
>CBDUQU010000181.1:0-4745 GCA_965369445.1 uncultured bacterium | reverse complement strand
TTCAACTCAATCGCTTTGGGGGAGGTGGGGCAGTGTTCCTGGCACACCAGGCAGTTTTCATTCTTGTACCAGGGGAGACATCGGTTTCTGTCTATGTACGCTATGCCAATTACCCATTTCTTCTTTGTCTCCACGTCCAGAACATGAATAGCATCCGTAGGGCAGACTTCGGTGCAGAGAGTGCAGTTGAATTCGCAGTAGCCATATCGGGCAACGCCTACGGGAGTCCAGAGACCTTCCAGTCCCGCTTCCAGAAAGGTCGGCTGCAGGAACCGCCCTGAGGTGGAGCAAACTTTTATACACTCATGGCACCGAATGCACCGATCCAAGAATTCGTTCTCCGGCCTTGCTCCCGGAGGCCGGATCAATGCAGCGGTCTGGTTTCTCGTCACTAAGTTGGTCTTCAGGATTCCCACGGATACCAGGCCCGCTGCAGCAGACTTGACTATTCTTCTTCTGCCGAGATCGATTCTGTAAGGCTGGTTTATCCCTTTGAAATTGATCGTCGTTACGTGCGGTGCGCAGTCCTTAACACAATCATAGCACTGAATACACTCACCGTAGTCAGTCTCCCGGAAATCGCTCTTTATGGCGTCCATCTTGCATATGTTCTGACATGCTGCGCAGTCCGTGCAAACGGAGCTTACCCTTCTTCTCCAAATCTGGAATTTGGAGAAAAACGCAAACAGAGCTCCGAGGGGACAAAGGTATCTGCACCAGAATCTGCGGGACACAAACTCGGCCAGCAGAATCGCCAGGAAGATCAGCAGCGCCCAGCCGGACATGCGGAAGAAGTTGAGCTGGTCTGGCAGAAGCGTTGAAGAGAAAAAGTTGTGCACACTGCCCAGCCAGTCAGGATAGGATAGAACCTGAAAGGCCAGGCCAAATATGGCCGTGGAAATCCAGGTGATTATCGGCCAGATCGAAAGCTCGATAGATCGAGTGAACAGAGCTACCGGATCGAATACCCAGATAAGTTGAGCGGAGAAGACAGCGCCCACCAGAAGAAAAATCAGGATCATATACTTTAAGTACTTGAGCCTGGGGTAGCTTTTCCCTGTCTTGTTCTTAAAGACGAAGCTGGTCACGTCCAGGGCAGTCCCCATAGGACAAACCCAGCCGCAGAAGTATCTTCCCAGAGGTATGCTCAGAACCAGCACGCCGATGGCCCAGAGGAAGGTTTCCACGAAAGCACGTGCCGACACCATCGCCGAAAGACCGATCAGCGGGTCCATCCGCAGGAAAAGATCGACCGGAATCTTGATTCTTAGTGGATAGGTGGCAGCGAGAAAAAGAAAGAAAAAGAACAGAAGAAAAAGAATTTGCGAAATTCGTCTTACGGTTTTCAATAGGTCCCCCTCGTTGACCTCTCCCTCTTGCGTCCCCCTCTCCACTTTGTGGAGAGGGGGAATCAGGGGGTGAGGTTCTTCTTCACCCCAGACTGACTTTCTCTATGTTCACCTTGTCCAGATCGATCTCTCCTAATCCGAACTTGCTTGACTTGACAACATGCGCCAGACCTGCAGATTTGATGCCGAAGAGCGTCGCTCCGTAAGCATCCACGGTTGCTATCTGTGTTCCGGCAATGACCGTCTTTTTGTCCCGCACGTCTTTCAAGCTCCCGCCCTGAGGGCCATTTTTTACTAATATTCGGTATGCATCCAGGATGGTTAACCGGGGGCGGACAAAATTGGCCAGATCCGCTAATTTGTCGTCTATGTTCCAGTGGACCTTACCGCGGTCGCCCCCCATAATGCCCATCAGGTTTTTTATTCCCATGGTCAGATAGGTCAGGCCATGATTCTTGGCTATGGGCACGTTTATCAAAACGTCTGCTTCCAAAGCAGGCATATACAGAGGCCATTTCTTCAGGACCTCAGCTTCCGGCAGCTTCATCTCTGAGAAGCCGGCATCCACTACCTGGCTAACGTCTGCACCCGCTTCCGCGGCTGCTTTCGCTATTCCGGAGTTGTCATAACATCGAGAGGCCGTGTTGCAGGACCGGTCGAAGACCCTCACCTTCTTTGCTCCGGATTCCAAACACATCTTCACCACCTCAACCACCACGTCGGGATTGGTATTTGCCGCCTGCTCCGGACTTCGATCCCAGCCAATGTTGGGCTTGACCACCACCACGTCACCCTTGGAGACAAACCTTTTCATTCCGCCTATAAGCTCGACCGCCTTGCGGGTCAGCGAGGCCGGGCCGCCGTCGGTGACCACCGCCAGATCGGGAAATATCTTTTCTTCCTCCAGCGTCTGGGCCAAAAGCTCGGGCAAGCCCAGATACGGCAGGCTTAAGGAGGCGGCAGTCCCCAGGGACACCTTGATGAAATCTCTGCGTGTGATTTTGTGTCTCATTGTATTATGCTCGAATTGCGCAAACTCTTCTTACCTCACCCCAGTCTCCTACTCCCTGCTCAGCCGAACTCTCCACGGACTACGAATCTTAGCTGACCGATTAAATGTCTACATGAACACCATGTCTTTATTTGAAACGAATTGACCTGTTCTACTATTTGCAGGTCCGTGGTGAGGGTTCGCGAGAGAGAAGTAACTATCCGGGTGTCTAACTTGTGAAGGATTTCGACTAGCCTGTCTTCTGAAACCAGGGGAACCACTGGTTCAGCAAACCAGCGATGTAGGCAAAGGAGCCCATGAAGACCAGAACTCCGATGACCACGAGCAGAAGGCCGGAGATGATTTCTATGGTGCGAAAATGCTTCTTGACCCATCCGAAAACTCCCAAGAAGGTGTTGAAGCTGACCGCAGTAACAAAAAACGGGATTCCCAGACCTAAGGAATAAGACGAGAGAAGCACTATGCCCTGCCCTACCGTGTCCTGGTTGGAGGCCAACAGCAGAATCCCCCCCAGGATCGGACCTATGCAGGGGGTCCAGCCGAAAGCAAATGCCAGGCCGACCGCAAAGGAGCCGAGGGGACCTAAGGGTTTGCTCTTGGCATGGAATCTCTTCTCGTAGTTTAAGAAGCGGATTCTGAACACTCCCATGATATGAAGGCCCAGGAGCACGATAATCACCCCGGCGATCTTGTTGAAAAGGGAAAGCTTGGACAGCAGAAACTCACCGACAAAGGTGGCCGAAGCCCCCATGGCGATAAAGACAAAGGAGAATCCCAGGACAAACAGAAGCGTGTTCAAGCTCACCTTTTTCAGCGCCTGGGACTTCTTGTCGCCACTTTTCATCTCGTCCATGGAGACCCCGGAGATGAAGGAAAGGTATCCCGGAATCAATGGTAGAACGCAAGGCGAGACAAATGAGATCACTCCAGCGGTAAAAGCAGCCAAAACGGTGACGTTTTCCACTTATTCCTCCAGTAACTCAGTTCATCATTTCCTGTCGGGTCTGACACTCTCGTCTTTTCTCAGTCTCATGAGATCCCGGCCTCTGTCGAGAATTTCTATCGTCACAGTCAGAAACGACTACGCATATTTACTTCTGATTTACGAACTCACAGGGAAATAGTTTGTGGCGGAACCGGGTGGATAAAAGGCGAGGAGCGTGATGATGGCGAAAGATACCGTTTCATCAAATGAAGTACCAGGGCCGTAGATTCAGGATGATTCCTTCTCTATCTTAGCAATCTCTTCACGAATTATCTTCTCCAGAAACTCCGGGCTTAGTTTCTTAGCCACCTCCTGGGCAACCTTTTCCGGAATCCTCTTCTTCAGGTGAGAAATCAGTTGATCGAGTTGAGGGGGGTCAATCACTTTTACTGCCGAAGGTCTGCTTTTGGCAACCTCTTCCTCGCGTGGCTGCTCAACCTCCCGCTTCAGATCCCTTACGAAATCCTCGAAACTCTTTTCGTGTTCATCTATCTCGTAGGTTTCGGGCTCCTCCGGGAGCCCTACCTTTTCGTCCGGGCTCTCATGCCCGGAAAGACGCGGCTTCTCCTCCACCCGCGAGGCTGACTCTTCCTTCTTCCGTGCCTCTTTCTTTAGCTCGTACATGAACCAGTCGAACCCGTGAGCCGGTTCCTCCTCTGTCCCCGGGGCACCTGAACCAAGATCCTCCATCACATCGCTGGTCTCAAGTATATTCAAACCATTGTCCGTTTTTCCCCCATCCGCAGGGCGAAATTCTCTGCGAGACCCTTTCTTGTCAGAAGCAGGCTCCCCCATTGGTGTGGGGTCTTTGCCGGTTTCCAGGCTCTCCTCGGAGGGAGGAGTCTTCTCCTTGCGGAGCAGCCTTTCCGCATGGTCTAAGATCTCACGCGGGTTGAAAGGCTTGCTGATGAAGCCGGTTGCACCCATCTGTTTTAACTCCTGCTGCCTCTCCATCTTATCTCCGGACAGGAGCATTACCACCGGAACGTCCTTTAAGCCCGCCGTTTGCCGGAGAGTCGACCAGGTCTCTTCCCCGCCTGGGACAGACATGGAATCATCCAGGAATATTAATTCTGGCTTGTCCCTCTTTGCCACCTCCAGGGCCCTGGCTCCGTCGTCGGCCAGAAGTACCCTGTATCCATGCTTCTTCAGCAGAGACTCCGCAACGTTTCTGACGGTAGGGCTTTCATCAGCCACCAGGATCTTTTCAGACATTAGCTTCCCTTCACCGGTTCTTCACCACAGAAGTGAATCGTAGCTACAAATGAGACTATCAGTTATTCCTCGCTCATCCCTTCTCCCGCTGCTTGGACAAGACTTGACTGGCCTGCTCCAATGCCCCTTTCTCCTCTTTGGTAAGATTGTCGTAACCCACTTGGTTGATCTTATCCAGGATCTG
>CBDUQU010000180.1:0-4761 GCA_965369445.1 uncultured bacterium | reverse complement strand
CTGTTTCCTTTGTCTAAAACAAGATATAGTCTGAAAGGTAAGATACAAGGTCGGGCTGTCGTCAGACTGCCCGACAATCAGCTGGGACGACAATGTTCTTTCTCAAAATACCTTTTCTGAAGATGAAAAAAATGAAAAATAGCCATCCCCACGTCCCCCATGTCCCCCATGTCCCCCAAGTCCAGCCGGTAGGTCGAGAGCCGCAGGCTCCTAACCTACAAGCTGTCGAAGGTTGCGTCAGCAGTTTACTTCTCACAAAAACAGAGCCCCCTCACCCTATTCCTTTCGTCATTGGCGGTAGGTGTTTACGTTTTCCCTCTCCCCGCTGGGGAGAGGGCTATAGGCGGGTGGCTCACACTCTTTCGAAGGGATCGAAGAGTTTCTTGTACTCCTGGAGGGCGAACCTGTCGGTCATTCCGGCGATGTAGTCACAGATAAGCTGCATCTTGTTCTCGTCCTTGAGCTGCTGCCGGAACGAGGGAGGAAGTTGATCGGAATTTTCCAGATACACTTCAAACAGCCGGACGATGATCCTTCTGGCCTTGTCGGCCATACGGATCATGCGGTAATGCCGGTACATCTTATCGAACAGAAAGTCCTTCAGTTGCCGATTCAGCTTCCGGCTGGTCTCGGAGAACTGCACGGTGTTCTCTTTAGCACTCCTTACGTCCTCAAGCGACTTCACCCGGTGTTCTTTTACCTTCTTGTTCGTTTCTTCAATCAAATCGGAGACCTCGAAGTCGATCAGCATCCGCACCATTTGATGTCTTCTCTGAGATGGCGAAAGCTCGTCATGTCGCTTTTCTAAGCCTCTGACTAAGTCGCCCCACAGTTCGACCTGATTCAGTTCCTCCTCTTTTAGGACGAAGGACGCCAGGCCGTCATCGATATCATGGCAGTGATAGGCTATCTCGTCTGCCAGACTCACCAGTTGACATTCTAAGGTCGCCTTTTCGGCAGGATTGAAATCCACCGGGAGAGGATGGTCGTAAAGGGTCTGGTGCTTCATTATCCCTTCTCTCACCTCATAGGTGAGATTCAATCCGGGAAAATCGGGATATCTATCCTCCAGCAAATCCACCACCCTTAAGGTCTGACGATTGTGCTCAAATCCCCCGTGATCCTTCATTATCTGGTCTAACGTCTCTTCCCCGGCGTGCCCGAAGGGTGTATGTCCCACGTCGTGAACTGAGGCAATGGCTTCGGCTAAATCCTCGTTGACGTTTAAGGCTCTGGCAATGGACCGGGAGATCTGAGCCACCTCCAGGGTATGGGTCAGCCTGGTGCGATAGTGATCTCCTTCGTGATTGACGAATACCTGGGTCTTGTACTCCAATCTGCGAAAGGCGGTGGAATGGATTATTCGATCCCTGTCTCTTTGAAACTTTGTTCGGTAGGGGTGATCTTTCTCAGCGTGCATTCTCCCCTTGCTTTGCCTGCTTTTCACCGCGTAGGGAGCTAAGAATTCCTCTTCCCTATTCTCCAACTCTTCTCTCAAGCAGCTATGAGTCGACATGTTGCGATCCAACTCCGGTCTTGTGTTATATCTCACCGTTTGAACTTTCCGTCCACTTTTCTTTCAACCAACGGCTTTTCGCGGCGATTTCCGGGAGGAGTCGAGATACTTCTCTCTTCATCTGCTGAAATCATCCGGCTCCTCTTAAGTCAGGTTAGACATCCGGCTATTACAAAGAAAAGGCGGATGGATCAAGAAACTAAAGACCCATTGGCTATCGATAACCGCGTACCCTGATTTGGCTGATCTCACTTTTTACGCCCTCAGCCTGCCGATCACTGGGAGCAATCTCTAAGGCCATTTCGAAATACCTCAGCGCCTGTGGAAAATCCTCCATATCTGAGTAGAGTATGCCCAAGTTATTCGCAGCCGAAAAATGAGTCGAATCCAGCTCCAGCACACGTTCGAAAGCTGCTATGGCAGAGTCGTATTCGGCCATTTTCCCGTAGATGATGCCCAGATTATTGAAAGCCTCAACATAGTCCGGATCGAGCTTCACCGCCTCCTTGGCGTGGACCAAAGCTGAATCGTCCTGGCCGCTCATCTCCAGCGCGGCCGAAAAATTGTAGTGCGCCTCCGCAAAGGTGGAATCTGCCTGGACAGCTTTCCGGAATGACATCTTGGCCCACCGTGGCACGTTTTTTCTCTTGAGAATGTTTCCCAAGTTGTTATGCGCCCTGGCGTCATAGGGGGCCGTCTTGGAGGTGTTGGTCCAGAGATAGTAGTCCTTTCTGAATATCCTGGCTCTGCTTTGAGCAGTAAAGGCATAGAACAAAAGGAGCAGCGCAAAGAACAAGGAGAGCGCGTGACCGGCTCTAATGACTATCCTTTGGGGAAATTTGAATCTTCTCTTCTCCAGGATATTTTCTCCCTCCAACCCGGGCTCGGTTGTCTCCGGAACGGCCTCTTCCGACCCAGGCAAACCTTCTTCTTTGGCTTTCCGTCTTGGAAGTTTGATCTCAAGCAGTTTTCTATTCCAGCCCACCGCAACCTCGGCAATCCTCCCCAGAATCAGACAGAAGCCGATGGAGGGAATATATGCCCACCACTCCCTCACCGAGGCGTGGAGGGGGACCAAATTCAGAACCGGAACCAGAGCAACAAGAATCCAGAATATTCCGAAGGAAGCCTCCTTTGCGATTCTCCGCAACGAGAGTCCGAAGCCGCAAACCAGGGCGAAGAACATCAGCACTCCCCAGAATTTCAGGCTGAATATCGAGGTGATGGTCAAGACCCTGGGGAAGAAATTCAGATTCACCGGGAAGATGAGCGTCTTGAAGTAGTAGAAATATATGGCGAAGGCAGTCAGAAATCTCTGGAACAAATTGGCGGAGGTGTAAGACTCACCCGTGCCCAGGTTACCAATAGCCGCTATTCTCAGGACCAGATACAGTATGGTTACCACCAAGTAGGGCAAATACGGAGTGATCTTCTTCTTAATCGAGTCTCTTTCAGATACGTAGTCCCACACAAACAGAAACAGAGGCAAGGCCAGCGCCATCTCCTTTGAGAACAGCGCCAACGCATAAGTGAAGATGGCGCCCGCGGACAGAATAGATCTCCAGGTGCCAGCGTGGTCTTTTCTCTTGAAGAAAAGGATTAAGGTAACAAGGACGAAGAAACAGGCGATTAGATCCGTTCGTCCGGAAATCCAGACGACGGAGTTGGTATGAATAGGATGAGCGGCGAAGAAAAGCGCGGTCAAAAGCGACAAAAGCTCTCTTTTAAAAAGGAGAAAAATCAAAAAATACAAGAGGATGGCATTCAAGGCGTGAAAACCGAGGTTGACTATGTGATATCCATACGTGGTCTTCCCCAGGACATGGTGGTTAACGAAATTGACCAGGGTAACCATAGGTCTATAGAAAGGAAGAGGTTCGTAGGTCTCCGCCGGGAAAGGCTCGGTGAATACCGTCTTGAGATTGCTGGCGTCTTCGATGAAGTCCTTCTTATCGTAGATCAAGCGCCAATCATCTGTGATGAAATCGAACCGGGAGGTTTTGTAGAAAACCAGAATCGAGACCACGGCAATCAAAACCACCAGAACCACATGTATCCATTTGCTCTTCATTTGAAGGCTCCTCGCTATTGTTCCAGATCCACCACCTTACGCCCAAAAAGGTCTAATCGCTTCGTATAATATCGGACACGCACAGGTTTGTCAACAGATTAATCCGCATGAAAAGAGGTTCAGCCGGGCCGAATCATAAAACCTCTGTGTCGACGACTCTCTCCACCGATCACCTTGAGGACTACCGTTGTTTCGAGGACTCTCGGAGCAAATGAGGTGAAGATACACTTTGATTGTCGGATTTCTTTACCCGCCCTTTCGAGTCTCAAAGACCACCCGTCTGGCGTCAGCCGGGATATTGATCTGAAATCTCTTCGATGGGATGGGTGAATCGAATTTTCTCTCCATGAATTTAAGCCGGGCGGAGTCATTCGTCCAGGTTTCTATCCTTATGTCTCTCGGAACCTCGACGTTACCATGCGTTGTGAAATTCCTGTACTCTATTTGATAGAATTCTCCGCCCGCTTCTTTAGTCCACCGGCTCCTGACCAGTCTGCATCTTTTGGAGTCGATCCAGTATTCCCTTGTCCAGCCCTCCTCTTCGGTTTTGTACAAGAACAGGTCTTTTGCTTTTCCTGCATATTCCGCGTTTTCAGTCGTTAATCTACTTTTTCCTACGATTAGATCGAACAGCATATCCAGAGAGATTTCCCAGGCCCACAGTCCGGATTTTTCAAAATCCAAAAAGCTGCCCCGATAGTACTCGTTTCGCCTGGAGAAATAAATGGTCAAGCTATCACTCTCTCCCATCGCTTTAAACCCGCCTATTCCGAGAAACGTTCGGGGATAGAGGGAGAAGGTATCCGGATGTCTGTAAAAGAACTCGACCGTTCCCGAGAATTTCCCCTCCTCTCCTTGGAGCTTCAGATTCAAAAGACAGGCAAAGGTCTCGAACCCAACTTGATTCTCCAGAGCGCATTTTAATACCTTTCGGGGGGTTCTGTCTTCCAGAAAGAGCTTCGGCTTGGGACCGCACCCCAGGATTAAAATAGCGACCAGACCGACTACCGCGGCGATGGAGGTTGTGAGTCGCTGTAATCTGGAGTGAGATTTCACCTTCAACTTCATCCGCTCCGTACGGTTCATGCCGTTGACCGTTAAACATATTTAAAAGAAACCGGAAAGATCCGCACCGGCAAAGACATAGGAGAAGAAACTTACGAATGGACTAAGA
>CBDUQU010000179.1:0-4862 GCA_965369445.1 uncultured bacterium | reverse complement strand
GGATAGCAGATGTTGAAATCGCGCCACCTCTCCAGGCTCTCGCGTCTCCAGGGACCCCAGTCCTTGGGGTAGCCGCTGGTGTGGGAGATAAACCAGTTGAAGGAATAGTCCAGCGCTTTGGGCGACCTGACCACCCTGACGCCGGTAACGTGTATGGGACTTACCGTGGTGAATATCTTTTCTCCGGCCAGACCATGTCCATCGTTGTCCGCTATCCAGGCCAAGTTCACCGTGTCCGAGCAATCCCACTCAGATCCCGGGTCGCCCACCACCCGTCTGAAGCCGCAAATGTCGTCCTGAGCGCCGAACGAGCCGTAAGGGTTTTCGTCCTTATGTCCACAGTCGGCGTCGATGTAGAGCCCCATGTACATCTTCTCTATTCTTTTTACCCCGATGTTTTTAACAAAGAAATCCAGCAAGACGAAATCCTCTGCATATTCGTAGCTCCAGGAGTAGCTTTTCTGGGTGATCTGGAGACCCAGGGGAAAATGCTTGCGCTTGTCAAAATCACTTGTCTCGGGCTTCCACGGCGAAAGCGGAATATCAGCCGAGGTATCGGTGTAAACCGCTATGATATCCTGTTCCGAGACGGCGTCCAGCGAGTAGCAGGGTGCATTTGGCCGGATGCTTCTCTCCTGTATCTTACCCTCCTCCCCGGCCTCGGGCCACATCTCGTAAATCCACTGCCAGCCGTCACAGGCCACGGTGGTGTAAGGATAGTCGTCCACCATCGCTCCTATCCACAATCCCCCCTGAAAAAGATAGTCAATGTCGGATCCCGGGGGGTATTCGCATGAGGGGGCCTCTACGTCCTCATTCGGATCGGGCATCATGCAGCCTCCCCTGGACTCCTTGAGATCCCGGGTCTGACTTCCAAAGAACCCCCAGTTAGTAACGCACAGATGCATCAGACCGACCCGGTGGACTCTCTGCTGCGCATTGGGCAAGTCGGCTGCCGGCTTGGCCAGCCGGTAAGCCCTGACTTCACCGCTTCCCCCCTCCCTGGACTCCAATTTGGCTGCACCGGATGGGGAGACCGACAGGCACCAGAGTGCCATCCCCAGCAGCAGCAGGAAACTGGTTACAAGTCTAAGCTTATTCATATATCCCACTCCTCCGCTTTGTTTTTTTCTCGCAGGTTCGCCTTCGGGATCGACATGTCATAGTAGCTAAATCCTTTCGTGGTCATCTGTTAATCACCCTATGCCCGGTCCTTGCCACAAAGACGCCGCCCCGTCAGATCTTAGAAGTTGACCGAGAGCCCCACTTTTATGTTTCTGCCCGGCAGATACCTGAGCGGATCTCTGTCGAGATCTTTACCCGAATAAATCACGTTTTGGTTGAAGGATTGATCAAAGAAGTTCTGAGCCGTGTCCGGGCGTCCGGTGCCGGTCCACACCTCGCTAACGTTTGTCTCGTCAAAAAGATTAATAACCCAAACCATGAAGGAGTAGCTGAACTTCCACACCCTGAAGTCTTTGTTGAATCTCAAGTCTATGTTACTGTAAGAGGGCATGCGTTTGGAGTTGGGTGTCGGCTCCTGACCCCGACGCAGCTGCAGTCCCGGGAAATTTGCCCCGGGGGTGAAAGGATACCCGCTCCTGAACTGATAGATGACGTTCACACCCCATCTGTCGGGCAGTTTGTAGCCGAACAACTCGGGATGCTCGTCTGCCGGAACCCTCAGGTCGAGATTCAACGTTATTTGATGTCTCACGTCCCAATCTAAGGGATACTCCCGGATGGATATCTTTTCCGGGTTCGACTGGTAGTAATTGGATGCCTCCATGGAACTCTTGCCAAAGGCATAGGCGTACTGATAGTTGACGTATCCGGAGACGTAGCCTCCGTACATCTTGTTCAACTCCAATTCCAGACCGCGAGTCCGGCCGTAGTCCATGTTCTTCCAGTAGCTGTAAGTTTTCGGACCTACCTGCACTCTCTCGGTGTTCATCTGTCCAAAGATGTCCTTGTAGAATCCGGAGAGGGTGGCCTTATAGTTCGAGGCGATGGCATATTCGACTCCCAGATCATACTGAATCTGCTTCATGTAATCTAAATTGTAGTTGCCGAACTGGCTGTACTGGCTCGCCAGCTGGGTGGTCTGCATGTACATGTAGTGCAGCTCAGGCAGCTGATAGAAGTGCCCGTAGTTGAAATATACCTTGGCTTTGTCCGAGATAGGATACGAGACGCCGATCCGCGGCGAAATCTTTGATCGGGTGTCCAGCACGTCGGTTTCGGTCTGGGTCTCCGAGGATTCCAGCGCCCTGATTTCCGACGACTGGAGGAAGAAATCGTACCGGAAGCCCAGGTTGGCGATCATGGCTCCGTATTCAATCTTATCACGGATGTAAAAGGCTCCCCGAACCGGACGGACGGTGTAGAAGTCGCGATACAGCCCTCGGTCAGGCCAGGGGCCGGGGGGGACTCCCTCGCCAGGGTATTCCCAGTAGGGGTAGCGGATATCACCGTAAGAGAGTTTCATCCTTTCCATCATGATGCCGGCCTTGAGCTGATGCTCTTTGGTGACCTGACTGGTGAAGTCCACCTTCAATGTGAGCATGGTGGAGCTTCGGTTATGATAATAACATCGCCGTTCGTTTCCCCAGTCCCAGAAACCATCTACACCGTCCCACTTCCCGTTATTGTTGAGATCGACATAGTCTTCCCCGGGATCCCAGATGCCGTTGGGATAGTCGAATCTTCCGTTTCGGTTTCTGTCCTCGTAAGGCACCCCGGGTGTCCAGGGATCGTTGGGCCCGTCATAGGCTCCATTGGAACTCAAATCCACGAAAGGTTCGCCGTTGGGAGGTAGATCCTCGCCCTTCACATCCCACACTCCGTTCTTGTTGAGGTCGGTGAAGGGCTCGCCTAAGTTAACGTCACCATCCACGTAAGGTTCGGCCATGTCCTGCCAGCCTGCCGTGTGGGGTAGCTTCCAGTCGTTGAACTTTCCGTCAGGCCCGTCCACCCCGTCGTTAGGATCGCTGGGATCGTCACTGTCTAAGTAAAAGGCCTCCGCGTTGTTCCATCTTCCCTCTCCGGGGAGGTCGTGGATGTCCGGATCAAAGATGTCCCACGAATCATAAACACCATCCGGCTGATAAAACTCCACGAACGGCTCTCCCGGGTCCCATACGCCGTTTTTGCCTTTATTCACGTCCTGAAAGGGCTCTCCAGGGTCATACTGCCCATTCTGGTTCACATCCAGGTAAGGCTCGGCATCATCCCATATTCCGTTGTGGTTGGCGTCCTGAGGGCCGGAGAACAGTTCCCAATACTCACTCAAGGTAAAATCGCCCGGGGTCAATCCACCGCCCGAGATATCAGGGTCTCCTGGTCTCTGGAAATAACTGGTCACGAACCGGCTGATCTGAACCTCGTAGAAGGAGCTCTTGCTCACGTTATGAGTGAAGCGCAGGCTCAAGGAGTTGGCATGGCTGTCCACCTGCGGCAGGTTTGAAGGAACGTAGCGGTACTCCCATATACCCACCGCTCCTCTACTCTCCTTAAGCTCATTCCCGCCTGAAGGATCAAAGAAAAGAGAATAACGCTCCCAAGTCTGTTTGTGAGAGAAAATCAGAGTCTTATCGGCTGAAGCCCGGTAAGTCAGCTTGAAGGTGAGGGAGTAATCGTTACTCAATCTCTCGGGGACGTCGAACCCCAGGATCCGGTCCACCCTGTATTCCTTCTGGGTGCCGGGGGTGGCGTATTTGTTAACCTGATGCCAGGTATCCGTCTTGTAGGTGATGCCACTCAGGTAGTAGGCCAATCTCTCCCCTAAAAACTTGATTCCAATGGAAGGGAAGAAATGTGTGGTGAAGAACGGATCCGGTCCGCTCAAGGAGAACTCCACCCGATCGCTGTTCCGGGAGTAATCGTTCAGCTTACCTGTTCCAAAATCGTCGGTCTGAAATTCGAAGTAGCCCTGGGTGATCTTGCTCGATCCCCCTTTGGTTACCACGTTTATCACGGCGGACTGGACGTTTCCGTACTCGGCATCAAACCCCGACTTCATGACCGAGATCTCCTCGATGTTGGCAGCGGAGACGTTCATTCCTCCGCTCACCTTTCCCAAACCTCCCAGCAGGTCCCGGGTCTCCACGCCATCGACGATAAAGAGGGCCTCACCTGCCCTTCCGCCTCTTATGTGGAGCTCGTTAGCCTTGGTCACGAAGCCCACCTGGGTGGCAAGTATCTCGGAGATCTCCTTCACCGGCATGTTCTTGATATCGTCGGCGGAGATGGTCCTCATGCTGGCGGTAACGTCCTTCTCGATCATCTTTCTTTTGGCCACAACGGTGACCCCCTCCACCTCGACCGCGGAGGCCTTCAGCTTGAAACTCACCTCCGTGGTGCGGTCGGCCATCACCCTTACTTCTTTCACCGTCATCGAAATATAGCCGATGAGCGAACCAGTGATCGAATAGCTTCCCGCCGGGATATTGGTGACGTAATAGGAGCCATCCGGACCGGCCATGTTCCCCATGGTGGTTCCGTCGATTCTGATGGAGGCACCCGGAAGCTCCACGCCGGTTTCGGCATCGACCACCCTTCCCGATATCTTGCCGGTTATCCCGGCAAAGGCGGGAACGCTCGACAACACCAGAAACATCAGCCCCACGATAAGAGCAGCCACTTCCCTTTTAGAAAAGCGCATGGTTTGATTCACTCCTTTCTTCGTTCCTTGAGTTTGTGTGAGATTAATATTCTGCCACAGAAAAGGTAACCTCTCTTCCGCTCTCCAACAGCCTTTCAATAACGCAACTTCCGCTCTTATTGTCAAGAGTTTTTTTTCTTTGCTTTTAAAAAAGTTGGCTTCAAACCACCTCCTATGAATTTTGAACTCTGGTGGCCGC
>CBDUQU010000178.1:0-5214 GCA_965369445.1 uncultured bacterium | reverse complement strand
GACCGCTCCGGTTAACCGTCACCGTTATCGCATCCGTCTCCGTGGTGGTGCTGCCTGTGTCCGGATCAACTGCTATCCAATTCTTATTATCGATAATACTCCAAGTCAGCGTGCCACCACCACTGTTTTCAATGGAAAAAGAGCTGTCACTGTCTGCATCACCGAAGTCTAAGTTCGTGTTGCTCAAGCTCAGGATTGGAACACCGGTACGAGCCTTCGTGGTAAAATCCCAGGTTGGTGAACTGGTGGAGTGTCCGTGGTTATCGTTGACCACTATTCTCCAATAATACTTCGTGGAGTAGTCGAGGGTGTCTGGCGTGTAACCAGTGGCCATCTGATCACTGCTTACTAAGTTTGGTGTACTGGTGGTGCCAAAATGAACACTATATTTGAGAGCATCACCGTCAGGGTCCGAGCACTTCCACCTAAGCTCCGGGGTGATTGACTGACCAGTCGTACCATGAGAAGGGCAGGTTCCCGAGGGATCAATCTCCGGTATGGCTGGCGGACCGTTGTCCGGACCAGTACCCTTGCTGCATGTCAACAGAAGCGCAAAAGCTAAGGCGGCCACTACGGCTGTGCACCGCTGTAATACGAATGTCCTTCGCATAGTCTCTCCTACGTAATGAGTGGTTATTACCCGACTAAGCCGAGCTCTCCATTGTGTCTTTCAAGTCCTTAAAGGACGATAAGTACACAGAATCTACAGCCAACAACCTCTCATGTCAAGCGAAATTTTGGATTCTTCTGTCTCTTCTGAAACACCATTTTCCGGGGTCTGGGATCGCGACGTACTGCATGCACTAGATCGAAGGCGTCCGACGAATCCGCGAAAACGGTCTTCACGTGCCTCTCAGAGGCTTCAGCCCGCCAAGGTTCGCCCGGGACCCATGTGCGGTCGCCGATTCTTAGGTGCCAACGCGTATATGAGATGCCTGCCAGCTCTCTCGATGAGACATCTGGCCTGCGGAAGAAGGTTCTTTCTGTGATTAATGGCAGATTGAGTGGCGTGAGAGCTTGAGGAATCCCCCCAATGTGTTCAACTCCTCAATTACTCCCTTGCAGGGACGCGAACTCTTCAGGCACCGGCATAGCGTTTGGCTATCTTTCCGATTATACCTTTGGTCGACTTCCCCGGAACTTGTTTCACTCTCCTCACCCGACCACCGGAGGACTCAACGATATCCCTTCCGACGATTTCATCCTTCTTATAATCCCCCCCCTTGGCCAATACATCCGGGATCAGACTGGCGATGACCTTTTGGGGCGTCTCCTCCTTGAAGATCACCACGTAATCCACCATCTCCAGAGAGGCCAGAATCACAACTCGATCATCTTGCGGCAGGATTGGTCTTTTGTCTCCCTTGATTTTTCGCACCGATGAATCACTGTTCAATCCCACGATCAGCACGTCCCCAAAGGATTTGGCCTTCCTCAAACACTCTATGTGTCCCCGGTGGAGAATATCAAAGCATCCGTTGGTGAATACCACTTTTTTCGCCTGCCTTCTCAGAGCGTTTCTTATTCTGACCAGTTGCCTGAGACTCTTGATTTTTGGGTGATTCATTTTCGACTCTTTAGCCGTTGGAATTGATGAAGTCCTCAAGATCCTTGATCAGCTCTTCCTTGCCCGCCTGAGCGGTACCGATATCGGCCACAACCAGACCTGCTGCATGATTGGAGATCAAGGTTGCCTCCCGGAAGTTCGCCTCTGCCGCAACCGCGCAGGTGAATGCGGATATCACGGTATCTCCAGCACCGGTCACGTCGTAGACCTCCCTGGCTCTGGTGGGAAAGTGGGTCAAAGTTCGGCCCGCCTCAAACAATGACATCCCCTTTTCTCCTCGTGTAATGAGCAGAGCTTCGACCTTGAGTTTATCCAGAAGTCCCCAACCCACCTCCTTCAGGATGTCTTCATTTCTTATCCTCTTACCGTAGACGAACCCGGCCTCGTGATGATTGGGGGTGATCAGCGACACCTCCCTGTAATTCATGAAATGAGTATCCTTCGGGTCCACTGCGACGAAAATCTGATTCTGCTTGCATAGCTGAATCAGCTGGGACAAAAGTCCGTAGGTAATCATCCCCTTGCCATAGTCGGAGATTATTATGCCGGAAATATCGGACATCTTCTCCTCTACAAACCGCATGATCTTGCCGGTCAGTTCCTCCGAAATCTCATCTGTGTTTTCTCTGTCTGCCCGCACCACCTGCTGGTTGTGGGCGATTACTCTCGTTTTGGTGGTGGTCATCCGGGGATTATCCAGGAATATTCCGTCGCCCTTTATCTGCGCCTGGTTTAGGGCCGACATCATCCGTTCGCCGTTTCTGTCCTCCCCCACCACTCCCACCAGGATGGGATCGTCACCTAAGGCTTTGACGTTCAACGCCACGTTGGCCGCGCCACCCAGCTTGACCGATTCCTTCACTATCTCCACCACCGGCACCGGAGCTTCGGGGGATATGCGTGAGACGTTACCCCACCAGTACTCGTCCAGCATCACGTCGCCCAATACCAGAATCCTGTGCCCTCCCCACGCGGAGAAGATCTGCCCGAACCTTTCTTTTGAGATTCTTTCCAACTTCTCTCCAATCGAACCTTGAACTCTTGAGCTTTTGAACTCTTGAACCTTCCGTGCCCGAAGTCATCGGATTAACTTGCGCTTGTCGACTTTCACCCGGGCATCCTCCGTTTTTCGAAAGAGCAGGACTACATTTTTGTCAAAAGATTCGATGCAGACATATCACCAAACGTCGTCGCCGCACTCGCATGCGCTGCGCGGGCTCAAGTTTTACCTTGACATCAGCACCCAATATATTAGAATAGTTTGAAAATGCAAGAGTTTAGGAATCACTAAAAGGAGAAAACCATGGATCCAAAGCAGCAGAGACTTAATGTGGAGCTGGGAGAAAAGGAATCGGAGGGAATCTACTCCAATTTAGCCCTGATCTCCCATTCTCCCTCGGAGTTTATCATAGACTTCGCCCGGGTCATGCCCGGAGTACAGAAGACCAGAGTGTATGCTCGTATCGTCATGACCCCGGCTCACGCCAAAATGCTCTTCGATGCCCTGGGAGCGAACATAAAGAAGTTCGAGGGCCAGTTCGGAGCGATCAAGATCTTCGGAAAAGGGGAAAAAGAAAAAGGAATCGGCTTCCAGGCTCAGAAGGAAGACTGAGAGTCTAGAGCACTGTCAGCGGATTCAACGGATTAGACGGATAAAATCTCCAGCCGCGCGAAGCCCGGGGTCCCGCTATGGCTCGCGACTAGCCCCGATTCGCGTTCTGAAACCCAAAGGAGCATAAGTTGAACACAAAATCCATCGGTAGCTTTGCACTGGTTTTACACTCACACCTTCCCTATGTGATCGCGCACGGAAAATGGCCGCACGGAATGGACTGGCTGAACGAGGCTTCAGCCGAAACGTATGTTCCCCTGCTGAATGTGCTGAATGAGTTGGTGGCAGAAGGCTGCTCTCCCAAGCTTACCCTTGGAATCACTCCCGTTTTGTGCGAGCAGCTGGCAGACGAAGCGTTCAAGCAGGAATTCTCCTCCTACCTGCAGGCCAAGATTACCGCAGCGGAAAAAGACATCCAGGAGTTCGCCAAGCATGAAAGAAAGCTTTTGCTCCGATTGGCGCAGATGTGGAAAGATTACTACGCCAGGATCAAATCGGATTTTGAGACCAAATATGACAGGGATATCATCTCTCATTTCAAGAAACTGCAGGATGCCGGGCACATCGAGATCATAACCTGCGCCGCCACGCACGGGTACCTCCCGCTTCTGTCGCAGGACACCTCGGTGCAGGCGCAGATGAAACAGGCGGTGCAAAGCTATACCCAGCACTTCGGAAGACCTCCCCGTGGAATCTGGCTTCCCGAATGTGCCTACCGGCCCGGATACAAATGGACTCCTCCGTTGGAGACCGGCCTGGGAAAAGAAAGCTATTTGAGGAAAGGGATCGAGGAGTTCGTGGGTGAAAACGGCATGGACTATTTCTTCATCGACAGCGCCCTGCTTAAAGGGGGAAAAGCCATCGGAGTCTACATGGACAGATTCGACGCCTTGAAGACCCTGTGGGGACAGTTCCAGAACGAGTACGCGCCGCGAGAAGAGGAGATCGATAAGACGCCCAGGGAAGTCTATCTGGTGGGCACCGAGGGAAAGAAGCCGGTGGCTATCTTCACCCGGGATCCCGATACCGGCCTGCAGGTATGGAGCGGAGAGTGGGGTTATCCCGGAGATGGAAACTATCTCGACTTCCACAAAAAGCACTTCCCCGGAGGTCACCGCTACTGGAAGATTACAGCCGCCGACACCGATTTGGCTGACAAGTTAGAGTATTTCCCCGATAATGCTCAAAAGAGGACACCGGAGAACGCTTCCCATTTCAAAGAGTTGATAAAGAAGCTCCTGAATGATTATCACAAGGAGACCGGAAAATACGGCTTAGTGTGTGCTCCTTACGATGCTGAGCTTTTCGGGCACTGGTGGTTCGAAGGCACGGAGTTTTTGAAGCTGGTTCTCAAGTATGTTTCGGAAGATCCAGAGATCGAGCTTACCACTTGCAGCGATTTCTTGGATCAGGCCAAGCCCACCCAGGTGGTGTCTATTCCGGAAGGCTCCTGGGGCGAAGGCGGATATCATTACATCTGGCTGAACGAGTGGACCGACTGGACCTGGAAGCACATCTACCAAGACGAGATCTGGATGCAGAGACTGGTACAGGAGTTCGGCGAGACCAAGGACGAGAAACTTGTCAATATCCTGAAACAGGTGGCCCGCGAGCTGTTTCTGCTCCAGGCATCGGACTGGCAGTTTCTCATCTCCACCTGGAGCGCCAGGGACTATGCAGAGCTGCGGGTATCGGAGCATCATCAGAACTTCGTCAGGTTAGCTGAGATGGCGGAGAAATACGGCCGCGGGGAATCGGTCGATCCCGGAGAATGGGCCTTCCTGGGAGATGTGGAAGCCAGAGACAATCTGTTCAAGGACGTAGATTACAGATGGTTTGGTAAGCTTGAATTCCCTCCAAGATAAACCACGAATTAGAGTAAGAGAAAGACCAGAGCCTAACTTAAGTTAGGTTCTGGTCTCGTGGAATCATTCCTGCCTTAGCTTTGCTTCTGTCACAGACTTTGTGGGGCGTTCCGTCTGGACGCTTCAGCGGAACCTGCCCGCTGTTGGTGTTCCTAACCCGACGGGGAAGT
>CBDUQU010000177.1:0-5320 GCA_965369445.1 uncultured bacterium | reverse complement strand
GTTTGCAGGCAGGAGTATACACCTCTGATATTGAAAAGGCATTTCAAGCGGTTAAGGGTATAAAAGTTGGAGGAGTCATAATCAACGACGTCCCCGCTTACCGTGCAGACCAGATGCCCTACGGAGGAGTAAAAGAATCGGGAATCGGAAGAGAAGGCTTGAAATTCGCCATCGAGGAGATGACGGATATTAAGATGGTGGTTTTTAACTTGCAAGAATAGTTCTTCACCTCTATTGTTGGTAACGGACACCTTGTCCGTTGCCATAAAAAGCGTCACGGACGAGGCGTCCGTTCACGGTGAATCCGTTTCCTTCGACCCTGAGGTCTCAGGACCGAAGGGCAGGATGAATCCGGGACGAACAAAACGAGATATGGACTGTAGCGGAAGGCTTCAGCCTTCCATAATGGAGGCCTAAAGGTCTCCGCTACGTAAGACAGAGGAAGGGCAAATGAATCTGGTTAAAATAGACGGTGATAATCTGACTCTCGAAGAAGTAGAAGCGGTTGCTCTCCGTGGAGGCAAAGTCAGAATTCATCCCAAAGCGGTAAGCAAAATAAAGAAATGCAGAAAGTATGTAGAAAAGATTGTCGACGCTGATAAGACCGTTTACGGCATCAACACCGGTTTCGGCAGCCTTTGCCGCAAGAAGATTAGCAAGAAGGACATCGAGAAGCTTCAGGAAAACCTGGTGGTGAGCCATGCCCTCTCCGTGGGGCCGGTCTTCTGTGAAGAGGAGGTCCGGGCGATCATGCTCTTGCGGGCAAACGTGCTGTCAAAAGGATTTTCCGGAGTCAGATTGGAGGTTGTTCGCACTCTTGTGGAGATGATCAATAAGGAAGTGCATCCCATGATTCCGGAAAAGGGTTCGGTGGGCGCGTCCGGCGATTTGGCTCCTTTGGCTTTCATGACCCTACCTATCATGGGAAAGGGTTGGGCTATGTATCAGGGCAGACTGATGGATGGGAAAAGGGCTTTCAAAAAAGCGGGGATATCGCCGCTAAAGCTTTCCGCCAAGGAGGGGTTGGCCCTGATCAACGGCACTTGTGTGATGGCCGCGGTTGGGGTTTTGTCTTTGCTGAAGGCGGAAAGACTGGCGGACTTAGCCGACATGGCGGGGGCCATGAGCATGGAGGCGGCTCTGTGCACCCCTGCCGCGTTCGACCCTAACATTCAGAAGGTCAGAAAACACAAGGGACAGAAAAAATCGGCTGAGAATCTGGTGAAGTTGACCAGGGGGAGCCAGATAAGAGAATTTCACAAAGCCTGTCCCAAGGTGCAGGATCCTTACAGTTTTCGCTGCATGCCCCAGGTACATGGGGCGGTGCGCGACGCGCTCTCTTACGTTCGATCAGTGCTTGAGATCGAGATAAACTCAGCCACCGATAATCCGCTGATCTTTCCGGATCAGAACAAGGTTATCTCCGCCGGAAACTTCCACGGCGAACCAGTGGCTTTGGCCTTGGACTTTCTCGGCATAGCCGTCTCCGAACTGGCCAGCATATCCGAGAGAAGGACGGCTGCCCTTATGAATCCGGTTATATCAGATCTCCCCGCATTCCTGACCAAGGAGCCGGGTTTGAACTCGGGCTTCATGATGGCTCAGACGGTTGCGGCCTCGCTGGTCTCGGAAAACAAATGCCTGACTCATCCCGCTTCGGTCGACTCCATACCCACGTCAAACAATCAGGAAGATCACGTAAGCATGGGGACGATAGCCGCTCGCAAAGCCCGGGAGGTGACAGTCAATACCGAGGACGTGTTGGCCATCGAGTTTTTGGCTGCCTCTCAGGGGCTGGATTTCAGGTCACCCTTGAAACCGGGAGTCGGAACCGGAGCGATACATCGAAAGATAAGACAAACCATAGCGCCGGTGATTAAAGACCGGTCCTTAGTTTTGGATCTGGTGAAGATGAAGGAGCTAATGCGGAGAGAATTAGTGAGTTGACCTCCCGGAGATACTTGGCCGGAGGTCTGCTGGTGTGACGAAGAGGGGCGATTTCCTCAATTTATCTTCTTCCTGCTCCCCCCGCGTGAAGTAGAGTCGCCAGAATCGGCGAACCACTCTCGCAAAAACTTGCGAAGCCAGCCGCAACCTCACCCTGCTCGCGGTATTCGGTGCTCATAATTCAAGGTGGCTGAGCGTATTAATGACGGCGCCGGAGGGAATAAAGCGGGCACGTTTTTTGTATTCATAAAGGATGCCGGAACGTGCGGTCGTTGAACTGAACAAAACGTCTGTAGGTAGTACCTCCTTGAAACCGGAGGCGAGGTAATAGATTCAGGCAGATTGAGGTGCAGTCAGCGAATGCGTCGCACAGTGAAGGCAGAAGTAATCGTTTGTACTTCAACTCGTTTCGGGAGATCGCTTCCTCGGGGAGGACACCGAATTTTGCTTGACAAGGCATAGATAGCAGTTACCTTGGAAGTGGCAAACGCGCCAAGACAAATAAGGAGAGTTAATCGCCCCAATGTCGGAGAGACTTAAGCCCTACTACTCGCGGGTGCCCACTAAATTCGAGATGGCGTTCAGCTTTGGCGTGGTCTCCATAGTGACCCTGATGGGTCTTTTGATTCTCTTCGGAACATTTGGCATCGGTTCAGGCTATCGGGTTACTCTGGGCCTGATTCTGGTCGGCTACGGGTTGATCCGTTTCTTGATGCTGAAGTCCAAATATGAGAGTGTAAAAAGAAAGGACATGAGTTTAGACGAAGTGCCCAAAGAGGATGGTGAAAATTTGCGTAAGCCTTAAAAAAATCTTGACTTTGGGTGAGAAATCGTTAATATGAAGAATTGTTTCGTTTTTAACTCGGGAAACGACATGATGAAAAGAGCTTTCAAGAATTGCCTCTGGGTACTGATCCTCTCTCTTTTAGTCTTTGCACCCAACGGGTGGGGCGCCGATCTGAAAGCAGGGATCGAGGCGTACGAGAGGGGAGACTACGATCAGGCCATCCAGCTCCTGAACGCCTACATCCAGGAAAAGCCTCGGGATGCGAAGGGGTACTACCACCTGGGGAATTGCTATCTGGAGAAGGGTGACTTAGATCCGGCGATAGAGGAATACCAGAAGGCCATAGAACACAAATCCAAATTCTGGGAGGGTTACGCAAAGCTGGGGTACGCCTACTATAAGAAGGAAATGTATGACCAGGCCGAAGAGATCATAAGAAAGGGATTGGAAAAAAAGGAGAAGGCGGAGTTGTACAACGTATTGGGGCTGGTGCAGATGGAAAAAGATATGCTGAAAGACGCAGACTTCTCCTTCCGCAAGGCCATCTCCCTTGATGACAAGAATCCCGAGTATCACAAGAACTTGGGTGAGGTGAACTTCAGAAAGGGCGTGTTGATAATCGCCATGCAGGAGTATAACACCGCGCTGGAACTCGATTCCACCCTGGTGGAGGTGTACTTCAATCTGGCCCAGGCTTATCTCAAGCAGGCAAGATTCAACGATGCCATGGACGCGTTCAAGACCGCCATCCGGGTGGATCCACAGAACAAGGACGCCTATCTCGCTCTGGGTGACATCTACATGCTGGACGGCAAGCATTACCCGGAGGCGAGAATAATCTACGAGGAATATCTGAAGTTCGGAGAGGAAAATAGTGAGGCGCTGGGAAACCTGGGGACGTCGTATTACTATCTCTCGAAGATGCTTCCCTCCTTGGTGGTGAATGGAGACACCCTTACCCGTGCCGGGATGGCTGAGAAAGCGAGCCAGTATCTGGAGAGATCATTGAGTTTGAATTCTGAAGATCCGGAGTTATATCGTTACCTGGGCAAGGCCTATCAGGATCTGAAAAAACACCCTCAAGCGCTGGAAGCCTTCTTGAGTTATGAGCAGATGCTGGCCGAGTTGGAACACGGGTGGACGGAGAAAGATGCAGACTTCTGGGTGAGCAAAGGACAGGTTCAGGCAGAGATCGGCGATTCCGCTTCGCTGGAGGACGCCATCGCATCCCTGACCAAAGCCATCGAACTGGATTCCACCAAGACCACTGCTTACTCTTACTTAGGATCAGCCTTGTTTGAGCAGGAAAAGTATGAGGAAGCAATTCCGTTTTTCCAGAAAAGGATCGAAGCCGATCCAAACAACGCCAGTGCCCATCTGAACTTGGCTTTCAGTTACCTTAAACTGGAGAGATACCGGGAAGCGGTGGAACCTTTAGAAAAGGTGGTAGAGTTGAAGCCAGATAATGCGGCGGCTCACGATTATCTCGCCCGGGTCTATATTAACCTTGATAAGTTTAGGGAAGCCAAGGACCATTATCTCAAGGAAATAGAATTAGATCCTTCGAGGTGCGAATTAAACGCAAATGTGGGATACTGCTTCATGCGATTGGGGAAAGCTGCTCCGGCAGTTCCATATTACAAGAAGGCAGTCTCTTGTTTTCCAAGAAAAGTGAACTATCTGATGGCCCTGGCAAAAGCTTTAGAGATATCTAAAAACGTAGATGAAGCTTACGAGTATTATCTCAAGGTCTTGGAAATCGACCCCAATAATCAGGATTCCAAAGACGGAAGGGATCGAATAGATATGCAGAGATTTTAAGAAAACAAACAAAAAACCTCTTGGTTGGAAAATAGAGGAGTTAAACGGGCATGGAAGATCAGAAGCAAAACAAAAAGACTGAGGAAAGAGTTTCGGAAGAGACGCGTTACAAATACATCGGGTTTGATGTTTACCCCGGCAAGACGAAGAGATTCTGGAAAAGCGAGGAGGAAAAGAGAAAGCGCTTGGAGCAGATCAAGAAAAGAGGCGCGAGGACGGCGGTGGAGGAGAGAGATCACAGCCTGGTGAGGGCGACGGTCTTCTCCAGGGTGGACCGAATAATCTTGACCATCACCTCGTTTCTTCTGACGGTTAGTCTTATTTTACCCTGGTTCTCCATAAGGGGAGAAACTTTTCACACCCAGGTTATCGGTGTGGGTTTTTTCCTGAAGATGGGAACACTATTCGGCTACGCGCCATTGAGCGGCCCGCTCTTCAGCATTTTTGTGGTTTTGGTGGGGTTGACCATACTCTCCTCATTCGGTGCAGGAGCGATCAGCTTGTTGGCGATGTACAAGAAACATAGCGACATGGAGAGCTATTTGACCAATCTGAAAAAGAGGCTGAAGTTGAATCGGATCCCCCTGGTTTTGTGGGTGGCCTTAATCGTAGTCTCAACCATCGGCATGTCTACCCCGTTCGCGGATGCGTTGAAGATAGAGGGATTCGGCGATCGTTTCACCGTGATTAATTTCTTTATTCTTTCCAGCTACGGGGTATGGTTGAGTTTGCCCAGTTTGATAATTAATTGTGTAAAGATCAACG
>CBDUQU010000176.1:0-5341 GCA_965369445.1 uncultured bacterium | reverse complement strand
GGGGGAAAGGTTCGACGGTAGGTGAGAATGGCCAACAGTAGAGCCAGGACGAACAAGCCGATCACCACCTCCAAATTTCTATCCTGAAGATTCAGTAGTAACTTGCTGATTCCAAACAAAGTGCTTTTCTCCTCTCACAGGACTTATACAAGATACGCATCATTTTAACTCTTCGTTTTCGGTAGTGGAATTAAGGGCAAACGGCGGTGAGTCCGGATCACGGACGACTCAGACTGTTTGGCTTCCGTGCGGTTCGTTTCGAGGGGAAACGATACCTGAGACCGGCGATTATCTCTCTCTTTCAATCACAAAGCTGACTAAGTCCTGGAGGGATTCTTTGTATTTCGAGTCTCCGAGTTCGGAAAGATAGCCCAGCGCCTTCTCTCCAAAGACGCGAGCTTTCTTTTGAGCATACTGCATTCCACCGTTGCCCTTTATCAGAGAGAGGATCTTGTCGAAGTCCTTCTGGTTGAAGTCATTCTCCAGTAGCTTCAGGATCTCCGTTCTGGACTTTGCGCCGCATTCCCTCAAGGTATGTATCAACGGCAGAGTGATCTTGCCTTCCTTCAAGTCATTTCCCAGACCCTTGCCCGTCTTTTCGCTCTCACCGACCCAGTCTAAAAGATCATCGGTTATCTGGAAAGCCATTCCCAGGTTTTGTCCATACTCCTTCAGGCTCCCTCGCACCGTTTCTGTTGCACCTGCTGCCACGGCTCCGGCCTCACAGTAGGCGGTGAAAAGCGACCCGGTCTTCTCGGAAATGATTCGCAGATAGGTCTCCTCGTCTAAGTCAAAGTTGTGGCTCTCCTGAACCTGGTTCATCTCTCCAATGCTCAAGTTCTCTGTCGCCTTGGAGATGGTGGAGAGGAGAGAGGGAGATTCAGTCTGCACGATCAGTCTCAAGGACTTTGCCAGCAGGAAATCGCCCATTAGGACGGAGACCAAGTTGTTCCATTTGTGGTTTACCGAAACCTGGCCTCTCCTGATCTTGGATTGGTCTATCACGTCATCGTGCAGGAGCGTGGCGGTATGAATGAACTCGACGGCCAGAGCCACGTTCATCACCTGTGGGTTCGACGCAGGGTTTGCCCCGGAGCTCAAGCATCCGCCGAAGGAAAGAAATACCATCGCGGGACGCAGTCTCTTGCCCTTTCGGTTAACCAGATGGGTGGCCACCTTTGAGATCAGAGCAGAATCGGAGTCGAGGTTCTCCTTAAGCTTCTGATCGAAGAGCTTTAGATCTTCTGTGACAGGCGAAAGTATTGAGTTAAGTTCCATTGTCTTTAGACAGGTTACTCTTCAATGTTACCAGACCCACAGACCGCAGTTGCGCTGGGTGAATAATATACGTTTTCCCGGTCAAAAGTCAAACAAAAAAAGGATGGCGCCTGACTCAAGATGCTGATGTCCAGATAGGCCTGGTTCAGGATTCGGCATTCTACACGATCTTGTGTTTTCTCTCGATCTGGGCAAGATATTCACAAAAGGCATGCTTGACCTCATCCAGTGTTTCTATAGTGAAAAGCTTGAGTCTGAGTTCCTTGCAGCGGGACATCCCCTTGGTATACCAGACCATGTGCTTTCTCATCCTCTTTACACCTGTGGACTCCCCGTATTTCTCTACTGAAAGGTCCACGTGTTGAAGGCAGACATTGATTTTCTCTTCAGGTGGTGGCTCTGGAAGAAGCTGTCCATGTTCCAAAAAAGGATTGGTCCGGGAGAAAATCCAGGGATTGCCAAAAGAGCCCCTTCCTATCATGACCGCGTCGCAGGCGGTGCGGTCGAGCATGTCTTTCGCATCCTCCGGGGAGAAAACGTCCCCGGATCCGATCACCGGTATGTCCACCGTCTCTTTTACCTCGGCGATTATACTCCAGTCGGCTTTCTTGGAAAACCCGTCTTTCTGCGTGCGGGGATGAACGGTGATGGCCGAGATTCCACAATCTTGAGCGATCTTTGCCACCTCCACCGCCACCAGGCTGCCCTGATCCCAGCCGCTTCTGATCTTTACCGTCACCGGAACTTCCGACGCTCTCTTGACTGCCGAGAGTATTTTCTCGAGAAGCTTCAGGTCCTTCAGCAGGGCTGCCCCTCCGTTTTTCTTAACCACCTTCCTGACCGGACATCCGCAGTTTATGTCGATCAAATCCGGCTTTGATTTGTTGACAAGTTCGCAGGCTGAAGCCATCCTCTCCGGGTCGGAGCCGAAAATCTGCACGCCGATCGGTTTCTCCTCGGGCTTGAAATAAAGGAGCCTCAAAGAGCCGGCACCGCCTCTGGTGAGACCCTCTGCTGAGATCATCTCGGTATAAACCAGAGTCGCCCCGAAACGTCTGGCCAAGAGCCGGAAGGGGCTATCGGCGATTCCAGCCAAAGGCGCCAGGATCACCTTTCCGGACAGAATCAAGTTTCCGATTTTCATGTCGACAATATAATAAAAACCGACCCAGGGTGCAATCGAGTATAAGTCGATTTATACTATCGACTTAATTAATAAATTTGCCGGATTCGACCAAACAGATTGACAGGGGTTCTAAAATAGGTTATTCTCCTGTCTAAGAATCGAAAACAAGGGGGGAAAGATGCCAGAGATTCTGGTAAAATACGAGGATAAGGTGATAGAAAGGGTGGTCACTCAAAAGAAGAGGATTAGTATAGGAAGGACGGCGGACAACGACATAGTCCTGGACAACAAGGGGGTTTCGAGAAAGCACGCCACCATCGAATTTGACGCAGATTCCGCCTTGATCATTGATAACGAGAGCCTGAACGGGGTTTTTGTGAATAACAGAAAGGTGACCGAGGAGGTGCTGAAAGAGCATGATCAGATCACCATCGGCAAATTCGACTTAGTTTACCATCCGGATGCGCCCAAAGAGACTAAGCTGGCGGAATTCGATGGAACTATGGTCCTGAAAACCCGCAGGCAAAGGAAGCTTTTGGAGAAGGACAAGCAAGCCAAAGAATTGACTGGGGTCGCTGGCGCTTCAGTTCTGTTGGGGGAGGCGCATGCCGCGCGGAAACAGTTTGCCTTGAGCAAGCCGGTGGTCACGTTTGGCAAGGGGAAATTTGTCAACATCCCGGTCAAGGGCTTTCTGGTGTCCAGGATTCAGGCCAAGATCATCAAAGATAAAGACGACTTCGAACTGGTTAATGTAGGACGCAGGGGTAAGACTAAGGTGAACGGCGAGAGCGTCCAAAGGTGCCGCCTCAAGAACGATGACCTGATAGAGGTGGGCAGGTCGGTGTTTCGATTTGTGCAGGGAAGCGACAAATGAGGTATGGGTTCTTCTCAGACGTGCATTCCAATCTGGAAGCCTTAAAAGCGGTGGTGGCGGACTTCCGGAGCGAAAAACTGGAACGGGTGTTCTTCCTGGGAGATGCGGTGGGGTACGGGCCGGATCCCAACGAATGCACCTCCATCATCGACCAGGTGGCGGAGGTGAAGCTGATGGGAAACCACGATTACGCCGCCTTAGGCCTGATCGAAACCAACCTGTTCAATGAGTATGCACAAAAGGCGATGGAGTTGACCAAGGGCCTGCTGACAGAGAAGAGTTTGAAGATATTGTCCGGATTTGTCATGGATCACAGATTCGACGAGTCCTATCTGGTTCATTCCACCCCAAAAGAGCCGCAGGAGTGGAACTACGTCTTCGACTTGGACGACGCTGAAGAGAATTTTGACTTCTTCAGCAAGCAGATGTGCCTCATCGGTCATTCGCACTTTCCGGTCATCGTCAAGAAATACAATGAGAGACACTGCTTCCTGCATCATGGAACCAGTACCGAGATAGAGAAGGATTTCAAGTATATCATTAATATCGGTTCGGTGGGACAGCCCCGGGACGGGTCTAACCAGGCCTGCTATCTGATCTATGACGCCAAGAAAAGAATTGCCAGTCTGAGGAGGCTTCCCTACGATTACAAGAAGACCCAGGCGAAGATGAAAAAGAGGGGGTTTCCTCAATTCCTTATTGATCGGCTGGCTGTGGGAAGGTAGCCGAATCAAGAGGACTTTTTGAATTCAAAATAGACTATTCAGGGGGTGCTATTCGAGGGCGCGGACGTCTGCTGTAACAGCAAACGGCAGATACTCACTAATTCTGACAGAGCAAGCAGTCGGCCAACGGCCTTTACACCGATATTTTGATTGATGCTAGTAGGTTGAATCTGATTGTTCGAAAAACACGGAAAGCCCACCTTAATCTGCTAACACGTCACGAGGAGGAGAGTTTTCAGTGGGAAAGTCTGAGAGCAACACCAGAACTCATAACCTGAGATTCGCTCTCCAGGAGAGACTCAAGAAATTCTCAGGGCTGATCCTTTACGTTCTGATAACCATTCTGGTTCTCAGCCTGTACGCGGGAAAGTACGGGTTTTTAGAGCGGTTATCCGTCCGGACGCAAGACGGGATGTTCAAGCTCAGAGGAAAGACCGATACGCCGCCGGCAGACGTCGTGATCGTCGGCATTGACGACAGATCCGTAGATCTCGTCGGCAAATGGCCCTGGCAAAGAGACGTTCTGGCACAACTTGTCTTCGCCATCTCGCAGGGGGAACCGAAGGTACTGGGGCTGGACCTCTTCCTTCCGGAGCAGATCGAGGAGGACACCTCCGGACGGACAGGCCTTTTGGCCCAGTACATGTACGCAGCCGACAACGTGGTAATTCCCATGTACTTCAGTCTTTCTGACGTGGGGATTGCACCTGAAGCGGCACCGGATCCGATAAGGAGATCCGCGGTCGGAGTTGACAGCGACTTGAGCAAAACTGCCGCCTCCCTTATCTCTGCAAGACAGATATACTATCCCAGCCCTGCCTTGGTCGAAGCGGCTTCAGGCTTTGGACACATAAATATCGATTATGATAAAGACGGGTTGATCAGAAGAGAACCGCTTTTAATCAGCTACCACGGACACCTGTACGCGTCATTTGGAATGCAGCTGGCGCGTGAGTATCTGAAGATCAAGCTATCTCAGTTCAAACCAGGGAAAGAGAACGGTATAACTTTCGGGAACGTCGCTATCTTCACAGATGGAAGGCACCGAATGCGCTTGAACTACCAGGGACCGAATTTGAGCTTCGAACGGATCTCTGCCATAGAGGTTCTGGCCGGCGAGGTGGATCTCGAAGTGTTCGCACAGAAGATAGTGTTAGTGGGTTTGACCTCGACCGAGTCCAAGACCTGGGTAAGCGTGCCAGCATTCGGGGAGATAAACGAGGTGGAAAGAATCGCCACCGTCACCCACAACATCATCCACCATAATTTTCTCAAGACTCTTCATCCAATCTGGAACCTTCTGATCATGGTTCTGATCGGAGTCTTCTGCGCAGTGGT
>CBDUQU010000175.1:0-5372 GCA_965369445.1 uncultured bacterium | reverse complement strand
ACCCGGCATCCCGGAATGCGGCGGCGATTACCTTTATCCCCCGATCATGCCCGTCCAAACCGGGCTTGGCCAACAGAATTCTGATTTTTCGTGCCATGTTTCATCCTTCCGCTCTAGGCATGAGTCTGTTAACGCTTCGTGATAGACTTGCAGTGTTTGAGACACAGTTGTTCTAGGTGTTTCCTATCCTTTCCGAGCCCGCAGGTGAAAAGAAACTGTCTATATATCTCCAGAATGACTGAATCGAGTTTTTCCTCTAATTCTTGGGCAAGTAGATTCTGCGTGAACGAGAACTCATTCTCCACCTCGTTTCGCGCAATCAACTCCTCCCCCATAGGACTGCTCCTATCTACCCGCACTATCTCCCTGTTTCGGAACCCCCGGACGTCAATGCCGACCCTAATCATGCCGTTGTATCCAGCCGCAGAGTAAAACAACATGGCCGTTTTGAACGTTTCGTAAGCCTGTCGTATGAAGGAATCAGCATTGAATTTTTCGTAGAAAGCAGGGCGGCAATCCTCCCATAACGACTCGCGCCTTAGAACCAATCCGTACGTGCTAAATTCGCCATATTGGACATATTTTCTGGTCTCCCCATTTCCCTCAGCAGCTTCAAAGTAGTAAAGAGCTTCGTTACCGGTTTTGCCAATACGCTGCAGGTTGCTTGCCTGCAGGTCAAAACCGTGCCCTCTGAGTTTGTCCAAGAGACGCTCAAATAGCTCGTAGCGCGAGATGATTTGCTGGTTGCAGAATAGGGGGGTCACAAAACTCATGCGAAACCGCTGGCGCCGCGGCCCATCAAGGAGTCGTGCACTAAGGGCATCGTATCTTTCTTGGGCCCTTGCCAGAATTGTCTCTCTTAGCTCAACCGCCTTTTTTCTCTTGTCCCTCAACCACTCAATTTCATCAACTGTCGCTTTCCTGAATGGTTCGTTCTGGCTCTTGATTCTCAAATAGACATCCGTGTTGCTATTTATGGCGTGAGGCGTTTGATCACTCTGGTAAACCCTTATGAAGACAACCGCCCTGTTTTCTCCCCTTTTATTCTTGAAGTCACAGATTTTGACCGAGGGGAAATAGGGCTGGTAAATGTTCCTCAGACAGATGCTCGTAATCTTCTCCTCCAAACCCTCTGTCAGCTTTATTCCCTGGATGGGCATTATTGGCGTATTCGTTGTTTCGTTTGCTTTTACCCCGATAAGAATGATGCCGCCGTGTGTGTTCGCCATCGCCGAGATGCTTTTGGCTAGCCTCGTAGCATCGGAGGGAAACGCCCGCTTGTACTCTATCGTTTCACCTTCAGGAATCTGCTCTTTGCAGAACGCTTCTATCTTTTCAAAGTTGACTTCTTCAGGTTTTAAATTGAACATAAGCGATAATTGTTTTTTGTGATTTTTTATTTACAGCTTTCGCAATCTGAAGATTGCGGCTACACTACATCTCCCCCTTTTGTTCCCCCTCTCCACACTTGTGGAGAGGGGGACAGGGGGTGAGGTTTGTTCATTGCGTCAGGAGTAGCTCCTGACGCAACATTCAAACTTTTGCACTCCCGTCTTGACCCATGACTCTTCACTCTATATCAGCGGCGGCTCTATATATGTTCCAAACACCTCACGCAGAACGTCACAGATCTCCCCTTCGGTGGTGTAGCAGCGCACACATTCGAGCAGGGCGGGCATGGTGTTATCCGTTCCCTGGGCAACCTTCTTCAAATCCTCCAATGACCTCTTTACCTTGTCATTGTCCCTTCTTTCCCGCATTTTCTGGAGATTTCTTACCTGCTCCTTTTCCACCTCCGGATCGATCTTGAGAATGGGAATCTCTACCTTCTCCTCCTCCAGGACGAAATCATTCACCCCCACCACGATTCTCTCCTTCTTCTCTATCTGTTTTTGATACCGATAGGCTGCCTCGGCGATCTCTCTCTGGAAATACCCCTCTTCGATGCACTTTAGGACTCCCCCGCGCCTTTCGATCTCCTCGAAGTACTTCTCCGCCTCCTGCTCCATCTTGTTGGTCAACGACTCGACGAAGTAAGAGCCTGCCAGAGGATCGATGGTATTGGCCACGCCGGTCTCATGAGCGATCAACTGCTGGGTCCTCAATGCGATGTGGACTGCTTTCTCCGAGGGGAGAGCATAGGTCTCATCCATTGAGTTGGTGTGGAGGCTCTGGGTGCCTCCCAGAACTCCGGCCAATGCTTCAAAAGCGGTGCGCACGATGTTGTTCTCCGGCTGTTGGGCAGTGAGGCTGCATCCGGCAGTCTGGGTGTGGAATCTCATGAGCCACGACTCCGGCTTTTTGGCCTTGTATTTTTCTCTCATGTGTCTTGCCCAGATGCGTCGGGCGGCCCGGTATTTGGCGATCTCCTCGAAAAAATCCAGATGGGCATTGAAGAACAGCGAAAGCCGGGGAGCAAATGCGTCAACGTCCAACCCGGCTTTCATGGCCGCCTCCACGTAGGCGAACCCGTCGGCCAGGGTGAAGGCCAACTCCTGCACCGCGGTGGAACCGGCTTCCCTTATGTGGTAGCCGGATATGGAGATAGTGTTCCACTTGGGAACCTGCCGGGTGCAGAAGGCGATCAAATCAGTGATCAGCCTCATGTGAGGCTCGGGCGGAAAGATCCACTCCTTCTGGGCGATATATTCCTTCAGAATGTCATTTTGCAGGGTTCCGGTGAGCTTCTCCGAAGAAACCCCCTGTTTCTCGCCCACCGCGATATACATGGCTAAGAGAATGGATGCAGGAGCATTGATGGTCATGGAGGTGGATATTTTGTCCAGACCGATCCGGTCGAAGAGTATCTCCATGTCCTCCAGTGAATCGACCACCACCCCGCAGATACCCACCTCCCCCACGGAGAGCGGCTGATCTGAGTCCCATCCCATAAGGGTGGGCAAATCAAAAGCTACGGACAACCCGGTCTGGCCCCGGTCTAAGAGAAAGTGGTATCTTTCGTTGGTCTGGCGCGCCGAACCCATCCCGGAGAACTGCCGCATGGTCCACAGTCGCCCCCGGTACATGTTTTTTCTCACCCCCCGGGTATAGGGGTACTCTCCCGGAAAGCCTATATCCCGGTTGTAGTCTAAGTCCTGAACGTCCAGAGGAGTGTAAAGCTCCTTTATTGGTTCTCCGGAAACCGTAATGAATTTTCTGTCCGGAGGAGATTTCGCCTGCTTCATTTCCTCTTCCCACTTTTTCTGGCGCTGGGCGATTTCGTTCAATTTCGTTTGGTCGGACATATGGATCACCTCGTTTGATTTCTTGGTCTTGTCACAGATACGGACTACTTGAAGCAATTTACATACAGCCGGTCAAAAAGTCAAATTTGAAAACCCTGAAGCTTGAAGGCGGCTATATGGCAGCCCGTGACCTTTTTGTACCTCACCCCCTTGTGTTCCCCCTCTCCATTTCATGTCGGAGATCCCGCCAAAGGCGGGGGAGAGGGGGTGAGGTTCTTATGTCTAGTTACCTGAATTGTCTATGTTAATCTGAGCGAAAATCCTCTCACCAGCGGAATAAGGATCATCCTCCCCCCGGAAAACATTCTCTGCCAGTTCTTCTAAGTTTAAAGAGCCCAGAACTTTTTCGTCAATTATGTCTTTTATCTTAAGCTCTACAATCCTCTTTATCTCTGCCTTTATCTGGCTCTTCCTGTGCTTTTCAAAGTAGTGGTTCCCTATGATGAACTCCCTGTGCTGGAAAATCTTGGAAAGCAACAGGTCTATCCCTTTATCATTGACCGCCTCGGTTGAGACCACCGGGTACTCCCACTCTCCATCCTTGCGGCGAATATCGAGGATCATTTCCAACTCGCCGACGATTCTCTTGGCCCCTTCCCGGTCGGATTTATTGACCACGAACACGTCGGCGATCTCCATCAATCCCGCCTTCATGGCCTGAATGGAATCACCCGACTCCGGCACCAGCACCACCACGGTGGTATCGCAGGCATTTACCACATCCAGCTCCACCTGCCCAACTCCCACGGTTTCGATCAGAATGTAATCCTTGCCAAAGGCATCCATGACTATTGTCACCTCCTTGGTGGTGGTGGCCAGTCCTCCGTAGGATCCCCTGGTGGCCATACTGCGAATGAAGACTCCTTCCCGGGTGGTCAGATCCTGCATGCGGATGCGATCTCCCAGAAGGGCACCGCCGGTAAAGGGGCTGGTTGGATCTACTGCGATTATTCCCACCCTCCGGTCTTCTTCAACCAACAAAGAGGTCAGCTTATCCACGATGGTGCTCTTTCCAGATCCCGGAGGACCGGTGAATCCGACGCGGTATGCCTTGCCGGCCCTGGGGTAAAGTTGCGCTAATACCCTCCTGTAGCCAGGAGACTGGTTCTCCACGTAGGAGATTATCTTGGACAGGGCGATTCTGTCGCCCTGGTTGAATCTCTCCAGTATGCTCATACAGATGGAATGAAGCTTCTTGGATTTACCGCTCTACCTTCGCTCCCAATTGACAACTCAGATTATATGATCAGAGACCTTTAAATCCTTTATCCTTAGTTGGATTTTGTAGGTATCGTTCCAAAAGTTAGTCTCCGCTACGTAGGCTAAGTCGACACGGATTCCCTTCATGCAGAGAATCTTGGCCATATCGCCCATCCCGAAGCCGATGCAGTCGAACACAGGCCCGTCCTTTTTTACTCTCATCCGCAGATGATTGTTTCCCACGACATAAGGCTGGCCCCAGACACGCAAACTTCGGCTGACGAAGACCGGCCGCATGTTTTGTGGACCGAAGGGGGCAAAAAGATCCAGAATCCTGATCAGCTCGGGATTGACCTGATCGAGCTGCAACTTGGCATCGATGGTCAACCTGGGAATCAGGTCCTCCGGGGAGAGCCTTTCGCCCGAGACTTTCTTGAATTTCTTTCGGAAGGGTTCGACTTCCTCCGGGGATATGGAAAGGCCTGCCGCATACTTGTGTCCGCCATACCTGATGAGATGTTCGTCGCACTCCATTATGGCCTCGTAGAGATCAAACCCGCGTATGCTCCGGGCCGACCCCTTACCCTCCTCACCCTCGATAGCGATCATTACCGTGGGACGGTGGTACCTTTCTACCAGGCGGGAGGCGACGATTCCGATCACCCCCTGGTGCCACCCCGACGACGCTAATACTATGGCTTTGTCACTGGTTAAATCCACCTCGCTTTCGACCATCTCCAGGGCTTCCCTTAAGGTGGTCTCGTCGATGGTTTTTCTACGTCGATTCTCCTCGTCCAAGGCCCGCGCTATCTCCGCGGCCTTGGACTCGTCCCTGGTGGTAAGGAGTTTGATGGCCAGATCGGCATCTCCCAGCCTCCCCACGGCATTTATACGCGGGGCCAGAATGAAGACCACCTGTCCGGTTCC
>CBDUQU010000174.1:0-5459 GCA_965369445.1 uncultured bacterium | reverse complement strand
TTTTCGTAATCCAACGGGTGCTTTTCCATGTATTCCTCTTCGGTCATGGTGCCGGTGAGAACGGTGAAGTTGATGGGGTAGTTTTCCGGATGTATGAACATGTAGAAGAAATGCCACACCACAATCGCCAGCGTCGCCAGCATAGCCTCATAATAGTGAATTGCTTTGGATATATCAAGAAGCCACTTGGGGATGAAACCAAGGAAGAAGGTCTCAAACCACAAGGGGAAGCCGGTTATTATCATCACGAATCCGCCCCACATGAGCGCCCAGTACTCCGCCTTCTCGGTATAGTCGTACCGATCGAATTCAGGATGCTTGGAGGATAAGCCAAGGCTATAGAGGATATTTTGGATAACGCTCCTTGTATCTGATAAGACAGGGAACTTGGCGTTAATCTGGCGCCAGCCGCGTTTGGTGAGTCCGGAACGGACGAAGGCAAATATGAAAAGCCCAATGAACACGACGGCGGCTACCCGGTGCGCCACCCCCCGCGCCACGAAGGCAGTGGAAGAATGGGTCATCCAGGAGGACCACCAAGCGTCAGGGAACCTGAAGGCGAAGCCGGTTATGACCAGAACGACAAAAGAGAGTACCAGAAGGAAGTGCCACATTACCTCCAGGGCGGTCCACCTTATCACCCTGCCGCTCTTGGCCTCTCTGTAACGTTCTCTGGCAAACCTGAACATGATGACCGCATTGTGAGCGAGCATACCACCTATGGTCAACACGATCAGAAGAAGATAGATCTTTCTCACCCAGTAGACACCTATGTCTTTCTTACTGGTGGCATTGATATGTATTGAGCCCTTGGCGTAGTTGGGACCCGCTCCTTCGTGACACTGCCCGCAGGTTTGCGGGATGTTAGCCTGGTTGATGGTGGAAAGCGGGTCGTCCTGCGACCTGACATTATGGCTGGTATGGCAGCTCACACAACTGGCGGTTGTGGTATCCCCCGATCTGCTGCCGACGCCGTGATAGGTGTCAAGATACGGGGTAACCTTTCGGGTGACGTATCCATATTTCTCGTAAATCCTCTCTTGGGAATGACAGTAGGTACAGGTCAGCTTGGATACGTTTGCAGGAAAGGTGGAAGAAGTCTCATCCGACGACGATTTGATGGCATGAGCCGTATGGCAATCGGTGCAGACCGGCGCGTCCGGATCTCCCTTTTTCATCGCGGTGCCGTGAACGTCCTGGCTGTACTCCTCTTCCTCTGCGTGACACTGCCCACAGGTCGAAGGTACGTTACTCCGATGAGCATAGGAGGCCGGATCGGATGCACGCTTCAGGTCGTGGCTTCTGTGACAGTCTGTACAGACCGCCACTCCCAAATTCTCCTCCTGAAGCGCCTTGCCGTGAGCGCTCTCCATGTAGTCCCCATAGGGGCCAGGGCATTTGTCAGACTTGCGACATACGTTCTTTTCCCGGCCGTGACAATTGCCGCACATCTTGGGCTGATTCCCCCGGTAGGCCTGATCTTCCTCGTCATCTACACCCCGGATATCATGGTAGCCGTGACAATCGCCGCAGGTGGGAGCGTCCGGGTGTCCTTCAAGTTTCTTCTGCCAGTGGTAACCCGCCCGATAGAGCTCATCCGCTTCTGCGTGACACATGCCGCAGCTTGCCGGCTCTAGAGGTTCCTCATGGTATTCGGCCTCGACGCCCAGGTGGCAGGCTGTGCAGTCAAACATGCCGTGAATCGACCGCTCAAAGACGGATTGATCCACGAAGAGAGAAATCTCTTTTCCCGTTGAATCCTCCTTGGTGAGGCTCTCGTCCGCGTGGCACATCATGCAGTCCTCAACCGACTGGGCGAGCCCTTTTGGAACGGCAAGAAAAATCAAGAGCAGAATCGGAGTTAAGAAAGTCAAAAGTCGTTTCGTCATCTGTTCACCTTTCCAGAGCTTGTGATTTTTTTCACTTTCGATCCATCGAAAATAACCATGCATCCCCCGTTTGTCAAGCTTTTTCATGGTCTCAGAGAAGATGAGAGTGTGATTTTACATTCTTTTACGCCCATAGGGCCGCTTTGGTTATGCAGGACTTGGATTTCAGTCGCCGTCCTGTGGAGCGGCGTGAATAGACCGAGTGGGGGTGGAAGACCCTAATTTTGGCAGTCGTAGGCTCTGGCCGGCCAGCTTCGCGGGCCCGGCGCAGACAGAAGGTCGTGAAAGAGATTTCAGTTCCGCGGGTTTACACCCTTTGGTTCAAAAACAATGATCCCAGGAGCGCAAGGAGCATCATCAGAACCAGCAGGCTTTCCCGGCTCATGATCGGGATTTCACCCGGAGGGGTGTAGATTGCCGCAGATATGGGGCCGTTTCCTAAAAGATACGTGTTGAAAAGGACTCCGCTGGAGTTCAATCGGGTGACGTCGTCTCCCTGAAAGTTGCAGCTTAAAACTTGAGAAGGATGTAAAGCGGACACCGCTATTACGCCGGAATCGGTGGTGACCGGATTTGTTGATCCCTGTATCATGGTGTCTGCATTGCTGTCAAATGTGTATATCAGCCCGGGATTCGGATGCCAGCCACCAGCCGCCAGATAGCCCACACCATCCGTTCCGATAGAAATCATGCCCGGGCTGCCGCCTGTGGCTATGCTGTCGATCACCGTGTCAGTAGTGGTTTCTATGCGATAAATCCGGCCCATCACAGACCAATAATCTCCGGTGCACATTACGTTCAACTCACCTCCAGGATCTAAATCCAGATACTGGGGATTGAGTCCTACTGATACACTATCCACCACCGTTTCACTCTGTAGATCGAATACATACACCATTCCGGTAAGATAGCGATAGCCTTTGACATCATTAGTCTGGTGAGTTACATCGAACACCCAGTCTCGTCCGGTGATACTTTTGTACTTAAGCCACTCAAATCCACAGCAGCATATATAGAGTTTATTCCCCACAACTAACAGGCCCTCAGGACCTCGTCCCACCCCATATTCTCCCACCACCGTTTGAGTAATCACATCAACTTTGGAAATGGTGTTGGTCATAAGGTTTGTGACGTAGGCATAGTGCGCATCCACAAACGCTATGTGGAAAGGATTACGCGGTTCCCCGATATCGATGTAATCCACTGTGGTCTCGGTTGTCAAGTCTATGATCTGAATGTCGTGATCCAGCGAATTCACCACATAAGCATGATCACCCTGGACAACTATCTGGTTGGGCGATTCTCCCAACCACAGGATGTTATTGGTTACATCACCAGTGGTTAAATTGATTTTGGACAGCGTTTCATCTCCCGGATAACTGTTGGCCACATAAGCGAATCTATCCGCGTGGGCTGAAGTTGAGAATAAAGACGTGCACAAAGTTGCGCTCAGGAGAAGGAATAAAAGCGATTTTTTTAACATTAGCTTAACCTCCAGTTTAAAATTGACTTTTTTACGATAACAAACTATTGGACTGCCGTTGTGAGTACCGCCAAAGGCGGGACTTCGCTCACGCTCGCAATGACGTGATTGACTCAATACACATGGTTACACCATACAACTTTGGGACAATCCCTGGGACAACATACTTTTTATACTCTTTCACTCAGTTGGTTCGGGGTACCTTACCCCGAACCATTCCGGGTGAGCTTATCCAAACCATAAATGTTGCAGGACGAGGGTTCATCCTGCCCTTCGGTCCTGCACTTCGTCTCCCGCCACAGGCGGGATGTCGAAGGAAGACCTCAGGGTCGAAGGAAAGGGATTTACCCTGAAGGGCACCCCGCAACAACAGAATTGTTTCCTAAGGCCAGTTTTATAAAACTAAACCTTTCCTGGCGAGACCCCAATTATGCTTCACTACCGTTTCCTCACCTCCTTTCTTGCGATTGAATCCGTGGTTCAGGACAGCCTTCCTGAAACCACCCGGTTGGCCGGGGGGCACCTCACCCAGAACCATTTATCGCATACTGCAAAAACAGCAATATCTATTCCAGCTACATGGTTTTTCACCTCTCTTTCTATTATAACAACACCTTTCATTATAAGCCCCCCCCAGCTTATTTCCGGTTAAACTCCCAGGAGATGGTCAGACTTATTCCCCATTCTCTCCCTGGCATGGGGTGGCGGTGGATGAGCATGTATTCCTCGTCATTCAAATTGTGCCACTCACATTTTAGTTTTGTTTCAACTTCCCAGATTTTCTTTTTCAGAGCCAGGGTTAGATCTTCCAGATGATAAGGTTCCTCCCTTTTTGTGTTAGCCGGTCCGGTAAAACGCTCCGACACCCAACGTATCCGGTATAGCATTTCAAATATCCGATAGTCAAGCTTAAAGCTTAAGTTGGTCAAATATCTGGGTCTAAAGGGGATAAATTTCCCATCCTCAAGCCTGTCCCCCCCTTTGTTTTTGGCATAGCAAACGGTGTTGTTGTATTTGACCCCAAGAATATCCTTGGGACTCTGCCAGCTTATGAAATCTTCATGGCCATAGATTTTTGCCCGGGAGATGTTGACCGGATGGTATCTTCCGTCGAACCGCCTGTGCCACTCGATGAGATCAGTGACCACGTTGTGAAAATAGGTCATGCCGCCCGATAGATTTCCCAACCAGGGAAGATGAATTTCACCCCCCACCTCTGAATGCTCGCTCTTTTCAGGAAGAAGATCGGGATTCCCCTCTGCAAAAACGTCGCCCTTCCAGAACAAGGCATTATTCGATGGCTGGCGATAGGATTTCCCATAATTGGTTCTTAAGGCTATCCGGTATTTTTCTCCCCGTGTGAGCGCTAAACCGACCTGCGGAGAAACGAAATCATTCAGGACTTTGGAGTCATCCCATCTCAAGGCAAGACTGAGAGTTAGATCATTGAAGAACAAAATTTTCGGCAGAATAAACTGTTGTTGATCGGAAAAGAAGACGCCAAAAGTTGACCTTTTCATTTTTCCCATGCTTTGATCCGGACTGCGAAGATTCGTGTGATTCAAAACGTCCTCTTGAAGTTCAGTTCCGATTTTAAGCTTATTAGTATGGTGGATTTGGATGTGAGCAAGCACAAAGAAATCAATGACATCATCCACATACTTAGAATCAAAGACGGTTATGGTATCGTTTTGGAAATGCTGTTTAAAACGAGAGTACCCGAGACTGTTCTCCAGAAGAATCCTTGAGGAAAAGCGGTGGGTAAGTTTTAAGCTTACGAGTCTACGTTCATCTTTAGCCCGGGCTCTCTGATGCGCTACCATCCAACCATAACTTCCCGGAATCCCATTCTTTGCTTGATAGACGTGTCCCGAAAAACCCAAGTCGGTTGCCGAACTGAAAGCGTATTTCCCGGATACAAAGAAATTAGAGGCTTTCTTATAGGCATTTTTCCTGGTGGTGGTACTGTCTCCGTTCCGCCCCTGCTGTTTCAACTTCTCACGTTTTTTGGGATTATCATACACCCATATTTCGAAATCATTCTTGGCATACTCATGGGTGTAGGCGAATTTTGTGAATAATTTCTC
>CBDUQU010000173.1:0-5462 GCA_965369445.1 uncultured bacterium | reverse complement strand
GAGTCACTGGGGGTTTGGTACCACCCATTTTGGTCTTGGCTTTCAGCAACCGGGCAGTTGATCACCGGCGGCGCCTGAGCCATTGCCTGCGATGCAAACAGAGGCAAGACCAAAAACGCCAATACCATAAAAATGCGTAAAGGTTTCATTTTACAAACTCCTTTGTAAAATGGATTAAGAGAGTTTTTAAAAAAGCTTTTTATTTTTCCTTTTGCCATTTTTTACGTCCCCTCCTTCCTTATTATATAGGGTTCTGTTTATCGAAACGACTCTCTCTATCTGGCAACCCTAAAGAATTGTCGATTTCGTTTCCTGTTTTTTTTGAGTTACTGTCTTTTGACTCACCTCCTTTTCTGTAATGAAAAAATCTTCGTTAAAAGCTTTTCGAGAGTTGTCTTCAGCTAATCAGAGCACTCCCTCTTCTTCGCAACCAACATCTTTAGCATCAAGAAAGATACATCACCCCTTTCCTCGGATAATAGAGACACGTAATATGTACACTTCGCCTTAGTCTGTCTTATCCGCTTAAGTGTGCGGCAACTAACGAGAAAGAAAAGTTAAAACTCTCCCCTCCGAAAACTTTTAACTTTCTTTGAGGGCTCACCTCAAGGGCTCACCCTTCAAGAAGGACCAAATCCAATTTCCTACTTTGCCCTACAGCCAGACATAATCCTATATGTAAAAGGCAGCGATCCAACCAGCTACCCGGTTGCCAATTGGGCACAAATATATACCCCCCCCCAAATGTTGTCAAGAAAAATCTTAAGAATTTGAAAAATTTAAAGTTAGGCATTTTGAAGGCCAAATTTTGATATGTTCTGATGCATAAATTATACCGTTATCTGTTCACTTTCAGTTCACTTTAAGTTCGGGGTATTTCACCTACGGGCGGCAGGAAATTATTGGGAGGAAGGAGTTTTCTTCATTCCAATGAACTTGTGGTCTGGTGACCATCATAGGACTCTCTTTAAAGAAAGGGTGTCAAATGCGATACATTCCACCTCTTAAAATACACATCCAAGTTATCGGCAAAGTGGTCTAACTTCTTTAGCGCCTTCAGATGACTCGATTTCGTCTTTAGGCGAATCCTGCAATCTCTTCGACTTACGTTGCCCGCGTGGGAAAGGTTCAAGATTTTTTCATGCTCCACGGATGAGCGAATTCTTCTCCGAACTCAGGCCGGAAGTTGCCGGAATGAATCACCGGTCGGTTCTCTTGTGGTCGCCCGGGGGACGTGCAGCATCCCCTCTGTGGGCTGGTCAGCCTCCGTACAGCTTCTCCAGCTTCTCCAATCCCTCCCTGTCACCAATCACGATTAAGATGTCGCCCGCCTCAATTTTGGTGTCCGGCGAAGGATTTAAGAAAACGTCCTTGCCCGTCTTCTTAATTCCCGCCACCATAATCCCGAATTCCTTGCGTATGGAGCATTCCCGCAAGGTTGAGTCAATCATGGGCGAGCCCGGCTTTATCTGTATCTCCTCGATGGTCAGTCCGGTCTCTTTGTCGAAGGTGATGATCTTCATGAAATCGACCAGATTAGGCCTGAGTGTGGTCAGCGCCATCCTTATCGCGCCAATCTTGTAAGGGGAGATCACCTTGTTGGCGCCGGCTCGCAGGAGTTTCTTTTTGCCCTCATCCGTTTCCGTCCGTGCGGTGATGAGAAGCTGGGGACTGAGCTGGCGGGCGGACAGGACGATGAACACGCCGTCCGCCTCGTTGGCCACCGCGGTTATCAGAGCCCGGGCTCTCTCTATGCCCGCATCGATCAGCGTCTGGTCGATGGTGGAGTCTCCCTGGACGAAAAGAAACCCATCCTTCTCCGCCTGTTCGATTCTCTGGAGATCGTTGTCGATGACCACAAAGGGGACCTTGCGGTTACACAGTTCCTGGGCTATTCTCCTTCCCACCCGGCCGAACCCACACACCACGTAATGATTCACCAGTTCCTTTATGCCTTTTTGCATTCTTCGTCTCCCCAAGAGTTTTTGCATTTCTCCTTCCACTATCCACTGTCCTATGACTCTCAGAGTGTAAGCCGCTCCTGCCACGCCCACCAAAATCAGCAGGATGGTGAACATCCTTCCGGCAGGTGAAAGCACATACACCTCCTTGAATCCCACAGTGGACAGGGTAATAAAGGTCATATACACAGCGTCCAGCAGGGGCCATCTCTCGATGACACTGTACCCAATGATTCCAAAGAGAATCACGGCCACCAGGATCATCACTATAATCTTGAGCTTTTTCTCCGGTTCCAATGCCGGGCCTTTCGAGAAATCAGTTAATCAGATTCAACATTTTGGCCTTCGGGGGTGTTCAAGACCTTCTTCATAGATCCACCGGCAGCTCGTCTATTCTCTTTTCCACCCTCTTCTCCTCCTTTGGCTTCACGAACTTCCTCGAGACCATCGCCGCTAAGACCGGCGGGGTCAGAATGGTGGTGGCGATAACCATGAAGATCACGATGGAGTAAAGATCGGTGGAGATCACTCCCATTCCCAGACCGATGGAGGCCACGATCATTCCCACCTCCCCTCGCGGCACCATGCCCACCCCCACCACCGAGGCCTCCTTCCATCCCAGGCTCAGTGCTCCCAATCCGCATCCAATCAGCTTGCCTAAGATGGCAAAGAGGGTAAGAATCAGCGCGGCTCCGACGAGATTGAACTTGGTGAAAACGGACAGATCCACCTGGGTCCCCATCACCACGAAGAAAAACGGGACTAAGAAGTCGTACAGCGACTCAAACTTGGAGGAGAATCTGAACTCCACGTTCAACTCGGCCAAGACCATCCCGGCCATGAAAGCGCCCACGATGGCGGCTAAGTCTATGTAGCTCGCCACAGCAGAGAGGCCCAGGCAGAAGAGAAGCGCCAGGGAAAAGGGGGCGTTCTTGCTTTTGAAAAAACCCAGGAAGGGACCCAGCCTGGGGATCAACCCCTTCCCGATGATGGTAAGGAAGATGATGAACCCGGCCGCCTCTAAGGTGAGCAGGGTTATCTTCACATAAGAGATGGTTCCCTGACCCAGCCCGGTAACGACCGCCAGAACCAAAAGCGCCAGTATGTCGTCGACCACCGCCGCGGCACGCATCACTTTTGCTACCCGGGAATTTAAGAGTCCCAGGTCGGCAAACACCCGGGCGGTTATCCCCACCGACGTGGCCACCCTCGCCGCACCGATGAACAAGGCCTCCACCGTGGTGTGATCTGAGGTCAGGGTGTAAAGATACCCGAAGAAGAAGGGGAGTATGACCCCCAGTATTGCCACCACGGATGAGGTTTTTCCCACTTTCAGTATGTCGTCCACCTTGATGTGCAGTCCGATGGAGAAGAGAAGTATGATCACCCCTACCTCTGCGAAGACCTCATACACGTGAAACGTCTCCACCTGCAGCGGGTTGATCAGACCGAAGATGTATGGCCCCAGGACTATTCCAGCCAGGATCTCCCCTATCACTGCGGGCTGTTTGACCCTCTCGAACAGCTCGCCTAAGACCTTGGCAGCCGCAAACATCAGCAGAAGATCAAAGAGTATCTTGGTGGTATTCTCCAACGCTATCTCCTCACTTGCCTCTCAGGGAAGCCAAAGTTCTCAGGCTTGCTCAAATTGCTTGCTGAACCATGTTCGCAACTTTTTACTCCCTCGGTCGTCGTAAGAAAATACATAAATTTTCCCATCACGCAAAGAAAAAAAACGCCCCCCCGCTGAGAACGCGGAAATGGGACGTTTGAGAAGTCTCTTTTTTATGAGATTTATACGATATTCAGATCGATCTGGTGAGTGCGTTCCATAGAATGGCCTGGTCTAACCGCCGGCACAACAGTCAAGACAGGGCACCGGACCTGATCTAAACAGGTAATTGATCAGGTAGACTACGTCGCCGATATCGCTCGCGCCGTCACAATTGGCATCGCCTTTGCATAGCGGGTCCGGAAACTGGCCTCCTTTGTACAGAAAGCCGACAAGGAAAACCAGATCACCCAAATCCAGAATCTCATCCCCGTTGGCCTCGCCGCAGAAAGGAACGCCCACCCGAATGATAATTCGCTCCACATCCGCGTCACCGCAAATGTCGGTGGCGGAAATCAAGCATGTCCAGGCGCCGGTATCAGCTTCGGCAGTGAGCCAACTGAAGAGTCCCGGATTCTCTCCGTCATAGTAAGGCTCATTTGTGGGCGATTGGAGTGAATCAGGCTCGTACCAAAAACCGTCCAGGGCGATCTCCACCGGGTCACCATTAGCATCAAGGGCGGAAGCTTCCATAGCCACGGCGTGCCCGCTGTGCACAAGAACTGTTTCCGGCAGACTCATGACCGGGGGGCCATTGGTAAGCGCGATCCAAAAATCGTCTGTGCCTATCGCGCCCCACTCGTTGATGGCTGTAATTGTCACGGTACCGCCCGCCTGGCAGTGATCGGTAACCTCATACTCCACGTGCCCGGTCACCACGTCTTTGGTGGACGACTTGAAGATGTATATCGTTATATTCTCCACGCCTTCGCCGGAGAACTCCGCCCACAATGATGTGATGGTATTATATTCGTCGAACACGGTGAAATCATCGGTGACGTAGTATCCGTTGAAACTGTGGATTTGATCATCCACGCCATCGACGAAGTGCGGCATGGAGGGGATCCAGATATTAAACTTCACGCAGTACTCCTCGGCCGGGATGTAGTCATCCCAGATCTGGGGGAAGTAGGTCCACGCATCTGATCGCTGAAAGGCTAAACGCCCGGTGGGCGGCCAGAAGCAGGTGTCAATACAAATCGTCGTGGTATCTACTATGGTGAAGGTCATGGTGGCCGTAAGAAGCCTGCTGCCACCCGGGAATCTCTTATCCGGTGTGCCGGTCGGAGCCAACGAGATCCAGAAGTGATCCCCTGTCCCGATATCCAGAATCCGGGTGGCCCACTCTTCACCCATCCCGGCAGCGGCGTAATCGAACATCCAGTTGGGTTCCGTCGGTGCATAAATGTCGGGCATAGGACGGAAGACGCTGTTTTCCAACATGGAATCGGGGAAGGGAGGAAGGTTGGCGTTGTTCTTGGTCAGGTCCAATTGCGCATTGGCTCCCGTGTTGCTGGAAGTGAAGCAGAGCGGAATGACCATACCGGCGATGGAGTCGATGTCGGGATCCGGGATATCGTTGGTCACCCGCAGGTTAAACCTGACGTCAGCCGGATATCCGTATATCATCTCGTCTCCCGGATATACCTCCAGGTACAGCGTGTCGGGCACACCGTTATCCTGAGCCTGCGCCAGAGTGAGGCCCAATGCTACCCAAATCACCACTGCGAGCAGTGGCAAGTTTCGTTTCATTTCCTACCTCCGGGGGTTGCTAATGTATCAGCATTATGTACACCACTATTCTCAGCGTACGGGGTCCCACTAAAAAGGTGTCCGCCTGTGTTCGATTTTTGGCTCTATCCGGTTGTCGGGTTTACCCTAACTAATAT
>CBDUQU010000172.1:0-5474 GCA_965369445.1 uncultured bacterium | reverse complement strand
CCTATCTATTTGTCCCTCCAAACATAATTTTACACAAAAGAATTTACACAATGTCATCAAGGACTCACGGGCTCCGTACGTAATGTTGGTCTTAATGTCCTTCCGCCGCGCGCCGAACGCGAACCAATCCCTTCAACCTTAGTGGGTTGCTTCGGGATTGGCGTTCCTCGCAATCACAGGCATCTCCTCAGTCATTGCGAGCGAAGCAAAGCAAAACCCCCTCACAACCCTAAGAGATTGCCTCGTCGCTGAGGCCCAGACGCCCCGATGAGCCCGTCTGGGGGTCTCCGTCTTCCCGGAGGGGAGAGGAGGAAAGCAGAGCTTCTCGCTCAGAGAGATGTCACCATCCATCCAAGCGTTCGGGACTGAGTCGCGAACACACTCCTCCGTGATACAGTCCGGGTGGCGTCGGCAGAGCGGAGCCCAACTTTTTATTTTAGCTGTTGCTTTTTTTATCTCGAATCATATATTTTTTGCGAACTTAAAAGGAAGCGGGGCGTCCTTTTCGAAAAAAGGAGGAAAGAGATGATTATCGTTCCTCGAATGCTTTTTCTAACCAAAGGGGTGGGCAAGCACAAGGAACAGCTCTCCAGCTTCGAGTTGGCGTTGAGAAATGCAGGGATCGCCAATTTCAATTTAGTGCGGGTCTCCAGCATCTTTCCTCCGGGATGTAAAATGCTTCCCAGAAGCAGGGGACTAAGACATCTTAAGGACGGGCAGGTGGTTTTCACGGTTATGAGCTCTACCTCCACCAACGAGCCCAATCGATTGGTCTCTGCCTCGGTGGGGATAGCTATCCCCAATGACAGGACCAAGTACGGTTATCTGGCTGAGCATAAAGCCTTTGGACAAACGTTCAAGAAGGCGGGAGATTACGCCGAGGATTTAGCCGCCACCATGCTCGCCACCACCTTGGGAATCGACTTCGACGTGGACAAAAGCTGGGACGAGAGAAAGGAGATATGGAAGATCTCCGGCGGGATCGTGCGCACCACCAATGTCACCCAATCAGCGCAAGGGGATAAATTCGGCCTGTGGACTTCGGTGGTGGCCGCTGCACTCTTCGTGCCGGCATAAACGATTTCAAAAACTTCTTGAGGACAGACTTGGATCAATTTAGCTTTCGTCCCCATAACTTTCTCGGGCTTCCTGGCCAGCTGGCGGAATTCGAAAAATCGGAATTCGTGATTCTTCCGGTTCCGTACGAGCAGACCACCACCTATCAGGTAGGGACCAAGCATGGGCCCCAGGCCATGATCGCAGCCTCTCAGGAGGTGGAGACTTTTGACGAAGAGCTAGAGTTCGAAGCCTGCCAAGCCGGCATCTGTACGCTGGAACCTTTGGAGGTAACCGCTGCTGACCCCCGGGAAATGCTCGAGAGGATACATCAGACCATCAGGCGACTGATAGACAAGGGGAAGAAGGTGGTGATGATCGGGGGAGAACATACCATCAGCATCGGAGCGGTCAGAGCCTTCCGGGAGAAATATCCCAATCTCTGCGTCCTGCAGCTGGATGCGCACGCCGACTTGAGAGATACCTACCAGGAGAACAAATACAGCCATGCCTGCGTGATGCACAGAATCGGTGAAATATGTCCGTTTGTGGGGATGGGAATAAGAAACATCAGCAGAGAAGAACATGAATTCATCCAGCAGTCCAAAACCGACATCTTCTTTGCGCAAGACCTGAAAAATCTGAACCGATGGAAGGAAAAGGTGCTGGACAGACTCGGCCCGAATGTTTATCTCACCTTTGATCTGGATTTTCTTGATCCCTCCATCATGCCTTCCGTGGGAACTCCCGAGCCCGGCGGGCTTCTCTGGTATGAGACCCTGGATTTCTTAAAAGAGCTGGTGAGCAAGAAAGACGTAGTGGCATTCGACCTGGTGGAACTTTGTCCTATACCCGGTTTGGTGGCACCCGATTTTCTGGCAGCGAAGCTGATCTACAAGATCATAAGCTACATCGTCGCTAAAAAAGGAGAGGTCGCTGGCGAGGCAAGTTCAAAATTAAAAAAGCAAAGTTCAAAATGACAATTCGAAATTCAAGATTGACATCAGAAAACCCAGGTTTAATTTTGCATTTTGCTTTTTGATTTTTCAATTAGGATCGGCGCATGTATTGGTGGCAGAAATTCTTCGACGAAAATTATGTGAAAGTCTACGAGGAGCTGGAGAAAAGAACCTCTAGGGAGGTGGACTCCATCCTCAGGATGATGAACCTCAAATCCAAAGCCAGGATTCTGGACCTGTGCTGTGGGTACGGCAGGCACTCCATTCAACTGGTGCAGAAAGGATTTGTCGTCACCGGATACGATCTGTCGGATTTCTTCCTGGAGAAAGCAAGGAAGGATGCGGCCGGCCTGGGACTGAAGATAAAATTCATCAAGGGCGACATGAGAAAGCTCCCCTTTGAGGCTCGGTTCGATGCGGTGGTCAATGTCTTCACCTCCTTCGGATATTTCGAAAAGGAGAGGGACGATCTCAAGGTACTGAAGGGAGTGTGTAAGGCTTTGAAGAAGAACGGACTCTTCCTTTTAGACCTCACTAATCGGGAACACCTGATTCGCGGCTTTCAGCGGAGAACGTGGCGTCCGGAAAAGGATCTTATCATGCTGGAGGATAACTTCTTGGATTTGTTCACCAGCCGCTTGGAAAGTACCCGCACCCTCATCTTCGAAAACGGAAAAAGAGCGGAGCATTCCTTCTCTCTGCGGCTGTTTTCGCTCGCCGAGATGCTGGACCTGCTCAGCCGGGCCGGATTCGTCTTAGAATCGGTTTACGGAGGTTTCGATTTCATGGAATACAGCTTAGACTCGCCCCGCATGATTTTGGTCTCCCGGAAGAAATAGCCTTCTTTTCTCTGATAGTTGATTGCATACAATTTTTTCCACGGGTGTGTCGGCGCCTGCCCTTGGTTGAATCTCCCCTCTCGCCCGTTCATGATAAGATCGTGATTGTAGCTAAGCCTGCGGAGCCCAATTTTGAGAGATTGAAAGCGTATTCTCTTTTTGCATAAGGTGAAAAGAATTCAGTGCGAGTTCGTGAAAGAAACGTAAGGGCGAATCTTCCCTTCGAATTCCTCAGGGCGGTGAGCCCTTCAGCTTCGTTCAGGGTAAACAAAGTCGAACCGTAGATTCGCCCGACCCTGGATGAAGCCGAAGCTTCACCCCTACGTGGTGGAACTTAAGGTCGAGAGGGCTATGGCAGCAGCGCAGATTTTGAAATCAGCCGGTAGTTCCGAGGGTTTTCGGAAGATCAGGGATGTTCTGGCTTCAGATAAGAAAAAGGTTCTGGTCTCGGGGCTGGCCGGATCCGGAAAATCCCTCCTCTTAGCTTATCTTAAAAAGGAGCTGAACGCTCCTCTTCTGGTCATAACCTCAAGCCCGGAGGAGAGCTGGAAGATATATGAGGACCTGGTATCCTTTCTGGGAGAGGGACAGGTCCGGCTTTTCCCCACCTGGGAGATTCTCCCCTACGAGTTCAAGGTCCCGCACAGTGAGATCGTGGGCAGGCGATTGGAGACCCTGTATGATCTGGCAGTGGGGAAAACTCCCGTGGTGGTAACCACCATCCGGGCGTGCCTGGAGAAGACCATCCGGCCCGAGGACTTAAAGAGAAGGACCATCCAGTTGAAAGTCGGAGACACAGCCGAAATCGAGGAACTTTCGGAGAAGCTCGTCGGTCTGGGATTCAGGCGATTCCCTCAGGTGGAGGAGATCGGGACCTTCAGCGTGAGGGGAGGAATCTTAGACGTATTTCCATATTCTTCACCCGATCCGATAAGAATCGAGCTCTTTGGAGACTCAATTGAATCCATCCGGACATTTGGAGTGCTGGACCAGAGATCCATTCAGAAGATCCAGTCCGTCTTGATTCTGCCCAAAAGGGAGGTGTTGATCGGCGATGAGAGACTGGAGCAATGCCTGTCCGAATTAGAAGCAGATCAGGCCGACCGGCTAAGAGAGAAAATCCGGTTCCACGACGAGGTGCCCGGACTGGAATGGTTGGCCAGCCTGTTCGGTCTGCCTTCGGCCCGGATTATAGACTATCTCTCCCCCGGCTCTATCATATTCTCAGACGAGCCCCCGCTGATCGAAGGCGATCTTGACCGGATCTACCAGGAGATCGAAAAGCTCTTCGCCGAGGCTCAGGACAAGAGAGAGGCCGTTCCGGATCCTCAAACTCTGCTGGGCAAACCGGAAAGGCTCCTGGAGAAGATAAACCGGTTCAGAACCGTTGATCACCTTTTCTTGGGAGAGAAGAAGGGGGCTTTCAATCTCGGAATGAAAGAGCCGGAGGTCTTTGGAGGCAACGTGGGTCTGCTCAAGGGCCAGATGGAGACCTATCTCAAAGAAAGACAAAAGGTCTTCGTCTTTTGTGACAACGTTGGTCAGAAGCAGCGACTGCGTGAGCTGTTAGAGGATTATGCGGATGGGATAACCTGGGAGGTGAAGAACCTCTCCGGGGGTTTCAGCTTTCCCCGGATAGGGGTGGTGGTCTTAACCGACCATCAGATATTTTCGCGCTATTTCTGGCGGCGGCGAAAGAGGAAATTCAACGAGGGCATCGCCCTATCCTCCTACTCTGCCCTTTCGGTGAGGGATTTCGTGGTTCACATTGATCACGGAATCGGCAGATACGCCGGCCTCGAGACCCTAAAGGTGGACAATCGAAAGAGGGAATGCTTAAAGCTCCTCTATCAGGGAGAGGACAAGCTATACGTGCCCATTGAGGAGTTCAACCGGGTGCATAGATTCGTGGGGAAAGAGGGCGCGCCCGCCCTCTCCAAGTTGGGCGGAACGTCATGGGAGAGACTGAAAAAGAAGACTAAGAAGGCCATTCAGGACATGGCGCAGGAACTGATCCAGCTTTATGCGGAGAGAAAGGCTAAGCCCGGTCTAGCCTTCTGCCCGGATACGGTCTGGCAGAAGGAGCTGGAGGCCTCCTTCATCTATGAGGAAACCCCGGATCAGTTGAGCGCCATCGATGCCGTAAAAACGGACATGGAGCAGAACATGCCGGCGGATCGGTTAATCTGCGGCGACGTGGGCTACGGCAAGACCGAGGTGGCGGTACGGGCGGCGTTTAAAGCGATCATGGACGGAAAGCAGGTGGCGGTCCTTGTCCCCACCACCATCTTAGCCCAGCAGCATCTGGTGACTTTCACCGAAAGGTTGAAGAGCTTTCCGGTGAACGTGGCCATGCTCTCCCGGTTCAAGAGCAGAAAGGAACAGAAGGAGATCGTGCAGAGGCTGAAAGAGGGAAGGGTGGACCTGGTGGTGGGCACACATCGCCTCATCCAGAAGGACATTCAGTTCAAGGACTTGGGACTTCTCATCATCGACGAGGAACAGAGGTTCGGGGTGGCTAACAAGGAGAAGATAAAGAAGCTCCGGCGGGAGATTGACGTCATCACCCTGACTGCCACCCCCATTCCCCGCACTCTTCAGCTCTCGCTTTTAGGGGCCA
>CBDUQU010000171.1:0-5500 GCA_965369445.1 uncultured bacterium | reverse complement strand
GGCGCCACTTTTTCTGGCTTGCTGCGGGGCTTATGCTGCCTGGTCCACAGGCGGACTGGAGACCTCCTTTTTCACCTTCTTGGTTCTTTTGGGTTCGTTCTTCTTCATCGTGGGAATCGACCAGCCAAAACATTTCGCCTACTCGGGAATTGCCTTTGCTTTGGTCTGCATGACCCGGCTGGACGGTTTAATCTTTGTCTCTGTCACGTTCATTTTTCTGCTGTACCTCCTAATTGTCAAAAAAAGGGTTAAGGTGAACAGTCTTGGGCTTTTTGCCATCTTCTTTTTGATTCCCTTCCTGTTGTACTTCTCTTGGCGATGGTCATATTATGGAAAGCTCTTGCCCAATACATTCTACATAAAGGTGGCTGGGGCTTCTTACTATCATCAGGGATTTATCTACCTTCTTGGTTTTGTTGAGAGATTCTGGATCTGGTTCATGGTGATCCCCCTGTTGTTTTTGGGCAAAGGCATGAAGTTGAATGCAAACCTCAAAATCGTGGTCTTCTACTTTACGTCCATGATACTGGTCTTTTCCTGCTACGTGGTGTATGTTGGTGGTGACTTCATGGACATGTTCAGGTTCCTCGTGCCGGTTCTGCCTTTCTTCTTCTTTTTGGTACAAGAGGGATTCAGGGGGATGTACCGTTATCCCCAGCCATTTTCAAACAGGAAACAGAGGATGAGCCTAATTGCCACAGAAATCCTTCTGGTGGGATTGGCCGTGTTCGTTCTTGTGTCTCCATCGAAGGAGACCAACAAAGTTTGGCATCGGAAGGACATAGACAGTATAGGAATGTTGAGAGAAACTACTCATCTCTGGTCAAAGGTGGGGCTGATGTTTAGAGAAAAGGCGAAACCGGGTGAAACCTTATCCACCAGTGCCGCCGGAGCAATACCGTATTACTCAAAGCTGTATACTATCGATGAGCTCGGCTTAACTCTAGCGTCTCAAAATGACCTGAAGGTGCGCAAAACCCACCGACCCGGCCACTCGAAGAGGGTGACAGACGTGTTTCTTTTGTCCAAGCTGCCCACCTACTTTGTGGGGCACCCCAAACTCTATGACGAGTTCAAACAAACCAGAGGGGTGTGGGGTTACTTCAGTGAGTTGTTCCTGCGAAACGGATATACGGCGGTTGTCTTTACGGTGAAGATATCGGAGAATGAGAACAAGTACCTATATTGCCTCAGGCTGAAGAAATCCCGCGCCGAAGCAACTGATTAACGGAGTCTGATGACAGAAAAGCTGGAGGATAGTGAATGATAATGCTGACCGCCGCAGCGATTGCGATCTCAAGCTATCTGGTGGGCTCGGTTCCCTTTGCCATAGTCATAAGCAGAATCTGGAAAGGGATAGACATCAGAGACCACGGATCAAAGAACGCCGGGTTTACCAATGTCTACAGAGTCATCGGGCGCCTGCCCGCTGCCATCGTGCTGATCCTTGATATCGGCAAAGGCATGGCGGCCGTGCTCCTGCTGATTCAGATCGTCCCGGATACTTCCCCGTTGAGTTCGGTGGATCTCAAGATCCTGGCAGCCTTTTGCGTCATCTTAGGCCACGTTTTTCCCGTCTTTGCCGGATTCAGAGGGGGCAAGGGTATCGCCACGGGCTTGGGCGCACTCTTGTCCATAATCCCTCTAGAGGCTGCCCTGGCCCTTGTTCTGTTTGTGCTGATTGTGGCGATCACCAGATACGTCTCGTTGGGTTCGCTTTCTGCGACAAGCTTTATCTTTCTTGCGTTGCTGTTCGAAAGGTATTATCTTGGAAGCGAGGTGCCAAGCGAGCTAATTTTTGCGATGTTTATTCTGGCTGTTTTTGTCTTCTTCAATCATAGAGGCAACATAAGACGGTTGCTGGCTGGCACGGAGAATAAATTTGGTCGGAAACGACGCGAGGCAAGCTGAGAGGACAACCGGATAAACTCACCTTATGCGTGAAGCCGCCTTGCGCAAAGCCGACGGCAGTAAGTGGGACAATCTTACCGTGAAAGAAGCAAACACGGATTCCTTCTCTCGATCTGAGTTCAGCGCAAGTCAAAAAAGCTGCGCTGGTTTTCATTCTGTGGAGGACTGACGGTCATGGCGCAAATTGCAGTTTTGGGTGCAGGAAGCTGGGGGATTGCGGTCTCCACCCTGCTGAGCCACAACGGACACAAGGTGACCATGTGGGAGTTCGACCCAGAGGAGATGAAAAGGCTCCGTGCCCAGAGAGAACACAAGGAAAAACTTCCGGGCGTCAAAATACCGGATGAGGTGGAGATTACAGATCAGCTTGAGCCGGCAGTATCCGGCACGGAGATGCTGGTGCTGGCGCTCCCATCTCATACGGTGAGGCAGGTGGTGAAAAGGGTAAGTGTAATCCGGTTGAGGGATCCGGTTGTGGTCAACTTAGCCAAGGGAATCGAAAACGATACCCTTCTCAGGATGTCAGAGGTGTTGAAACAGGAGTTGCCGCCTACGTTTCACCAGAAGATCACCACCCTCTCCGGTCCCAGCCATGCGGAGGAGGTGGCGAGAAAGGTCCCTACCACCGTGGTGGTAGCTGGCTTCACTGAGAATGTCGCCGGAGAAGTTCAGCATGCCTTCATGAGTCCCCATTTCAGGGTGTACACCAACAGTGACCTGGTTGGAGTCGAGCTGGGCGGTTCGCTCAAGAACATCATTGCCATCGCAGCGGGGATCTGTGATGGAATGGGCCTGGGTGACAACAGCAAAGGAGCATTGCTATCCCGCGGGTTGGCGGAGATCATCCGACTGGGAGAAAGACTGGGAGCAAGAAGAGAGACCTTTGCCGGGCTCTCCGGTTTGGGCGACCTGGTAACCACCTGTATCAGCAAGTTTTCCCGGAACAGATTCGTGGGAGAAGAGATAGGCAAAGGAAGATCACTCAAAGAGGTGCAAAGCGGTATGACCATGGTGGCCGAGGGAATAAGGACCGCCCGATCAGCCTTTCAGCTTTCCTCCAGGCACGAAGTCGAGATGCCCATCACCCAGCAGGTACATCAGGTTCTCTTTGAAAATAAGAGCCCCAGGCAGGCCATGATCGAGCTGATGACCAGGGATCCTAAATCGGAAATTTGGAGTTGACTTGAGAAGTGAAAATCCATATCTTCTTACTTGGAAGTTGATGAATGGAAGCGATTCAAAAGGTGAGGGGAAGATTTGAAAGCCTCGAATAAGGATAAGCTCTACTATTCCATCAGCGAGGTTGCGCAGACGACCGGAGTCAAACCATACGTGTTGAGGTTCTGGGAGAAGGAGTTCGGTCTGCTCAAACCCAAGAAAAACCGGGCGGGCAATCGTTCTTACCAGCAGAAGGACATCGATCTGATCAGCCAGATCAAACATCTTCTGTATGAGGAGGGATATACCATCGAGGGCGCCAAGTCCAAGCTGAAGAACCTCAAGCGTGATGACAAGGGCCCTCTGGTGGCGGAAAAGATGCGGCTTCAGAGTCTTCTGGCTGACATAAGAAAGGAGCTCTCCGCGCTGCTTGAAATTTTGTCTTGATTTTTTGCAGAAAAGGGCTATGTTGATAGTATTAAATCGGGGCGTGGCGCAGTCTGGTTAGCGCACTTGCTTGGGGTGCAAGGGGTCGGCCGTTCAAATCGGCTCGCCCCGATTTTTTAGAGAAGATTCCTTTGACTCACATTCCGACCCGGGACCCTCCAGGGGTCAGCGTTCTTGCATGAATAAAATCGCGGTGATCATTCCGGCCTTCAACGCCGGTTCCACCATTGGGGAACTGATTGAGAGAATCTCAAGGTTCGTAAACAGAGGGGACATAGTGGTCATCGACGACGGCTCATGTGACCAAACGTGTAAGACAGCCAGGGCGACCGGAGCGGTGATCTTAAGACACGAGGCCAACAGAGGCAAGGGGGAGGCTCTAAAAACCGGATTCAAGCACGTGCGGCTTAAGAATTACGCCGCCGTTATCACCCTGGATGCAGACCTGCAACATGATCCTGAGTCCATTCCGGATTTTGTCCGCAAGGCCAACGGCTTCTCCGGGATCATAATCGGAACCAGAGAGAGAGACCTTGAAATCATGCCCTTTGCCCGCTGGCTCATCAATAATCTGACCTCAATGATAGTCTCCGTCCTCTCCGGTCAATCCATCCGAGACAGCCAATCAGGGTACAGGCTGATCCCCACCCAGGTTCTAAAAAGCGTCAAACTGGAATCGAGAAAATACGATCTAGAGTCGGAGATTCTGATCAAGGCAAAACGAAAGGGATTTGAGATTGCCGAGGTTCCCATCAGGACCATCTACGCTGGAGGGAAGAGCTTCATCAATCCCCTGATCGATACGATCCGATTCATCAAATTGATGTGGAAAAGTCTCTGGTGGTGAGTCGAACAGGATGACGTTATCCGGGGATTTCTGTGCAAAAGCTAGGCTTCGCCTTCATTCCCAAAAACGTATGTTACAGGGAACGTTATGTGCTTGGTTGGAAGGTCGGAACCCTGACTTCGAGTTGTCAATAGGAGGGGAGATTGATAGTCCTGCTCACCAACGATGATGGGGTAAACGCAAAAGGCCTGTTGGCCCTAAAAAAGGAGCTCTCCAGAATCGGCCAGGTGTGGGCGGTGGCGCCGGATAGAGAGCAGAGCGCCACCAGCCATTCCCTAACCCTGCAGCACCCTCTGCGCATAAACAAGATCGGGGAGAGATTTTACAGCGTAGACGGCACCCCCACCGACGCGGTGATGCTGGCAGTTCACGCGATTCTGAAGAGACGACCCGATATCCTGATCTCCGGCATCAACCACGGGCCCAACATGGGTGACGATGTCTCCTATTCCGGAACCGTGGCTGCGGCGATGGAAGGAACTATCCTGAACATTCCCTCTATAGCTGTCTCTAACGTCAATTGGGACGCTAAGCACTTCGAATCCGCGGCCAGGTTTGTGAGGAAGTTGGCGAAGTTCGTCTTAGAGAACGGGCTTCCCCAATATACCTTCCTCAACGTGAACGTCCCGGATAGGAGGCAGGCCGCAAAGGGATATAAAATTACCCGTTTGGGCAAGAGAGTATACAGTGACGTGGTGATCGAGAAGATCGATCCCCGGGGTAGGAATTATTACTGGATCGGAGAGCAAACTCCGATCTGGGAGAAGAAAGCGGATGATACCGATTTTGCGGCCATAAAGAAGGGATACATCTCCATTACTCCCCTACATCTGGACACGACTGACTACAGGGCCATGGAAGAGATTAAAGGTTGGAAGAAACTCTGAGGGGTGGCCGGAGAAGGTCGATCACCTGCCGCATCTTGTTGCCTCAATAAGTCCCTCGCGGAAAGACATATCCCGCCAGTGATACCCCCGTGAGCGCAGGTTCAAGCAAAATTCGAACTTAACTCATTTTTTTCTTGACAAAGAAAGGCCAGACTCTTAAATTCGGGCAAATTGTGTCCTGAATGCAAGAGAGGGACAAAGAAAAGCAAAATGAATCTCAACATGACTGGAGATACATAAATCAAAAAAG
>CBDUQU010000170.1:0-5677 GCA_965369445.1 uncultured bacterium | reverse complement strand
GCTTTCGTGGCTGAACAAATTCGAGCTAACAAAAACCTATCTTAGCTTTCCTATCTGTACTTCGGTGTGTATACGCATTATATTAGTTATTGGAGAAGATTTTTACATAATATTTACATAGGCTTTGAAAGCGTGTACATTTGCCTTGCGCGCTTTGGCGTTTGCGACGTGACAGGCGCACTGCGTTCCGCCACGTTTAATACTGCCCTTTACGATGCTCCGGCTCAATCCCCTCGGTAAAAAAAGAACGGCCCTACCTTGCGAGCAACAGGAGCAAAACTCCTCCGAACCGTTTTCTTGTCGCAACCTTCTGAATCGAGTTGCACATCGCGAGAAATATTCTTATCATGTTTCGAATCGGGGCGATAGGTATAACATGAACATGATGTCCTTGATGTTTCTTGTCGCAGGTGCTGCCGTCAGCTTCTTCTTGGGGCTGTATAGCGTTTCCTCTCTCATGGAGAAGAAACCCCGTGCCGTGTTCATCTCCGCGCTCCTCTTTCTGGTGTTCGGCGGCATATGGTTTGGGGGATTTTTCGTTTTTCACCCGGGGCATTACGTTCTGGCTGCAGCAGTGCTTCTGATAGCGGTTCCGGCTCTTTTGTTTTTCCTCCCTGTCGGCAAAACGAAGACGCTGAGAATTAACACGATCACTGAAAGGGTTGATGAACGGGACGTAATGTTCGCCAGGGCAAAGTACGAGCCCGGTACAGAGAGATATGATGCCTATTACCGAATGAGGCCGGAAAACAAAGAGATCGATGATAAGATTCGCAGCCTGCCGGAGTTGCTGGCTCCTGGTGGTCAATACTACGATCCTATCAGGTCAGAATACGTCGCGTCACAGTTTAGACTTGAAGAGCAACTGGTGACTCTCGTGGATGGGCCGGTGAGCTCCGACAAGCGCCAGGTCGACCCTGGAGAAGCGTCGACTACTCTCAAGAAGATGATGCTTCATCTGGGCGCTGCGGAGGTCGGCATCGGCCGGCTGAATCCATACTGGGTTTACTCTCATGTGGGCAGGGGGCCGAAACCCTGGGGAGCAGAGATCAAGAACGATCACCCTTATGTCATCGCATTCACCGTGGAAATGGATTATGCGCACGTCGAAGAGGCGCCGGGAATCGGGATAAGCGAAGAGACCGCGCTTCAGTACTTGCATGTGCAGAGAATATCAATCGTGCTGGCTGAGCATATCCGCCAACTCGGATATCAAGCCCGTGCTCATGTCCCCGGAAGCAATTATCAGATCATGCTGCCGCCGGTGGCCTATGATGCGGGTCTAGGAGAGCTGGGCCGGTTTGGATATCTCATCTCGCCAAGATTCGGGGCCAGGATACGCTTAGGGGCAGTGACCACGGAGATCCCGCTGGTGCCCGATAAGCCGATCCAGTTCGGTGTTCAGGACTTCTGCGAAAAGTGCAAGAAATGCGCCGAGAATTGCCCTCCAAAGGCGATCCCGGATGGCGGGAAAATTATGGTTCGAGGTGTGGAGAAATGGCAGTTGGATATCGAGAAATGCTATCACTACTGGCGGGTCATCGGAACCGACTGCGGACTCTGCATGAAGGTGTGCCCGTTCAGTCATCCGGACAATCTAATTCACAATGTTCTTCGGGCGGGAATCAAACGCTCGTCGTTCGCCCGCGCGGTTTCCCTTTCAGGGGACGGTCTGTTCTATGGAAAGAAGATCGAATTGCCGCAAATCGAGACATAGGAAATCAAGCATACGCGCGGAAATCACCCGCAGTTCTGATGGGTCACAGTGATAGTGGGGGAGAGCTGATCTGATGAACCTCGGCAGTCAATCCGAAGTCGGGAAAATCCGGAAGATCCTGATCAAGCATCCCAAAGATGCTTTCGTCTCCCAGGAGAATGTCGACGCCCAGTGGAGGACGCTCAACTACTCAGCTTGCCCGGATTACAGCAAGGCGTTAGACGAATATGAGCGCTTTGTTAACCTGTTGAAAAGGGATGTGTCAGAGATTCACTTCCTTCCCAGGAGCGAGAAGACCGGCCTCGATTCAATCTATGTACGCGACGCTGTGATTACCAGTCCAGAGGGAGTCATCCTCTGCAGCATGGGAAAAGAGGAGCGTCGGGGTGAACCATCGGCAGCAGGGGAGTATCTGTCTGAATTGGGTATCCCCATTCTCGGGTCTATTAGGGGGGACGGAAGATTGGAAGGGGGAGACTTGATCTGGCTGGATGAACGTACTCTCGTAGTAGGGCAGGGCTACCGGACGAACGAGGATGGCATCCGCCAACTGAAAGAGCTTACTGCCGGACTTGTCGATGAGTTCATAGTGGTTCCGCTGCCACACTGGCGTGGCCCCGAAGGCGTCTTCCACCTGATGTCTATGATCAGTCCGGTTGATTTCGACTTAGCCGTCGTCTACGCCAGATTGCTTCCTGTTCCCTTCAGACAATGGCTCATCAATCGCGGGATGAAACTCGTGGAAGTGCCTGATTCGGAATTCAAAAGCATGGGCTGCAATATACTGGCCACCTCCCCCCGGAGGTACATTATGCTTTCCGGGAATCCCCAGACGAAACAGATGCTCGAAGATCAGGGCGTTGAGGTCTCAGAATATGTCGGAGAAGAGATCTCCCGGAAGGGCGCCGGTGGTCCAACCTGCCTGACCAGACCGCTGGTGCGCACACCGTGATTCTTCAGCCTATGCGTGCCCGTCGGGTCCCCGACCCGACGACAGTAAAGCCTTCCAGGTCAGGGGAACCAGGCAGGCACAAAGAAGTACCCCAACCCCGATTCTGTCGAGGTTGGGGCAACATCACGTTTTTAAGCGGAAGGGCTTACCTTCTCCTCCGCACGCCTCACGTATTGCAGATCACCGTGGTCTTTTCAGCGGAGAACCGCTTCCGGTCTTCTTTCCCGGGGATCTGTTCATTCCCATTTTCCCGGAGCAGCAATCCGGACAAGGTCCCGGACCTTCTCTGTAGAGGTAACTAATCAGGTAGACCACATCCCCGATGTTGACTATGCCATCACAGTTAACGTCGCCCAAGCATTCTGGCTCCGGAGGATATCCTCCCCTATACAGATAACTTACAAGGTAAACCACGTCACCCACGTCGATTACACCGTCGCCAGTGCAATCCCCGCAGGGGACAAGGCAGAGTATTTCCTCGGCACACTGATATGGCGGGGGATACCAAACGGTACCGGGGAAATCCATGCACTCAAGTTCGGTCACCATTTCGCAGTAATCGCTGTGTTGGCAACAGCCCACCGGAGCAGTGACGGTCAATGCGAAGGCGCATGCAGCGGTGGCTTCGCAGACGTCGGCAACTCCCACGATCACGTCATAGGGTCCACCTAAATCGCCGGGGCCGGTCTCCCAGGTTATGGCCCCCTCCGTGGTAACCTCCAGGGCGTCCGGACCGTCAACCTTGAAGAAATAGAGCGGGTCGCCGTCCTCGTCGCTTCCCGCAGCATAACCTGCATATCCATCGGTGTAATCGAAGCTCTCATCCGGCGGGCAGGTGATCACCGGAGCGGTATTGGCCAGGCTGATGTGGAAATCCCCGGAGAACGCCTCGTCGGCGTCGTTGTAGGCGGTCATGCTCACAGTCCCTCCCTCCAGGCAGTGGTCCACAACCTTGTACTTGACGTAGCCTTTTACGTAAGGAGCGGGGGGAGGAAAGACGTAGATTACCTGAATGCTGTCCACCCCGGTTCCGGTGAAAGCCGCATCCACCAGGATAATATTGTTCCCGGTCCCGTCGCTGGCCACGAACTCCCCGGTCTCGAAGCTGCCGTTTTCATGTTGCCCCTCATCGGGCGGCGGCTCGAAGGTGAAGGCCGTATCGATACAGGTTATGATCACCACGTCCTGATCGGTTTCGAAGTGCTCCGTGTGATCGCCACCCTGTTCGTTGTGGTCATCCCACACCGTCAGGGTCACCGTAAAAGTGCCTTCGGCAGTGCAGGGGAAATCGATCTGCACCGCATCGCCGTGGTTGTCGTCGTTGGACTCGTCCCAGCAGTCCCTGTCGTAGTCCTCATCCCCGGGAGGGCAGTCGGGCGGGGAGTCCACGTTCGAGTCGAAATCCCAGTACCAATGCCTGACGAACCCGTCGGCGTCGGAGGAACCGCACCCGTTCAGGCCAACCACCTCTCCCACAAAAGCCCCGGTGTCCCTCCCGGCATCGGCTACCGGCTCGTAATACCGGTGCAGGAATTCATCCCACCAGGTGTCGTCCACAAAGTCAAAACCGGGAGTGGGTTGAAAGGGATGATTCTTCGCCTGGGCGAAATGATTCACGCAGGGGTCGTGCGGCGGCTTGCAGTCGTTGGGATCGAAGGCATACTTGGCGTAATCGGAGTTGTCGGGCAGTTTGGACGGCCAGGGAACGTCGTAGGGTCTTTCGCCCTCGGCAGGCAGATTCAACTTCTTCACCGGAGGATTCCACTTGGTCTGCGCCGTGGGGAAGTAAATGGAAAGCCCGTGCGCATTGGGATGCGCTCCCCCGTGCTCTTCGGCCTTTATTATGCTGCCTCCCTTCTGCAGCGAGCTGATTATGGGCTGGGCCGCGGTTTTATAGTCGGGAGGTATGGCCGCATCTCCGTCTATCAATTGGCAAAAATGATACAGATCGATGAAATTTGGGTCCTGGAAATGCTCGGTCTGAATGAGCTGGGTCCTGATGTGAATCTGAACGTTGTCGTCGGGATCGTAGTGGACGGCGTAATGATAATCATAATCGTCCACGCCCGTTTCCAGTTCGAAGCCGAAGTCGTCGATCAGATTGATCAGAGGATTTAAGTTCCGGCAGTCGATGGCGGCGAAAGTGTAGTTATTCCTGGTAACATTTGCCTTGGCCTTGGCCACGATGTCCACCGCCAGCTGCTCTCCGGTCCAAGCGGTGTTGGCATTCATAGTGGCGAAGATGTCGTTGTAGGGGAAATCGAACACCATTTTGGTTTCCTCGGAGGCCACCATCATCTCCGTCCGCTGCTTGACCTGATTGGCCACCTCCACCATGGACATCAAACAGGCGTCGAACACCACCACGTCCAGCTTGGGGGGAATGGTGTACTCCAAGGCGGCCTTCAGTTCCTGCATGTAGAGGGCGTCGTCGCCGGAGGTATGATCCCAGGAGATGCCCTTCCAGCCCATGCCGTGATCTTTGATGAAGAGGACGTATTTGCTGGCAGGGTAGTTCTGCTGGGTCCAGTGGATGTGATTGCCCAGAGTGGCCGGGTCGCCCATGTTGAGTTCGCCCTGGTTCTGTCCGTTGTATATGGTCCCTTCTGTCGAGTCCTGCTGCAGGTGAAACCTCCATGTACCCGCCACCGAGGTCTTGAAATCAGCCAACACCACCAGGCTGACGTTGGGAAGAGAACCCTGCTTTTCCATATCGTCCAGCAGCCGGAAGTAATGCCCGTCTAAGTTGCTCTCGCCGTTGAGATAGAAGATTACGGTCCAGGTGGTGTAGCGGCCTTTCAACTCACCCTTGGTGGGCACGATCTGCAGAAGCTGGTAGTTGAGCTCGCCCGGAGTAGCGTAGATAGCGTCATCTCCGCCGAAGGTGGCCCAGTCATCCGGAGCGTTCGCATCCGTACCGGCGGAATCGCGCCCCATGGACTCGCCTTCCCTTACCCAGGCCACCTCAGCCTGTCTGGCCGAGGTGTCGATGGGAGTAAAGAACTCGC
>CBDUQU010000169.1:0-5794 GCA_965369445.1 uncultured bacterium | reverse complement strand
GCAGAGAAGACCGCTACTGCCTTGCGACGCTCGTCTTCGTTTTTCGCCTCGAAGAGTTTCTCCTTCCCGAATTCCTCCTCGATGAAATGAGTATGGATCTCTCCTCTCTTGAATTTCTCGTTTTGCATCACCCTGAGATGAAATGGGATGGTGGTTGCCACCCCCAGTATTCGGTATTCGGATAAGGCCCTTCTCATCCTGTCGATGGCTTCCTCTCGACTCTCTCCCCAGGCGAGAAGCTTGGATATTAAGGGGTCATAGAATAGCGAAACCTCTGCGCCCTCGTACAGGCCAGAGTCGACTCTTATTCCGGGGCCGGATGGTTCCCAGTATGAATGCACTAACCCTGTCGAGGGGAGGAAGTTGTTCTCCGGGTCCTCAGCATAGATCCGGCATTCGATGGCAGAGCCTCTCCACTGAATATCCTCCTGCCGGTAGCTCAGTTTCTTTCCGCTGGCAATTCTTATCTGTTCTTTGGCCAGATCGATTCCGGTGACCATCTCGGTAACCGGATGTTCCACTTGAAGACGAGTGTTAGATTCAAGAAAATAGAACTTCCGGTCGGAATCGACCAGAAACTCTATGGTGCCCGCATTAACGTACCCCGAAGCCTTGGCTGCAGTCACGGCAGCTTCTCCCATGGCCTTTCGCATCTTCTCATCCACCACCGGTGAGGGGGACTCCTCCACCACCTTTTGGTGCCTTCTCTGGATGGAGCATTCCCTTTCGCCCAGATGGATCACGTTCCCAAACTTGTCTGCCAGTATCTGGATCTCCACGTGCCGGGGTCTTTCAAGATATTTTTCTATATAGATTCTGGGATCGGCAAAGGCCGACTTTGCCTCGGAGCTGGCCGCTCGCAGGGCACTTTTAAGCTCGCCCTTTTCCCTGACTATCCTCATCCCTTTGCCACCGCCGCCACCCACCGCTTTGATCAGGACGGGAAAGCCCACCTCTTCTGCTATGGAAGATCCCTGCTCATCCGAGCCTATCTCCACCTCGGTTCCCGGCACGATGGGCACGCCTGAGATTCTCATGGTCTTGCGAGCCGCCACCTTGTCGCCTAAAAGCTTGACCGCTTCGGCAGGGGGCCCGATGAAAATCAAGCCCTCGGATTCGACCCGCTTCACAAACTCATAGTTTTCAGCAAAGAAGCCGTATCCGGGATGAATGGCTTCCGCGCCCGACTCCTTCGCCACCTCCATGATCCTGTCCATATTCAGATAGCTCTGGGTGGCCGGGGCGGGACCGACGAGATAGGCTTCGTCCGCCAGGCGGACGTGCAGGGACCTGCGATCAATCTCCGAGAAGATGGCGACGCTCTTGATCCGCATTTCCCGGCAGGCCCGGATTATCCTGACCGCTATCTCCCCCCGATTGGCTATGAGAATTTTCTTTATCATTTTAGCTCGATGAATCGGGCAACTACAATGGAATGTTTCCGTGTTTCTTCGGCGGCAGAGACTGCCTTTTGTTTTCTAACATGGATAATGCGCGAATCAGACGGGGTCTGGTGGTTTTGGGCTCTATAACGTCATCTAAGTACCCTTTTTCCGCGGCGATGTATGGGTTGGCGAACTTCTCTCTGAACTCCTCCACCTTTTCGTCTACGGCTTTTTCAGGGTCTTTCGCTTTGGCAATCTCCTTTTTGAAGATTATCTCCACCGCTCCCTTGGGGCCCATCACCGCTATCTCCGCGGTGGGCCAGGCGTAGTTGACGTCGGCCCGGACGTGTTTGCTGGACATGACGTCGTACGCGCCACCATATGCCTTGCGGGTTATCAGGGTCAGCTTGGGCACGGTGGCCTCGCAGTAGGCATAGAGCAGCTTGGCCCCATGCTTTATGATTCCCCCGAACTCCTGGGCCGTCCCCGGCAAGAACCCCGGCACGTCCACAAAGGTGACTAAGGGGATATTGAAGGCATCACAGAACCGGACGAACCTTGCTCCTTTCAAGCCGGAGTTAATGTCCAGCACACCGGCCAAGACCGCGGGTTGGTTTCCCACAACCCCGACCGATTTCCCTCCCAGCCTGGCGAAGCCCACCACCAGATTGGGGGCATAATGCTCGTGCACCTCCAGAAACTCGCCGTGATCGACCACCCTCTTGATCACGTCCCTGATGTCATAAGGCTTGTTGGGGTTTTCCGGGACTAAAGAATTCAGCTCTTCATCCATTCGGTCGACCGGATCGGTGCATTCCACCGCTGGTGGATCCTCCATGTTGTTCAGAGGTATGTAGGAGAACAGTTTTCTGACCAAAGAGAGGGTCTCCACCTCGTTTTCACCGACGAACTGCGCCACCCCGGACTTGGTGCTGTGCACCCCGGGCCCCCCTAAGTCCTCGGAGGTTACGTCCTCATGGGTGACGGTCTTGACCACGTTAGGACCGGTGACGAACATGTAAGAGGTGTGCTTCACCATGAAGATGAAGTCGGTGATGGCAGGAGAATAGACCGCTCCTCCGGCGCAGGGACCCAGGACTACCGAGATTTGAGGGATGACCCCGGAGACTAAGGTGTTGCGCAGGAAGATGTCCGCATACCCCCCCAGGCTTTCCACTCCCTCCTGAATGCGGGCGCCACCGGAGTCGTTCAAACCGATGACCGGCGCGCCTACTTTCAAGGCGGTGTCCATTATCTTACAGATCTTTTCCGCATGAGTCTCGGACAACGATCCGCCGAATACGGTGAAATCCTGGGAGAAGACGAAGACCAGCCTCCCGTCTATGGTCCCGCAGCCGGTTACCACCCCATCGCCTAAGTACCTTTCCTTTTCCAGCCCAAAATCCCGGCAGCGGTGCTGGACGAAGGTGTCGAACTCCTCAAAGCTGCCTTCATCCAAAAGCAGATCCAACCTTTCCCTGGCGGTCAGCTTTCCCTTCTTGTGCTGGACATCTATCCGTCTCTGCCCACCCCCTAATTTTGCTTGCTCCCTTAACTTCCTCAAATGCTCGATTTTTTCTTCTAAAGTCATGATCAATCCATCCGCAAAAGTGGTTCAATGACAAAAGACTGCGTTCTGATCTCAAGAATGATTCTGCGTTACTCTGAATACTCCTTCCTTCTCCTCGATTTTGCTTAGCTTGACCTTCAGATCGTGATCGAAAGCCAGGATCCAGCCATCCTCGGAGCACATTCGTAGAAATCTCTTCTTCTGCTCCATGGTCTCCCGGGGGAAAAGGTCCACCGATGCCACGTAGGGAATTCTCAGATGGTGAGTCGAGGGTATGATATCACCGGCCCACAGAATTTTGCCCTCTCCATCTTCTATTAACACCGCCTGATGACCGGGAGTATGACCACCGGTGTTGATCAGCTTAATCCCGGTTGCCACCTGATCCACGCCGTCAATCAATTCCAGGAGCTTCTCTCGCTCCAATATCTTCAGGTTCTCCGTAAAGTAAGTGGCAGACGTGCGTTCGTCCGGGTGCATGGCCTCTTCCCATTCTTTGATCTGCACCACATGCCGGGCGTTGGGGAAACGGGGAACCTTTCTTCCGTTCTTGTCTAAGCTTATCACTCCGCCGGCGTGGTCGGCATGAAGGTGGGTCAGAAGTACCAGGTGTATATCTTCCGGAGCCAGATGATGCTCGGATAATCTCTTCTCGAGATTCGACGCCCTTTCAATCCCGAACACCTTCTTCTGCCTCTCGCTTAGGGCATCTCCCATTCCGGCATCGATTAGAATGTTTTCCCCGTCGGTTTTAATCAGAAGCAGGTTGATATCCAGCTTCACCATGTTATTCTCGTCGGGAGGATACACCTTTTGCCAGATGATCTTTGGAACCACTCCGAACATGGCTCCACCGTCTATCTTGAAGCTGTTCTCCACGATGGAGAAGATCTCAAGCTTACCGAGTTTCACGGCATCTCCTTCGCGTCGAGGCGAATAAGCCGGCAAGAACCTACTACGTCATTGCGAGGAGTCCCCCGTACTGGGGGGCTTCGCCCTTCAGGCTCGCAATCACGATTGATCCGATCATCGCAAGTAATTGGCGGCGATCACCAGCCTTTGAACCTCAGACGTTCCTTCATAGATTTCTGTAACCCTCTGATCACGATACAACTTCTCTATTTCCGAGAATTCGCCGATATATCCGTATCCGCCATGAATCTGCATGGCTTTGTCAACGCAGAAGTTTGCTGCCTCAGAAGCAAAGAGCTTGGCTTGGGCGGCAGCCAGACCTACGCGTTCGCCTTTGTCTTCCATCAGAGCGGCTTTATAGGTAAGAAGCCGGGCGGCTTCCAATCTGGTGCTCATATCCGCAATCATCCACTGGATAGCTTGAAGTTTGGCGATGGGTGCGCCGAACTGCTCCCTGGTTTTGGCATACTTCACCGACTCGTCAAAAGCCCTTTGAGCCAGTCCTACCGCCTGGGCGGCCACTCCGATTCTGGCGCCATCCAAGGTTTTCAAAGCCATTTTGAATCCCTTCCCTGCCTCACCCAAGAGATTTGATCTGGGAACTCTTACATTCTCCAACTTCAGCCTTCCGGTAGTCGCCGTCCGCATTCCCATTTTCCATTTGAGCTTCTCTCCTGAAAATCCCGGGGTTCCCTTCTCTAAAAGAATGGCTGAAACCTTATCTTTTTCGCCCTCTTCAACGATCTTGGCGAATAACACCACCAGATCCGCTACATCTCCGTGCATGATGAAGATCTTCTCGCCGTTTATCACAAAAGAATCTCCATCCACCTTGGCTGTGGTCTTTTGGTTGGCGGCATCTGATCCGGCGTTGGGTTCGGTTAAACCAAAGGCGCCTATAATTTCTCCAGAAGCCATCTTGGGGAGATACTTTTTCTTATGCTCCTCAGAACCGAAGGCTTCGATGGGATAAGAAGCCAAATTGTCCACCGCCATTATAAGGGCGGAGGGGGCATCAAACCAGGCGATCTCCTCGATTAAGGTTACATATTCTATCTTGCTTTTTCCTACACCACCATATTCTTTAGACATGGGATAGGCCATAAATCCAGCCTTTGCCATTTTCTTGAATAAATCCATGGGAAACTCGGCCTCTCTCCGATCCAACTCCACTGCAACCGGAGCGATCTCCTTCTGTCCGAACTCCTTGGCCATATCCCTGACTGCCTGCTGACTTTCGGCCACGTTGTAGGTCATGTCTCCTCCAATTCCGTTTTAGGGTTAACCGGTCGATTGTAATTTGCTGCAAAGCGGTGCGGCGTAAATCCCCAAAGGTACGCAACCGTATAATCTATGGATTTTTCCGCTATAAAACAACAGGAAAATGAAGATTAGAAAAAAGAATTTTTCAGAAGCGGAACGAGGGAGAAAATGCACCGCTGGTGGAAGATCAGGTCCTGTGTAAGCATCAAGAGGACCAACGAGAGCTTTTCTTGCTCAGGAGGTTTTTAGAATCGCTCCGGCTGGAAAAGCCCTGGCGAAAAGATGGTTAAAGTATCTCTTCTTCCTTTCGCCTTTCACCTACTGCTTTCCTGACGTACTCTATCGCCTCGGTGGTGGTGGTTCCCGGGGTGAAGAGCATTCCCACGCCGATTTTCCGCAGCTTCTCCACGTCCTCCTTGGGGATGATTCCTCCTCCGAAGAGAAGCACATGTTCGGCTCCTTTTTCTTTCAGAAGCTCTTTTACCCGGGGAAACAGGGTCATGTGGGCGCCGGAGAGGATGCTCATCCCGATGGCATCCGCATCCTCCTGGATGGCCGCTTCCACGATCATCTCGGCGGTTTGCCTCAAGCCGGTGTAAATCACCTCAAACCCGGCATCCCGGAATGCGGCGGCGATTACCTTTATCCCCCGATCATGCCCGTC
>CBDUQU010000168.1:0-5850 GCA_965369445.1 uncultured bacterium | reverse complement strand
TGGTTCATGGCCGAAAGCTTCCGCTCTCCGTTGGTGTTCTCACCATCGGAAAGGGTGTGTGGTTGGTCATGAAGACCAACAACAAGCTAAGAACTCTACTAACTTTTGGGCAGGGGAAGGCTGGCTTAATCTTAAGCCAGCCTTGTCATCTCGCCCATCAGACATCCTAAGTCTATACAAGTTCCACAGTCCTTAGTCACTGCCAATGAGGGGTGCCTCGCCCGTCGCAGGTCCACATCCAGCGCCATTGTAAACAGTGACCGTAGTACACAGGACCACACCAAGGCCAGATGTTGCAGTAGCGTACACAGACATAGGCATACCTGCAGTCCCCTCTATCAATATCCATCGCCATTGGGTCAGTCTTATCGATTACGACATCGGGTCTCAAACGCGTAGAGGTTGGAGCTTTATCTTTCTTCAAGCAGCCACAATCCGATGCGACTGCACCCACCTTTGCAATTGTGGGTCCCGGCGAGGGTCTCTCTCCAGCAAGAAGCTGACTTGGCAAAATCAACACCAGAGCCAGGAAGACCACCAAGATCAATTTCCTGGTCATGTTCTTCACCTCCTTTCGTTCGGTCAACGGTTCATAGTTCTTTGTTCTTAGCCAAAACCTTAGCACCACTCAATGTCTTTCCTTTACCCGTTGGTGCTCTTACCGACGGACAAGAGGCGTTGTCGGCCGTGAAGACCAATAACAAGCAAAGGTTTTCTACCCGTTACGGAATGTCAAATGTTCGTCTCATCCCACACGACCGCCCGGATTTGTTTCGGGAAGGCTTCGCTTTTGTTTGGCTTCTGCCATGTCTCCTCCCATGGATGCTCGTCACAGTGTTTAGATAAATATCCAAAGTTGGCATATCCTAAGCCCATAACGAAGGCTAAAAGCATCGCCCAGGCAATAACGCTTTTCATCTTTACCACCTCCTCGTTTTTGTCCTCCGGTGAACAATAGGGAGGAGTTAAAGGTTTACCCTTTTTGCCTTGTTAACTGTAGTGCTTAAGCGCCCAAGCTTCAATGCCGTAATCCTGCAGCCAGTTTATTGTAAGAGCAAAAACCATGCAGGTTTCATTCAGATAAAACAGAATTGAATCCTCGGTCTGTAAGTGGTTATATCACAAGCAGAAATGACATAACAGATTCACGCACCTTCCCTAATAGAAAATTAGAAAAACATATAATTGAGTTGAAAATTCGTGAACTATGGCGAGGAAAAAAACGAAAGAGAGAGGCCTATTCTTGTTAATCTTTTATGTTTCAAAAGATTGGGGGATTCGTCAAAAACTGCGGACATCAGAACGGAGAATGAAATAGCTCACAGCTGATTAAGCGGACTTGTAGTGAGCGTAGCGAATCTATTAAGTTGATATCAGTATGCTTATCTGTCTAATCTGCTCTATCTGCTGGGAATGATTTTTTCCATAAAAAAGCCCCAGTTCCGTAGCTAAGAACTGAGACTCATCTTTTGTTCCCTGATCTAAGAGATCAATTGAGATTCTGTGGGGCTATCGCAGCCGGAAGTATCTTATGCTTTTTCATCTTGTTGCGAATGGTGGCTTCAGGGATGCCCAGAAGCCTGGCGGCTCTAAGTTTGATCCAACTGGATTGCCTTAAAGCGTCCATGATTTTTTCCTTCTCGAACTCCGCCACCTGGTGGTACAAGGTAGCCTTCTCGGAAGATGCGCGGCTGCTGATCGGGTTGATCAGCTTGTCCGAGAGGACCCCGCATGGATCCCTATCGCCTGCCTGGGACAGAACCACCATTCTCTTTATCTCATTTTCCAGCTCTCGCACGTTTCCGGGCCAGCCGTATTCCAAGAACCTCTTGAGGGTGCCATTCCTCTCAAAGTCCTTTACCTTCTTCTCCTCCACACCGTGATGCTTTAGGAAGTGCCTGAATAAAAGCGGAATATCTTCCTTGCGGTCCCTCAGGGAGGGGAGCTTGACGCTGAAGGTGTTAAGGCGGAAATACAGATCTTGACGGAACTTTCCAGTCTTCACCGCCTCGCGCAGATCCTCGATGCTGGAGGATATAATGCTCACCTTGATTTTCCTGGGCTTGGTATCTCCCAGCCGGGTTATCTCTTTTTCCTCAATCGACCGGAGCAGCTTGACCTGCGTGGATATGGGAATCTCTTCGACCTGATCCAAATAAAGGGTTCCCCCCTCCGCCTCCTCGAACAGCCCGGGCTGGTCCTTGTCAGCGCCGGTGTAAGCTCCCCGTTTGTGCCCGAAAAGCTCGTTTTCCAGAAGGCTTTCCGGAAGCGCGGCACAGTTGACGGCAACGAATCTTTTGTCTTTTCTGCTGCTGGAGAAGTGGATGGCCTTGGCTATCAGATCCTTTCCTGTGCCGGTCTCACCCTCCAGAAGTATGCTTATGTCGTAGTCCATTACCTGCTTGAGTTTCTCTACGATCTCGGTCATCTCCGTGTTCTGGGTCATCACGTTCTCAAAGGTCACTTTTCCGTTGGCTTTCGCGATCATGCTGGAGTGACAGAGGGCTTCCTCAATCGAGCGCTTCAAGTCCCGAACCTGCCGGAGTTCCTTCTGATCGTTAGACTGCTTGAACAGGGTCTCGGCTTCAGCTAAAAAGACCTGAGCCTTGTTGTAATCCTTTTCCCCGACCAAAAGATGGGTGATGGCCGAGTTTACCAACCCCAGATGATATTTTGAATCCAAGTTCCTGAACGAGCTCTCTGCATTGCTCAAGAATCCGAGCCTCTTGTAGTAGTCGAAGATAGGTGACCGACCGGCCTCCAGATAGCTTCGGGCAAGTTCGTATTTTGCCCCGACCTGCTGGAGAATGGTTATACTCTTGCTGAAGTATTCGCAGGACTTGTCCTTCTCGTTCCTGGCCGAGTAGATCTGCCCGAGGATTCTGTATGCGGCTCCCTCCTCGATCTTCTCACCCAGAGACTTAGAGACCTCCAGGGACTTTTGGCATGAGACAAGAGCTTTATCATATTCTTTTCTTGTAACCTGGAGTTCGGCCAAAAGACGGTAGGTTTGACTGATCATGTCGCCATCAGGTGCGGAATTTCCCCAAATATTGATAATCTGGTTATAGTGCTTTTCTGCTTCCGTGTACTTTTCCAGATCGAAACACAACTCCCCCATGTATTCATGGTAAATGACCGTTTCCCGCAGGTAATTATTATTTTGGGCAAGCTCAAAAGCAGAAGCAAGGAGTGTTTTCGCCTGGGAAAATTCTCTTTTTAAGGCAAAGATGTAACCCAAGGACAACTGATCTCTACACAGACCAATAACCTCACCGTTTTCACTATTGGTCTGGAGGCTGATTTTCAACTCCTCTTCAGCCTTTTTCCAGTTTCCCAAAAGCGCATGAATTCTGCCTAAATTGCCCGAGATTTTTGCCTCCATCAAATGATCGTTGATAGAACAGGAAAGCTCTTTGGCTTCATTGAGATATTCGGTTGCCTTCTCGAATTCGGATTTGGTAAAGAGTATCCGAGCTATGATATTGTTACATTTTACTATAGCGACAAAATCCTTTATCCGGCGATAGGTAGAAATGGCGTCTCTGATATGAAGCTCCGCCTTTTTCAGATCGCCCAGTCCCCAGTGAATTCTTCCCAGAATATCCTGGATCTGCGCCACTTTTTTGTTTTCTGAGGTGTCCTTAAATGTTTCGAAGGCGAGATTAGCTTTGACCAGTGCCTCCTTGTATCTTCCCAGATTGTATAGACAAAAGGATGCCAGGAGATGTATATCTCCCTTTTCACCAGGTGACAGATCAACGCCCGGTTTTTCTTTCGTTTTTTGGATCTCCTTAAGCGCCCGGGTAAATTCCCCCTGCTCAATCAGAGAATTGATGGTTTCGACCTGAACACTTACGGGGGATCTTATATCCTTTAATCGAGTCTCCATCTCTCTCACCTTTGGAAGGAGAATTAATCTGATTTGCCGGCATATCTAATTGAGATTTGTCTGGCCGTTTTTCTCTTGGCAACGTACTTGAGGTAGAATTGAACGGTGAAACTGGTGGTCGCTCTTATGATCAAGTCTCCAACTCCTGCACCTGAACCTGGACGATACATGACCGGGCTGTCGAGGCTTTCGCTTCTGAATTTTTCACCCCATGGGTGGCCCAGCACCACAGGCCCAAACCCCTGTGGTTTTGGGCCCCAGCGTGGGAAGGCTGGCGCCGCAAATGCAAGGAAGACAACCAATACCACGATCATGACCAAGCCTTTCTTAATCATTTTCTGTCACCTCCTGAAACGAAAAAGGTGTACTGGATAATCCAAGTTACACTCATAACAAAATGCCAAGCGTCATATTACGCAAAAATTGCGCCAGAATCGACGCATCCGAGCGATTATTTTGGCTAACTAACATGTTGATCAGTAATAGGTTGCTTTCTGAAATCCAGCGGCCCCCAGCATACGCAAAAGCGGGGGAGGGGAATTCGCAGGGAGTTGCGACAGCCGTATTCCTCAAGGACATTCCCCCAACCATAACTTATTGCGTAACAAAACAAAAGATATTCGCCAAAACCTGCGAATCTGAAGGCGCAAATGTCGTAACCCTTGCCGGACGAATCGTCGGGAGTAGCCTTCGAGCTATGCCCACCGTCGGGTGAACAGAAACGGCATCTCCGAAACTCGTGGCCATATGGGGCTCGAGAAACAAAGGGTTTTCTGGTTACCCGCAATAAGAAAAAGGCCTTGTCAAGAAATCCCGTGAATTGAATGGACGCGTTCATTCGTATTTATTGTGTTCGGATACCTATAGGTGGATTCTGATCGACTCGCTCTTGCTGAAACCTTAGTGGCGCCGCCATGATCCACGCCTATAGAGCGGAACGGGCAATGTTCTTGTGGCTGTGACTCGAAGAGGGAGAAAGAAACCATTTGTTTTCATCCCTCAGCTTGTTTGGAGAACTGATTTTCGGGCTCTGTTTTAAATAAACCCTTACGCTCTCCGATAGATAAATATATGAGCTACCACGGACACAGAAGCTACTCCTTCGGGCCAAGCGGACTCACCAAGGCGATCAAATATCTCCTGCTGGCGAATGTGGGGGTTTTCGTCCTGATGTTGCTTTGGCGTTCTGAGCTGATCCACGTTTTCGGATTAACGCCGGTTTTGGTGAAAAAAGGTTTGGTTTGGCAACTGGCTACCTACATGTTTCTTCACGGGGGCCTGTTTCACATTCTGTTCAACATGTTTGCCCTGTGGATGTTCGGATCTGACATAGAGAGAGCATGGGGGACACGGGAGTTCGTGAAGTATTATTTCATCACCGGCGTAGGTGCCGGTCTTTTCACCTTCGTTTTCTCGTTTAACTCGCAGATCCCTACCATCGGGGCGTCTGGCGCTATCTTCGGAATCTTAGTGGCGTTCGCCCTGATGTTCCCGAATAGATTGATTTATGTCTATTTCCTCTTTCCGGTCAAAGCCAAGTATGTGGTGGTCTTCTTTGGAGTGTTCGCGTTCTTGGCCTCTTTAGGACATACCGGGGACGGAATTGCCCATTTTGCCCACTTAGGAGGAATGGTAATCGGGTATCTGTATATCAAGTCTGACTTCAGAATTCCCTCATTCCTCCGATTCTCAACATACCTGACTGGTCTGAGGAACTTCAAGCATCGACGCAGGATGAAGGTCGTCAACAGGCAGAGGGAGAGGGAGCAGGAACTGATGGAGAGGGTGGATCAGATACTGGATAAGATCAACCAAGTGGGTTACGACAATCTTACCAAAGAAGAGAAAGGGGCATTGGAGCAGGCCAGTCAAGTCTTGTCCAAGCAGCGGGAGAAGAGATGAGTGAGGAATAACTGATAGTCTCATTTGTAGCTACGATTCACTTCTGTGGTGAAGAA
>CBDUQU010000167.1:0-5881 GCA_965369445.1 uncultured bacterium | reverse complement strand
ACCTTTCCCCTCTGCTCAGCTTCTTGCCGATAACCGCTACCAAAGACTCAATTGCATTTCTGTCGAAACCCTCGAAGATGTGAGCTTCAGTGAAATTATCGTTCTCTCGGTTTCGGCCATCCGACTGAATTAGCATCGACTGCCAGTCAGCTTCGGTTTGGCCAGTTGAGAGACGGCCCACGAGTTTCGCAAGAACCAGCTCATGCCGATGATTCCAGCATGCCATGTAGCCAACTGGTAACTTGTCCCCGGCAACGATGTGATGATCTCTAACGAATCGGTAACTATTGGCTTCAAGGAAAGACGTCCGCTTGTCAATAGTAACAGAGCGTAGTCTACAGTGGACATCGCCATAAGTAGGTAGACCTTCCCCTGTCAGAGACAACACACCATACATTATGCTATCCGCATAGCTTCCGAACAGTAATCCCCCCACTGCAAATCGTTGCCGATCATTGTCGAAATCTGCGGGTTTTCGGGCATTGGCACCTACCAACTTCTCGTAGTCCGTATATAAGGAGTTTGGGTCCTCAAGTAGTTTTCTCGCTACCCCTGCTGACATAGAGACAACAACACCAGATTTTTCCTTAATCGTAGCCTCTAACTCGTTGAACTCCTTTGAACACCCGATTCCACTAGCTATCGTTCGTGATGCATCAACTCTCTCGAGCAAGGCCTTCAGATTATCAACGGTACGGCAACGGCGAACATTGGGGGCGCCTGCATCGGTCCTGCATGTGGGGCATTGCCGCATAGAGGCTGAGAGAGGAGCACCACATATGGAACAGGTATCCTGGGGATCTAAGGCTGGTGATGCCATGGTCAATGTTCCTTTCGCATCATGGCCATGAAGGACTTCTTGAACTGGACTGATTGGGATTCCTAATCGGAAATTAGTTCCAGAATCCTTTCTTCATTCAACTTCGAGTGCTGTATAAGACACCATTGAAAACAGCATAGCTTCTGGACTCGGGGGTGATATATCAGGCTTTTGCGCTGCAGCCATGTTTTTATCACGGTGTTGATTTCAATGCGTCCGTCACCAGAGTCGCCGAACGGGGAAGAACATCCCCTGATGTAATCTTTAAAACCCGATTTCTGGTAAATCCACTCTGTTTATATTATTTATTATAGGCATTTATGAAACTTTGTCAACTTTAAATTTGAATTATTTATTGGATTATACATATTGTGTGCGATGAGCAAGGCTCCCGTCTGGGGGCTCGTGCGAGCTCCTTACTTCTTTTGCTGTCAGGTGCGCAGGAAACCTGACCTACGGAGTTTCACCACCATAAGTGATGAACCATCACGGCGCCTAAGGTACAAGCTCCGATCCGGTATACCCAGACTTGCCTCCTGCACTTATAACCTCTCTTGACAACGGATATTATAGCGAGCAGACCTGTAGAAGTCAAGGAAAATCCTAAGAAATCTTGGGTGATAGGATCGGTCTGGCAGGACATAGAACCCCCTGCAGTCCCCCTTGTCAGGGGGACAAATACAATAACCCCCTGTCCTACGGATCTTCGATTTCAGGGGGACGAATGCAATAAACCCCCTCTCCCACGGATCTTCGATGTCAGGGGGACAAATACATGCGATGCGGACAGCCACACTTCGAGCCGCCCTTCGGTCCTGCCCTTCGGTCCTGAGACCTCAGGGTCGAAGGAAGACCTCAGGGTCGAAGGAAGACTCAGTGCCGAGGCAAGGGCTGGTCCCTACAATTTAGATTGAAAAGGATCAGAAGCGGCTCAGAAGCTTTATCTCAAAACCGTTTAAAGCAGGCTTTTCCACGCATACGCCGCCTGCGCAGACCTTGCCTTTGCGTCTTGAGCCGACGCTCAAGCTGAGATTATGATTCTCGCCTAATGACAGATCAAGCGTGGCAATGAGCCAGTCCCTTCGGCCCTCCCAGTTTTCGCTGACCTTCCACTGTGTGGTTCGTTCATGGGTGAGGGTAATCGAGCCCATCGACGATTGGGAAAGGGAGAGCGACAGAATCTGATCGTAGTAGGTAAGCTTCGCGTCGTATTTCTCGGTGTACAGATGTTCAAGTATGAAGTTGATGCTACTATACTCTGAAAGATAATAGACTAAATCGACGACCGGAGCCAAACGCACAGGGTCCCCTTCCTCCTGCTTATTCTCCTGTCTGCTGAAACCACCCTTGAGCGTTGCCCGATCCTCGTAATCATACTCGAACTCTCCGTAAGTCTCGGAGAATATAAGCTCTTCATCGCTGTCGGCGGTGTAGCTGTAGTTGGCCAGAACCGATAGTCCCTCAAGCGGAGAGCTGGTGAGCTCGGCCTGAATCCCTCTCTCATCGATCAGCGCAGGCTCGTACGCGTGCCGGTTCAGCAGGGTATACATATGTTCCTTGGCCAGCGGGGGAGGATTGTTCAAGCTCACGTTCTGGTTGGGATTGAAGAAGCTGAAATCATCATAATCCTTATACTCCAGCGCCAGCCCCAAACCTACAGTATACACGTTTGCTGAGAGATATATGCCCTCTCCCTCATCCGGAGTAAATGCCAGGTGTGGGTTGTATTTCTTGGCGTACTCGGCATAGAAATCCACGTGCGGGAGATTCAAGCTCGTGTTTCCGCCAAGCAATCTCACCAGCCCGAAATCGGTGATATGGGTACGAAGATAACTTCCTCCCACAGTCATCCAATCGGTAACGGCAACCTTCCCGTCCGCAGCATGCAAGGGGTCGTCAAGTCGCTCATACTTCCCGGTGGCGGTCCCACCCAGCATGGTGAGATTGAACCCCTCGAAGTCGATGGTTCCCTTCACCCCATCCAGATTGTTGTCGTGTCTCAAATCCCTGTTTTCGTACGAGCGAAGGATCAAGCCCCTGCCGAAGATGACGTAATAATTGCCGGCGGTTAGCTCCAGAAACTCGCTGGACAGTTGAAAGTTTCTGAAGGAAAGCTTCTCCCAGCTCACCCCCCAGTCGTCCGGCTGATGAGCTTCGTATCTTAAATTCGCAGAATAAATACCGTAGGCAAGATCAACGTCGGTCCAGTTGTGAAATATGTCCTGATGAGTTTTCCTGTCGGATGAGAACTCCAACTGATTGCTGGCACTGATGCTCCAGGAATCCGATTCAATAAAATCGAATTCCTGAGCAAATGAAAAAGCGGAAGAGAATACGGAAAAAAGCGCCGCCAGCAGCAGGTAAAGAGCCAGACGGAAGCTAATGTTGGAACGGAAAGCAAAATCGCAGAAGCTTAGTCTACTTTTCACTACCTTTCCCCTCTTTTTTTTCTGATGTCTCCTTTTGCTCCGCAAAAAGCTGGTCTACCTTTTTCCAGATGGTCTTCTCGTCCCCGGAGCGGTATGTGGTATGGGTGTAACGAATGTTCCCGTTGCGATCTATCAGTACAGTATGGGGTATGGCCAGAACGTGATACTTCCTGTAGATGTCCTTATTGACGTCGAAGAGCACGGGGAACTCCCATTTAAGCCCCTTGACCCTCGACTTCACCCTCCCGACGCTTCGCGGACCGTCCACGTCTATGGCCAGAATCTCAAAGCCCTTTTTCTTGTATTCCGGATACAACTTCTGGAGCTTGTTCAACTCCTTGATACAGGGTTTGCAGTGGGTCGCCCAGAAGGAGATCAGAACCGGCCCATCTTCCAGAAGGCTCTTAAGCTCCACCTTTTCGCCCTCCAGATCCGGTGCGGTGAAACCGGGAGCTTTCCCCTTCTTGCCTGCCTGGGAATAAGAGGTCAACGCACAAATAACGAAAAAAGTCACGAGGATTTTTGACAATAACCTTGTCACAAATTTGGATCCTGTGGACACGGTTTCACCTTTCGTTGTATGACTATGCTAACACCTGACGTCATCTGCCGAAGAGCTCATCAAGTTTTTCTCTCAACTTTCCTGGCGTCCACCAGTCGACAAACGCAACGGCGCGGAAGTGTATCTTTCCTTCCCGATCCAGGATAATCGTTACCGGAGTCTCTGCCACCTCATAATCGCTCCTGACGCTGGTCCCCACTCCTACAAGCAAGATAAAGGTAAGTTCTTCCTCCTCCCGGGTGAGCTGGACTGCGTCAAGACCCTCCTGGCCATGTTTTCCTCCGTAGTTGATGCCGAAGATGATCAGACTGTCAGGAGAATAGTCTCTGTATATCTCCTCCAAGTAGGGTAACTCGTCCATACAGGCAACGCAGTCTCTTGCCCAGAAATTGATAATGGTCACAAATCCCCGGTAAGCGTAGAATTGGCGCCAGAACCCGTAATCATCCTGCAGGTGGAAATCCGGGGTGATGTCTCCCTCGGCTTTCCCCACGGTGGCCGGTTCGAGCGTGAAGTCAACTTCCGCCGTATCGCCGGTGACTACTTCGAGGATCTCTTTGGCGGGGTCCCGGTTAGAATATCCCTCCTTGAATACGGAGATTATGTGAGTCCCCACCGGAATGCTGTTGAAAAATACGTGGGGTGTGACTTCTGCGGTTGGTTGGTTGTCAATGCAGATGGTGGCGCCGGCAACATCGGAGGAGACTTTAAGCGAGCCTTTGTCGGTCTCCAGAAGAGTGAACTCAATAGTGTCTGTTTGATCTTCCCTCACCGTGATCACCACAGAGTCCGGAGAGACCATGTAACCTGACCGGCTGACCGAGACCGTGTGGTCTCCTACCGCGATATCGAGAACGGTATCTGGGGTTTTCTTGCCGGTCAGAGTTTGGTCCACAATTATGTCAGCGCCGGCAGGATTGGAATTCACGAAAACGGAACCCGTGCTGTCCGTACCGAGCAAATTCTTGGTGCTACAGGTCCACAAGGTCGAGACCAAGACTAAAAACAAAACAAAAATTCCCCAGGATTTGAGATGTGCGGCTATCGCTTCTCTTCGATCAGGCGAAATCACGTGTCATCCACCTCCGGTTATCTCCTATTATAACGATCAAAGGTAAAGCAGCGATGGTCTTTTCCCAAAGAAATTGCTGTCTCGACGCCAAACCACAAGCTTCCGCGGTATACACGAACGAACACCATCTATCGTGTTCGTCATGGCGTGGAGGGAATTTCATCGCTCAGTCGAAAGATCAGCTGCTCGTTGTACTATCGTACGAAAGGAGCTCCTTTTAGGTGGAACTCCTTTCAAAATTCATTCTCTGGACATTCCGAATCAGAGAAACCCTATTAGCTCGGCCCGATGAATCGGGCAACTACACCCCTCCATCCGGTCACGGGCTGGTCGGCGGACTCACGGTCGGCCACTCCCGGTCAGCCTAAGTTTGCCTCACCGGTTTGAGCCTCCTGTAAATCAAATACAGCCCCGAGGTCAAAATGAGACAGGCAAGGATGATCATTCCCCAGTTCCCCGTAACAGGGGCCTGTGGTTCACCCTGAGCACTTAGCAGAAAAGTCAACGACTTGGTCAGCTTAACGCCCGGGTTGCTTAACGACTCTATCGACATGGTGAAGCTCCCCTGCCCTGTGCTTCTGGGAATGACGTCTAAGTATGGGGTGTCCGATAGGCCTGCCGGTAATGGCGGCAGGAATTCTCCGTTGAAGATCTTGAACGACGTTAGCAGGGAATCAAGGGGGCAGACCCCGCCGGCGCAGAACTCCCTCCACCAATCCTCGGGAGTGGGAGGATTCTCGACAAGAGTCACAAGATAACTATCGGCCTCGGTTCCGGTGTTAGTCAAAAGCGCCTGAAACCGAAGCGTATCCCACACCGCGGCGACTTTCACCGTCTCATCGCAGGTGAAGGTGAAGTCGAAACTGAGAGGCTCGGCAAAAGCCTCGCCACGATCAGTTAGCACACCTCCAAACAAAACAAGAAGTATGACTGCCCCCAGAGTCGCCAGAGTGCGTGTGTATGCGTACATCTATCCTCCTTTAGGGTCTGACACTTTG
>CBDUQU010000166.1:0-5914 GCA_965369445.1 uncultured bacterium | reverse complement strand
TGTTATACTCCGCAAATTTACCTCCTGATGAGGCAAAAGTCAATGCTTTTAGAATCGACATCGGACGGGGCTGGCTGGCTCCAACTCAGTTCGTAGGGTGGGCATCCTTGCCCGCCGTATTCATCCTGCCGCTCCCGATCATTAGCTCGCTACAATGCGGGGCTGGAAGCCCCGCCTACGGGGTTGGCTGGCTCCAACTCAGTTCGTGGGGTGGGCACCCTTTCCAACCGACATCCCTCTCTTGTTCCGTGTCCCCTAATCATGCCCCAAGAAGACTACCATCCCTTCACCGTCTTGTTCACGATATCCTCTGCCAGCTTTTCGATGGCCCTCTCCTTGCCCATCTCCTCTGTCTCATCCTGGGCCGAGTAGATTCCCCATCCGAGGAGATTATCCTCTTTCCAGATAATCTTCTTGCCCTTCTTCTCCTCAAAGGTCACCTTCACCCAGATCCTAACTATGTATTCCTCTATGTTCTCCTGCTCGTCAAAGGTGTGGGCCTCCCTCTCGTACTTTGTGATCACCCCGCGCAGGATGGAATCGGCTGTCCTTTCGTTGACCACCTTCAGGGTATTGTCCTGCACGAACCTCTCGGCAATCTCTTCAGTGAGCGCCTCCCGAAGGCCATACTCCTGGGTCTGATTGTCAAAAAAAGGTATGGCTATGGTCTTGATTCCGGATAGACCAGAACCGGAAAAGGAGTATACGCCGCAGCCGGAGGTTAAAAGCAGCATACAGCATACAGCATACAGCATACAGCATACAGATTTCTTGTGTTCGTTTGGCATTTTCTTTTCCATTTGTCGGCTGTTCCGCCATTGGTGGAAAAGCCAATCTACCTTATTCTATCGGATGTGTGTCGAACGTTTTGTTATTCGCAGGCGATCACGCATTTCTTCAGTTGAAATTCCGCCTTTTGTTTTTTGTTTCTTTCTTGAACGTTCAATCAAAGCAAGGAATTACGGATTGTTGCTAAGGGAAACGGTTTCTATGTCGGCATTCTTAATGCCTACCAGTGCCGCTACCGGTTTACCTCTAATTGTAACTATCACTGGTTCCTTAGCAACCCCTTTTGTGTAATCTGCAAGCGGCAACTTTGCCTTCGCAATTTCAATAGTTTTCATGATCAAAATCTATGCCTCTTGGACACATGTCCGACAACGGCTTGAGTGTATCTGAAGTTCCGAACCCTTCTATTACAGTAATTTTATTCTTTTTGTGCATAACCAATATATGCTATTTTTGTGTTTTCTCCAATTCTGGCCTTAAAACTACCGTTTTTTATCCCAGCGAATTGGATTCCTTTTATCTCTATATTTCTCAAGTTGCATTTGTCCATTAATCGATAAAGCTCCGCAGGTTTAATAAATTTATTCCAGTCATGTACAGTATAATTTTTTTCTGAAACATTTAAATGTCTATTTTGCCACCTCAAAAACTTATCCGCTATCCAGACTGCAACAATTTTTGATATAAAGGTTCTGTTAATAGTGTCATAACAAAAAATCCCATTATTCTTAAGCACTCTGGAAATTTCACTGATTGCTTTTTCAAGATTATCAACATGCTCAAGACAATCAGCACATATTACGACATCAAACATATTGTCATTTATAGGAAGATTCTCCGCATAACCAATTTTATAATCTATGGTTAGATCATTTTCTAAAGCATGGGTTCTGGCAACTTTGAGAGAATTTTCTGAAATATCTATCCCTGTAACTTCAGCACCACTTTTTGCAAATTCTTCAGATAGAAGACCTCCACCACACCCAACATCCAAAATCCTCAAACCTCTCAAATTACCAATTCTTTTACTAAAATAATTAAATTTAACAGGAACCATTTGCTGAAGTGAGTGCTTTGGATTCCACCAATCTACTTGATCGTATATTTCTAAACTTTCTTTCATCTACACCCTCTCAACAAGATGTGGGGTTCGGAATTTCATATAACTTGTTCATAAACGCATTGCGTATATGCTCCCAATTCGGCGGCAGAGACGCAATGCGGGCAGAAGCCCGCCCCCAGACGGGGGCTCGTCTGAGCCTGTCTGGGCGATCCCCGCCATCGGCGGGGGGGAGCTACCCGACAAATGAAAGTTTTGTCGGCTGTCCCGCCAAAGGCGGGAAAGCCGACCTACAAAATCTTTCCATCTTTTACCACCCGGTCAACCAGGTTTACCCCGTAATGGTACGGAATCTCTCTGTAATCTCTAACGTTCCAGATGACCAGATCTGCTTTCTTGCCCTTCTCGATGCTCCCCACATCATCTGCCCGCCCCACGGCATAGGCGGAATTTATAGTTGAAGCCACCACTGCTTCAGCCGGGCTCATTTTCATCATCAGGCAGGCCATGCTCAAGATTATGGGCATCGATTCGGTCATGGAGCTTCCGGGATTGAAATCGGTGGCTAAAGCTACCGGCAAACCCTGGTCTATCATTTTCCGGGCTGGAGGGTATCCCTTCATGCCCAAGCCGAAACAGGCACCCGGCAATAAGACGCCGATAACGCCCGCCTGTTTCATCATCTCGATTCCTTCATCGTCGATAAACTCTAAGTGATCTGCCGAGACAGCGCCGAGTTCGGCGGCAAGCTTCGCTCCCCCCAGGGCAGTAAGCTGATCGGCGTGCAATTTGAGTCTGAATCCGTGGTCTTTCGCGGCACTCAGAATCCTTCGAGATTCCTGGATATCGAAAACCCCTTTTTCACAGAAGATGTCACAGAAAACGGCAAGCTTCCTTTTGGCAACCTCCGGGATCATTTTCTCTACTATCAGCTGGATGTATTCCTCTCGTCTACTCTTGTACTCCTCCGGAATTTCGTGCGCACCCAGGAATGTGGGGACGAGATCAATGGGGTGGAGATGGTTCAGCTCTTTTATCACCTCGAGCATCTTGATCTCGTCGTCTAACGAGAGCCCGTATCCGCTCTTGGCTTCGATGGTGGTGGTCCCGTAAGACATCATCCTGTCGAGACGGGGCAAGGTCAGTTGAATCAGTTCTTTTTTCGACGCCGCCCTCAAGGTTTTCACGCTGGATTTGATACCTCCCCCCGCCGCGGCAATCTCCTGATACGGTCTCCCCTTCACCCTCATCTCGAATTCTTCTTCTCTGGTGGCGGCAAAGACCGGATGGGTGTGGCAATCAACGAATCCTGGAAGGACGACTTTGTCCTTGGCATCTAAAACGTTCATCCGTTCGTCGATTTTGACCTGACCCAGAACCTCCCCGGTTTTTCCCACTGCAACGATTTTACCATCAGAGATGGCCACTGCTGCGTCTTCGATTATCCCCACATCGTCCATATGCTCGCCCGTGCGGAGACCTTTTTGATCCGACCGCATGGTCAGAACCTGCCGGGCGTTTTTGATTATCAGAGTGATTGATTTCATATCAGAAGCTGCCACCGGGCGGAGCTAAAGCTCCGCCCCTACACGTGACTACTCTATGCTGTCCCACATTCCGCAATAAGGATAATCGTCCGAAGAGAGTCTTTTCTCTTGATTCCTGGACTCTCATTCACGTTCGAATTCATGATAGTTGAAGATAGCAAAAAGCGAGGTCGGGTACAACAGAAATTTCGGATTTCACAGCAGGACGGTTTCATTTCGGAGAGACGGCTAAGGAGCCAAGAGGTGCTTTTAGCGAAAAAATGTGCCGGCATGACCTGTTGGTTGCCCTGAAATTCGGCCTTGCCGGCACACAGAAAATCGAAAAGATCTTCTCTGTTAGTCTTTCGTCAGCAGGACGGTTCCGGTCCTCCTCTGTAAAGATAGTTGACCAGATAGACTACATCGGCAACATCCACCACTTCATCGCAGTTTGCGTCCCCGGCCTCCGGGGGATCGGGCTCGACGCCGCTTCTGTATAGATAGTTTACCAGGTAGACTATATCAGCCACATTTATTATGCCATCACCGTTGGGATCGCCGACCAGATACTCCCTGACGTTGGCCTCCTCCTCGTGAGGAAGATAATTATGCTTGGTCACCGTCACATACATGGTTCCTAAGGTAGACGGAGACGGGTTGAAGCTGACGTCCCCGAAACCGTCGGTGTATCCGGTCAGGTAGACCTCATCGCCCTTCCACAGGCAGACATAGGCTTGATTCACCGGAGCGCCGGTCTCCGCGTCGTCGACGTGAACCGAGAATGACGAAGGTTCCGGCGGAAGCCAGTTGGGATGAGCAACGATGAAACTGTCCGGCTCGTCGGTCCAGATGGGCATCTCCGGTTCACCCAACAGGTTAAACGTCCAGTGGCAGTATCTGTAGGTGTCGTTGGAATGGCTGAAGCGGTGTTTGGCCTCCGCCAAGGTTTGGCCAAGATTATACTTCCCCCAGAAAAACAGCGCGACCCACCACTGCTTGTCCAGACCGTTGGTTAAGCTGGCGACGTTACCAGGATAGTATAGCCCGCTGCGGGTGTTGCCGGTAAAGGCCACTGCTGCCTGCATCGGATTGTAGATGACGAAATGCTCAGCAATGCAGTCGTTGAAATCCATATGATTTGGATGGCAGCCGGTGGAGACAATGATGGAGAGTTGGTCATTGTTGTATAAAGCATCCACGTCCGAGCTGACTATACCCCAACCGTGGTTGCGGTCGCCCGTGCCCATGTATTCAATGTAGGAATGATCGGCATGATTCACCAGGTTTTGCCCGGCATTCAGGGCATTGATAAAGGCCGTCCTGTGGTTGCTGGCGTGGCTGTCATATACCTTGGTCACGTTGAAGCGCGAGGGTATGTAACCGAAGTCGATGCTCTCCTTGAGCTCTTCACAATGCGTGTCCGCGTCATAGTCCATTCCGAGAAGCAGAATATCTAAAGGATAGTCTGTTCGGGGAGGGTCCTTCTCGTATTTGAGAACTTTGTTCACAAACGTAGTGACTTGACTAGCGTTTCCTACGGTAACTCGTCCCACAAACACCTCATGGGTCCAGTCATCGTCGAAGTCAGAATAATACTGATCGCTGGCCGTCGGCTCCTCGGAGTAGTCCCTGTAGCCGAAGGGAACGGTCTCGTTCTCACCGCCAAGAAGGAAATAGCTGGTTCCCCAATTCGAGTTGGCATCCATGATGAAGTTGCGAATCTTCTGGGTGTCGGCGCCAGCGTAGTTGAGGTAAATCCAAGTGGTGGTGACCACCGTGTCCTTCACCCCTTTCCGGGTATGCCACTCCACCAGCGGCTGGAAGTCGGAAGCATACAACGAGGAGGTGATGATCACGTGGTCGAAGGGTCCGCCCGGGGGCGCCATAGACTTGTCCAGCTTGAACGCAGCGGTCAACTGAACCTCCTCCGGGTTCTGCACCATGTCTTTGGCCATCTGCTGGTAGACCTTTCTGCCTCTCTCTGAGACATTTGGCGAGAGATAATCGCCGCATTCATAGCCGCCCCGCCCTTTGATGACCAGCGTGATGGAGGTGTAGAGCGTAAGCTTCTTTTCTGCGGGAACGTATTGCAGGGGATAAAGCTGGATAAGGGCCATTCCCTGGCCAGCCAAATCGGTTTGGTGTAAAAACTCAACCGGACTTGAGGGATAGGGTTGGCTCGACGAGTAGACCGTCGGGTCCGGCTCAACGAATTTCACGTCGTCATCTGAGGAGCCTATCCTTCTTGCCGGCTGAGCTGGGAAGATGTTGAACTGGCCCGGTATCTTCTCCTGCGTCGCGCCGACGATCTGCACGCCGGTTACTGCCATCCCGGCAGGAAGGGCTATTCTGATCTCCTTTGACGGCAGCATCGGTTTTCCCAGCTCAGCCAGGTGGTTGCCGTCGGTCAGTCTCACCATGTCCCAGGACATAGTCTGGTAGAACTCCAGTTCGTCTGCGGAGAACTCGGCTGTGTAGCGAACCTGGTAGTTATCTTCAGCCGGGATCGGCTGGCCTAAGAATAGAAGAGAGATCGCGG
>CBDUQU010000165.1:0-5915 GCA_965369445.1 uncultured bacterium | reverse complement strand
CGGTCTCGGCATTGCGGCTCCTCGAACGGAGGTAGGAGCATATGCTCATAACTATTTACGGCATCAATTTTGGAATGATTAGCTTTTGTGAAAGATTTTTAATTTTTCTTGATCGGTGGGAAAAGAAAACCACGGGGCGGGAAAAATTCCCGCCTCTATGTCATACGGAATAAGATATCATACATAGGGTACGGCATTCAGCCCTGCCGAAGGAACATAAGGAAGACTTGATAACAACTACCAAGATGCCCTTTTAAAACTCCACCCGTCCCTCCAGCGCGTTGGCCAGGGTAGTCTGGTCGGCGTATTCCAACTCGCCGCCGGCGGGAAGCCCGCGGGCAATGCGGGTGACTTTCATGCCTAACGGCTTTATTAGCTTGGAGAGATAGATGGCGGTCGCCTCCCCTTCGGTGCTGGGATTGGTAGCTAAGATCACCTCTTTGATCTGCTTGTCCTTCAGCCTGGAGAGAAGTTCCTTAACCTTAAGATCCTCCGGGCCGATTCCATCCAGAGGAGACAATACACCACCCAGGACGTGATATAATCCTTTATATTGATTGATCTTCTCCAGAGCCACCACATCGTTGGCCTCCTCTACCACACAGATGGTGGACCTGTCTTTCTTTACGTCCTTGCATATAGCGCAGGGATCATCTTCGGTGATGTTGAAGCAGATGGTACAGTACCGGACCCTGCTTTTCACGTCCAGGATAGCTTGCGCCAAGGCTTCCGATTCCTCTTTTCTCTGTTTCAAGACAAAGAAAGCCATTCTCTGGGCGGTCTTCTTGCCGATCCCCGGAAAGTTGGAGAATTCTTCGATCAGTTTTTCAAGTGAATCGACCATTGTGTTTTCTCGATGGTGAGCCTCAGGAGAAGCTCTGTTCTTTTCGGTTTAAAAACGAAGTCCTGCTCTTAGGGCAGGACGATCCACGTCTCAAGTCTTCTGAGTGCTGAAATGAGTGAACTCAGGAGAAGTCCCTTCCAGCCTTTTTCGCATTCGCTGGCTCTGCGGCTTCTCAGAACGGCAAACCAGGTATCTTCAGCCCTCCGGTCAGCTTGGCCATGTCTTCGGCCTGCAGCTCTGCCGCCTTTTCCTTAGCCTGGTTGACCGCAGCCACGATCAGGTCCTCCAGCATCTCCACGTCGTCCTTGTTGACTACCTCGGGATCGATCTTCACCTCCAGGATCTCCTGCTTGCCGTTGGCCACCACCTTTACCATTCCCCCTCCGGCGGTTCCCTCCACCGTCTTGTTGGACAATTCCTCCTGAATCTTCTCCATCTCCTGTTGTATCTTCTGCATCTGCTTCATCATGTTGCCGAAACCCTTTACCATTTTTCTCTCCTTCTTGCGATAAGGTCTAAAAACATCTCACTTTAACGATCAAGGCGTTATCAGATGATCTCCCCTTCGAACGTGTCCATGATGCTCTTTACCAGAGGATCGTCGGCAGCTTGGCTCCGACGACTGTTGGACTTCGAGTTCTCCGGCTTTCCAGCCGAAGACATCTTGCCCTCGTTCAGCTCGAATTTGAGTCCGAAGGGCTGATCGAAGACCTCTCCCAGCGTCTTCTGAATCAGGTTGAAGTTCTCCCTTCTCTCGGCCTGTCTCTTATGAAAACTTCTTCCATTGTGAAACTCAACCGTGAGTGTATCGTCCTCCAACCCCATGACCTCCCCTTCTTTAAGAAGGCTCCAGAGCGATAACTTCGCCTTCTTGATCTTCCCCAAGACGTCGTCCCATCGTCCCTGGATGCTCTCCAGCGACAGATCCCCCGGTTTGCCTGACGAGTTCTGGGTGGGAGGTGAAGCGGAATGTTCCTCTCTGTCCTCTCCCCGATCTGACGGCTTAGCCAGCTTGAGCCCTCGCGGCTGCGTGCGAGAAGCTGCCGGTGCGGACTGACCGCTCGACCTGACGTACCCCGACTGATCCGGATCCAGAAGGTTTAGCTTATCCAGAACCTCCGCCAAATTCACCGAGGATTCCATCTTCAAGAGCTTCATCAGGGTCATCTCCAGGAGTATCCGGGGATCGGAAGTTCCCCTCAGCCCAGCGTTCAAATCCGCCACCGCCTTAATCATCCGAAGGATATCACTATCCGAAAAGTGCGATGATTTCTCCTTGTACTTCTCTAAGTAGCTATCAGAAAGATCAAAAAGTACGCTCGAATCCCCGCCTACCTTAACCATCAGAAGATTTCGCAGGTGATGCAGCAGGCTGTTTACGAATTCAGGAAGGTCCATTCCGGAATCGATCAATTGGTCCAGAAGCGAAATCCCCTTCGAGGAATTTCTCTCTGCTATAGCATCTGTCAACTCGAACAGCTTGTCCTGATCCACCAGGCCTAATGTCTCGCCGACCAATTCCGGGGTGATGGTCCTCATTCCGCCCTTGCCGGGTTCCGCTTCACCTCCGTATGCGATCACTTGATCTAAAAGCGATAGAATATCCCTCAAGCTTCCGTCTGCCCTCCGAGCCAGTACGTAGGCCGCCTCCTTCTGTATCTTTAGATTCTCCTTTTGGCCAATGACCTCGATGGTTTTGACCAGATCAGTGGTGGGGATTCTGCGGAAGTCGAATCTCTGGCATCTGGAGAGCACGGTCTGAGGCAGTTTGTGAGGTTCGGTGGTGGCGAAGATGAAGATGGCGTGCGCCGGTGGCTCCTCCAGCGTCTTTAGGAGCGCATTGAAGGCGGAGCCGGAGAGCATGTGCACTTCGTCGATGATGTAGACCTTGTATTTCTGCTGGGTCGGAACGTACCTGATATTTTCTCTTAACGCCCTTATGTCATCCACGCTGTTATTGGAGGCGCCGTCTATCTCGATTACGTCCAAGCTTCTGCCGATGGTAATCTCCTTGCAGGAGTCACAGCGATTGCACGGCTGGGCAGTGGGACCCTCCTTGCAGTTTAAGGCCTTTGCCAGAATCCTTGCCACCGTGGTCTTGCCGGTTCCCCTGGGACCAGCAAAGAGGTAGGCATGAGATATGCGGTTGCTCTCGATGGCATGTCTCAGGGTGGTGGTTACGTGCGACTGCCCCACCACCTCTTCAAGGGTTTGGGGCCTGTATTTTCTCGCCATCACCAGATAAGTCATCTTTTCTTCCCTCACCTATGGTCTACAGTGTTTATCCTATCAACCATGAACTATGAACCAATCCCGCTTTCAGCTGGATTCCCGTGCACCCACCGTCGATTCCTGCCTTCTGGAAGAGCCTGGGCAGCCAACTCCAACCAGGCTATCCCGCGGCACACTCAAGGATTCGCTTACCGTTGCTACCTTCCGGTCCTGGCGGGATTCGGCGAGCTCGAGTTGCGCAGGACCTGATCTTCAACGTCACACACCCAACCTCCCACCAGAAGACGAGAGAACCTCAGGTGGGGATTCGACCCCGGTATAGCGGATTCCGGGTTACAGGGCACCGCTAACTCCCCGTCTAGCACGGGAAAATTTAATCGAAGATTAAATTTTCTGTTGTTAGTTCATGGCCCATGGTTCATAGTCAAATTCTTCCCTTCGATCGTCTGCCAGCGATGATCGATTAAATGAACCAAAAACCATCGCCAGTATATAGTCTCCCGTCTTTAAGGCTTCGTAAGACATAATGCTTGTCTTGCTTCATTTTGGATTCAACTGGAGCAGAGCGGAATCGAACCGCTGACCTGTACCTTGCGAAGGTACCGCTCTCCCAACTGAGCTACTGCCCCGTTCGGTTCATGGTTCTCGGTTCACCGTTCGTAGTGAAAACCGAAAACATAACCCTTGCCGCTGACCTCCCGTACGGGCGCTCTCCCAACTGAGCTATTGCCCCGTTCGGTTCATGGTTCTCGGTTCACGGTGAAAACCGAAAACAGAGTCATTATAATGCTTCTGACAGTCAACGCAAGACCTTTTTGGCTTATATTATTCCGACAGAGGCCTCAGTCCTGTTTGGTCCCAGAGGCGCCCGCTCAGCAGAGGGAGTGGTCAACTCGCAGGCGTGACGGGAGAATTAGGCGGCCGAGTCAAAATAACCCATATGTTACGCCGCCACCAAGGATTATAGACAAGTCTGAACGGCTCACCGCCTTCCTGGTCCATTTAACCACCAGCGCCGCATGAACAGATCGAAGAAAAGAGAAAGGCCAGCCTGGATCCGGGGTAACCGATTCATTAGTCTCGCGGCCATACTCAAGCCCCAACCAGTAGTGGTCAGTCTTGATCCTAAAGCAGTCGTGTACGTAGCGACCGTACAACCACAATCCGGCGTCTTTGACGGAATATAACCTGCAACCTGCCAAGAAACCATAGTTCCAGTCCCGAGCATGGTATCGGTCTTTGTATAATCCAGGTTTTCCTCCCCCCGGGTAATAGACATTGAAATCCTCTGTCAAGAAGACATAACCTCCTTCGGGTGCAAGGCGGAAGCGCTTGTATGACATCTCATAGAATCCCCGCAAGCCATGGCGTATCAGCGATGCCTCGTTGGAATAGCCTCCGGTGTCATCAAGGGCCGTCTTCGCTGACGACCTCATCCACTCCCCATAATAGCGGACACCCAGCGAGCGGAATCGGATTCCCAGCTCGCCGTGGGGATTCCAGCCGGCTCCTTCCCCCAGCCTCTTGAAAGATCCGTCTTCGGGTACCTCCATGTTGAAATCGTAATAACCCAGGCCTATCCCAATAGACATGAACAGAAGCATCTCGTATTCCTTCAGGGCAGGATGGCCGAGTGAGTCTCTGACGGAAAGAGTCTCCGCCGCCGGAGAGGTATCCTGGGCTGGGACTGTTCCCGACATCGAAATGAAAACGGAAATCAACAGAGCCCCGGAAATCAGCCATCGGACAAGTTTTCTTCTCCCTCGCCGATAACTCACGACGCCTCCTCTCTGGTCAAATCGCAGGTTGGCGGAGCTCAAGCTCCGCCCCTACGCTTTCTGATCACTGGCGTAGGTCGAACATACCTGCCAGCCATGGGTCGAAGACCTATTCGACGAGACACTCAGCAATGAACCTCCAAACCCCATCCGCCGCGGTTCTCAATTCAGCCAGCCCCTCATCGTTTCTTATTATCACGTCCGCCTTTTTCTCTTTGACTTTCTCCGGGAGTTGGGATTTGATTCTATCCAGAGCTTCCTTTTTGGAGTAGCCTTTCTCTTTCTGCAATCTTTTGATCTTATTCTCTTCTTTCGATTCGACGAATATCAGATGGTCCAGTTCCCTTTCCAATCCCCACTCGACGATCAAAGCCGCGTCAATCACCACCACTGCTTCGGGAGTTTTCTCTCCTATGCTCTGAATCCTCCTTCTTAACTCCTTCAGCAGAGGGGGATGAATGATCTTGTTCAGCCTATCCCTGGATTCTTCAGAGGCAAAGGCTATCTCCCCCAATTTGCGCCGATTTAGGGTGCCATTTTTGTTCAGGATATCCTGACCGAACGTGCGAGCTAATTCCTTCAGAACCGTCCTGTTCTCCTCCACCACTTCCTTACCGATCCGGTCGCCGGAGAGGACAACTGCCCCCTTCTTTCGAAAGACCTCGGCTACCTCGGTCTTTCCGCAGGCTATGCCTCCTGTTATTCCTATTAGCGGCATGGTTTAAAGAAATTCCGTCAACGGATTAAGCAGATTGAACGGATCACGGAGACACTCCAGCATATCCGTTTAATCCGTCCAGACGGACGCCCCCAGGCGGGCCCGTATGGGCGCCTGGGCGTTCCATCCGTTGACCAGTTTTATCCGTTTCATCCGTTTAATCCTTCGGGCAAAGCCCTCAGGACGAGTCCGCTGACCAGCTCTATCCATTTAATCCGTTGCATCCGTTAAATCCACTGACCGGTTGTATCGACTTAATCTGCTGGCATGAACCATATGGTTCATGCCGTTGACTACTTTGCCTCCAGCCAGTTTTTCCCTTCATTTATATCAACCTTAATCG
>CBDUQU010000164.1:0-6023 GCA_965369445.1 uncultured bacterium | reverse complement strand
TTTCCGATGGTTGCTCTGCGCTGATTTTCGCTTCGGAGGAGGGTCTAAAGAAGATCGGCATCGATAAGAAGGATGCCGTAGAGGTGATGGGCTTTGGACAGTCTCAAGCAGACGTGACCAAACTGCCAGAAGATAAGACCAAGCTTACAACTACTCGGAACTCGGTGGAGAAAGCATACGAAATGGCGGGCATCGGTCCAAAGGACTTAGGCGTTCTGGAAGTGCATGACTGCTTCACCATTGGCGGGCTCCTTCACCTGGAGGCAACGGGAGTGGTTGGTTACAGCGAGGCGGCGGGCTTCGTGGCAGAAGGTAAAACAGCCATCGATGGAGAGATGCCTACCAACGCCACCGGCGGACTGGTTGGATTCGGTCATTACACCGGAGGAACCGGCGTCAGACAGGCGGTGGACTGCCTGCACCAGCTCACCAGCAAAGCAGGCGATTGTCAGGTCAACCTCAAATCGGACCGACCGTACGGTATGCTGATAAGCATGGGCGGCAACGATCGCACCGTGACCTGCATGGTATTCAGAAAGGCTGTCTAGCCAGGTCTGTGAAAGTTTCTCTTTATCTGCGTCTTTATTGTTAGGATATTGACGACTCTTAATCGATTTGTTCCGGCGGAGAGCGCACACTTTCGCCAGGGCAGCTGTAGAACCACATAGCAGAGCTTTCGTTCTTCCGCAGAGCCATGGAGGCTCGGCTGCGCGTTGTTTTTTAGATGCAAACATAAGCAAGGAGCGACCTATGGACTTTGAGCTTACCGAAGAACAGAGAATGGTGAAGGAGGCGGCCGCTGATTTCTCCAAGAACAGCCTTCTTCCCAAAGCCCAGGAGTTTGACGAAAAGGAGGAGATTCCACAGGAGATATATAAGGAGCTGGCTGGACTGGGCTATCTGGGCATGCTGCTTCCGGAAGAATATGGCGGCTCCAATCTGGATTTCGTGAGCTACATCTGTGCCATGGAGGAATTTGCCAAGGCATGCGCCGCTTTAGAGATTGCCCTCTCGGTTCATAATTCCTTAGTCTGCGATGCCATCCTGAAGTTCGGAGCCGAAGAGCAGAAGAAGAAATACCTCCCTGCTCTGGCTCGTGGAGAGAAAATCGGCGCATATTCGCTAACCGAACCAGGATCCGGTACGGATGCCGGGGCACTGAGAACCACCGCCGTGCTTGGGGAGGATCATTACCTGGTGAATGGCACCAAGACCTTCGTCACCAACGGCGGAATTGCCGATATCTTCGTGGTTTTCCTGTCGACCAAGCCAGAGCTTAAATCCAAAGGGATCTCTTGTATTTTGGTAGAAAAGGGGACTGAAGGATTTTCCATCGGTGCCAAGGAGAAGAAAATGGGGATCAAGGGATCCGACACCAGAGAGCTCTCCTTTGCCGATTGCAAGATTCCGAAGGAGAATCTGTTGGGCGAGGAGAATAAGGGATTCAAAGTTGCCCTTTCCCTTCTGAACTCCGGCAGGATAGGAGTAGGCGCTCAGTGCGTGGGAATCGCTCAGGCAGCCTTTGAGGAGTCTCTTAAATACTCCAAGGAACGAGTTCAGTTCGGGCAGCCCATCTGCAATTTCCAGGCCATCGGCTTTAAGCTGGCGGATATGGCCACCGAGATAGATGCGGCACGGCTTTTAGTCTACCGGGCAGCACATCTTAAGAGCAAGGGAAAGAAGTGCAACATAGAGGCATCCATGGCAAAGCTCTTTGCCTCGGAGGTGGCCAATCGGGTGGTGAACGAGGCGGTCCAGATTCACGGCGGATACGGCTACATGAAGGAGTATCCGGTGGAGAGGTATTTCCGGGATGCGCGAGTGACCGAGATATACGAGGGAACCTCGGAGGCTCAGAGGATGGTCATCTCCCGAGACCTCTTGAAGGACTAATCATCCCGCCTACGGACGGGGCTTTCAAGCAGGAGAGCCAGATGAAGATTTCAAAAGAACACGAGGAGTTCCGCGCAAAGGTCAGGGAGTTCGCAGAAAGGGAAATCGAACCCAAAGCCAGGGAGCTAGATGAGACCGGACAATTTCCGTTTGACACGGTCAAGAAGCTCGGAGAGATGGGGATTCTAGGGATGGTGGTCCCCAAAGAATACGGAGGATCGGGTCACGATACCTTAAGCTACACCATCGCGGTGGAGGAAGTTTCCCGCGTCTGCGGTTCCACCGGCATAACCGTTGCAGCTCACAATTCCCTGGGCATTTACCCCATATATCTTTTTGGAAACGAAGAGCAGAAAAGAAAGCACATACCGGATCTGGCCTCCGGGAAGAAGTTAGGATCATTCGGTTTGACCGAGCCGGATGCAGGCTCGGATGCTGCCGGTACAAGAACCACGGCAGTGCTGGACGGTGCCCATTATGTGATCAACGGGACCAAAACTTTCATCACCAACGCCAGCGTGGGTGAAACCTTTGTAATCACCGCCATGACCGACAGGAGCAAAGGATACAAGGGAATAAGCTCGTTCGTTATAGAGAAAGGCATGAAGGGCTTCTCCATCGGTAAGAAGGAAAACAAGATGGGACTGAGGGGTTCGGACACCGCCACTCTCGTATTTGAGGATGTGAGACTGCCCAAAGAGAATCTCCTGGGAAAAGAGGGGGAGGGATTCAAGCAGTTCATGATCACGCTGGACGGCGGGAGGATAAGCATCGGAGCCATGGCCTTGGGAATTGCCCAGGGCGCTTATGACAAGGCTCTGAACTACGCTAAGGAGAGGGAACAATTCGGGCAGCCTATCACCAGCTTCCAGGCCATACAGTGGAAGCTGGCCGACATGGCCACCCAGCTCGAGGCGGCAAGGCATTTGATCTATCATGCCTCCGAGCTAAAGGATAAGGGAGAGAAGTTCGTCAAAGAGTCGGCCATGGCCAAACTCTACGCCTCGGAGGTCGGCAGGTTTGTCACCTACCAGGCTATCCAGATCTTCGGCGGATACGGATACTTGTCTGAGTACCCGGTGGAGAGATACATGCGGGACGTCAAGCTGTGTGAAATCGGAGAGGGGACCTCAGAAATACAGAGATTGATTATTGCCCGGGAGCTTTTGAGATAGGTCTTACGCCAGCTCATGACTTAAGTTAGGTGCTGGAATATATTCTGAACTGGCCGCGCACAGATCAACCATAGAGGAGGATGAATGGATTTCAAGAATATCATCGTAGATAAAGAAGACGGGGTGGGTATCGTCAAGATGAATCGCCCTGACGCTTTGAATGCTCTCAATACAGAAACCTTACAGGAATTGGAGAAGGCCTTCGCACACCTGGGCGAATCTGGAGACGTAAAGGTGATCATCATCACCGGCGAGGGAAAGGCTTTTGTGGCGGGAGCGGATATAGCCGAGATGAAGGATATGTCCGCGGATGAAGCCAAGGCATTCTCACAAAAAGGACAGAAGGTTTTTGACCTCATCGCCAGAATAGACAAGCCGGTCATCGCTGCGGTCAATGGCTTCGCTCTGGGAGGTGGGTGTGAGCTGGCGATGGCCTGCGACATACGCATCGCCTCGGAGAAGGCAAAGTTAGGCCAGCCGGAGGTCAATCTGGGCATCATACCCGGATTCGCTGGGACGCAGAGGCTCGCCCGATTGGTGGGTGCGGCCAAAGCGAAGGAGCTAATCTTCACCGGAGATTTGATAGATGCTCAGACCGCTCACTCCGTAGGCTTGGTCAACCAGATGGTCCCGGCAGAAAAGCTAATGGATGTCTGTATGGAGATAGCTAAGAAGATCGCGTCTAAGGGACCCACCGCGGTCAAGCTGGCAAAGAAGGTGATCGACGAGGGAATTCAGGTAAATCTTGATGATGGTACCACCTTAGAGAGCGATCGGTTCGCTGAGTGCTTTGCCGGTGGCGAAGCGAAAGAGGGTATGTCAGCATTCTTAGAGAAACGGAAGCCGAACTGGTGATCGCGCTGGAGTGCCAAGCCCCCGAAGCGGGATCTACGATTTTAGCTTGGCTTGAATTGGAATTTTTCCCGAAGCACGACTAAAGCCGTGCACTCCAAATCTGGGAGATTACATTTGGAAATATTCAAATCCTTGGCTCATAGTGAGCACGAACAGGTAGCCTTCTGGTCGGATAAAGTGGCTGGCCTGAGATCCATCATCGCCATCCATGATACCACCCTGGGTCCGGCCATCGGTGGGGTGAGGATGCACCCGTATGAATCGGAGGAGGAGGCGCTGAAGGACGTCCTCTTGCTTTCAAAAAGCATGACCTACAAGGCGGCCGCAGCCAGGATCAATCTGGGCGGAGGACAAGGGGTAATCATCGGGGATCCGGTTAAAGACAAAAACGAGCTGGTCTTGAGATCGTTCGGGCGGTTCGTGGAGAGCCTGCACGGCAGATACATCACGGCCGAGGACGTGGGAGCCACGGTGGAGGACATGGAGATCGTCAGATACGAAACCCGATACGTTACCGGGTTGTCTCACGCGTTAGGCGGAGGAGGAGATCCCGGTCCGGTTACCGCCATAGGAATGGTCCATGGAGTCTTAGCTTGCGTGGAAAAGGCGTTTGGAAAAAAATCCCTGGAGGGATTCTCAGTTGCCATTCAGGGATTGGGTAACGTCGGGTTTAACTTAGCCCAGCTACTTCATGAGAGAAATTGTAAGCTGCTGGTGGCCGACGTGGACGAGAACAAGGTTAATCTAGCCAAAGAGAAATTCGGAGCCACAGTGGTTCCACCGGACGAAATATACGATGTGGAAGCTGACATCTTTTCGCCTAACTCACTGGGGGGTGTGATCAACGATCAGACCATCGATAGATTGAAAGTCAAAATAGTGGCTGGGGCGGCCAATAATCAACTGAAGGAAGAACGACATGGGGATATGCTTCATAAGAAGAAAATCCTGTATGCTCCCGATTTTGTGATTGGGGCCGGGGGATTGATCAACGTGGTCAACGAGCTGGAGGGCCACAAGCAGGAAAGAGCCTTAAAAAAGGCGGAAGGGATATACGAGATCCTCTTAAGGGTCTTAGAGAAATCGGAAAAGGAGAACGTCCCTACTCACAAAGCGGCCACCCTTTTGGCTGAGGAGAGGATCAATCAGGTCAAGAGATTCAAGCAAGGCAGTGCTGGGGACCGCAGTTGCCAGTAGGCGGTATGCAGTAAACAGTAGACAGTACACGGTAAACAGTAGAGAACAACAGGCCAAAAGAGTCCGCTTTAAAGGTCAAGAGCGTTTGTACCGAACCAGGAACGATGGCAAATAGATATAAGATTCTCAGCATCAACCCGGGTGCCACCTCAACCAAAGTGGCTTTGTATCTGAATGAAAATCCTCTGAAGGTGGAGGTCATCAGGCATTCCCCTGATAACCTCTCTTCGTTTAAAGGCACCTTAGATCAACTGGACTATAGAAAAGAACTGGTGTTGAGATTCCTCGAAGAAAACGAGGTCAAGGTGGCCGGGCTTGCTGCCGTGGTAGGCCGCGGCGGGCCCTTCAAGCCCTTAGAAAGTGGCACCTATCGGGTGAACGATAAGATGCTCTCCGACATCAAGTCGGGGAACGTTCAGGCCGATCACCCGTCCAACTTAGGTGCGCTGATTGCCCATGAGATCGTAAAAGGAACTGGTGTCCCCTCGTTTATAGTTGACCCCGTTTCGGTAGATGAATTCATTCCGGAGGCCCGCATCTCCGGGCTGCCCCAGATAGAACGAAAAAGCCTCTCGCACGCTCTCAACATGAAGATGGTGGCAAGAAAAGCGGCCAAGAAGCTGGGAAGGAAATACGAGGAGTTGAATCTGGTCATCGTGCATCTGGGTTCGGGGATAAGCGTCAGCGCCCATCGTAGGGGCAGGATGATCGACGTCAACAACGCCAATGATATGGGACCGTTCTCGCCCCAGAGAGTCGGCGCTCTGCCGGTCACCGGCTTGGCCAAGTTTTGCTTCTCCGGAGAATATACTCTGAAGGAGATGATAGAGCTTCTTACCAAGAAGGGCGGGCTTCTGGCGCATCTGGGAACCGACAACGTGGAGGAGGTGGAGAAGAGAGTTG
>CBDUQU010000163.1:0-6028 GCA_965369445.1 uncultured bacterium | reverse complement strand
AGGAGATTTCCCGGATCAGCCTTCTGCTAAAGGAGGATCTGGAGACCTTCGTTCCTTCGCCCGACTTCAATGAGAAACTTATGGCCAGAATCCGGGACCTCTCCTCTGAGAAAGAGGCCGGCGAGGAAAGAGGCTGGTGGCAGAGACTTCTGCATGAGGTATTCCCGTCGGTGAAATTGAGATGGGCTGTTGCAGGCGCAGTTTCGGTGGTGGTCCTGGCTTTTGCGGTGACGCTGACGCAAAAGCGGCCTGAGGTTGCTCCCGAATTCCTCTCCGAGAGCGGAGGGCAAGGGGGAGCCGAAACTACGGCGAGCTCCGAAGATATGGCAGATTCAGCTTATCAGGATCTTTTGAGGAGACTGGCGCAGGGTTCGATCCCCAGAGAGGGGAAGACCTTTGTGATGGACAACTTGAGATTTCCGCCAGAAAGGGGAGTGGACGGAGCGATTCCACTTGAGGATATGTACAAGAGGTTTGTCATCGATAGGAGGGCAACCGTGGTTGGGCAGAGAGGAATGGGCAAGAACTATGTGCTTCCGGTGGTGTCGACTCAAACGGCGTCTCAGAGAGCGGACTACTGATGGCCAATGCCCTCTGACCTGAGTTGGATTGAGGTTTGAAGAAACGAGGAATGATAACGGGATAAAAGGAGAGGGAAGATGAGACTTAAGTTATTGTTTTTGTGGCTGGTCAGTTGTGCTTTTTTCTTAAGCTGGGCAGGACCGGTTCAGGCCCAGCGAAAGGCGCTATCCTCGCTGGAGGATGAGATAACCAGCCTGGTGGAGTCGATCAAGCCCTCTTTAGTCACCATTGAGGCCGAAGTTAGGGCTCTTAAAGGGGCAAGAAAGAAAACCGTGCCCTCTTCTTTTGTGGGATCGGGGATCATCTATACGTCCGACGGTTATATCCTTACAACCGCAAGCGTGGCGGGCAGAATGAAGACCTTCAAGGTGACTTTGCCCGGCCAGAAATTAGTAAAGGGGAAATTGGTGGGAGTAGACGAAGAGTCGAACCTGGCCGTTCTGAAGGTGGAAGCAAGCGGTCTGACCCCGGCGAAGTTAGGAGATTCCGACAAGATCAAAGTTGGGTCGTGGCTCACCCTGGTGGGTAATTCGTACGGGCTTCCCAGTGCCGTAGCCTTAGGACTTGTTAATGGCTTGAGAGAAGATGGTTTCATTCAGATGAGCGCTAACGTCAGTCCGGGAAACAGTGGTGGACCTGTGCTGGATACCTACGGCAGGGTGATCGGGATAGTCTCGGCGAAGTTGTCCGAACCGTCCTACATCAGCGCCATGACCTTTTACACTGACAAGAAAGGTAAGGCTACCCTCACCATCCCGCCGCGGGAGATCGAGATTCCATCTTCGGGGATCAGCTTAGCCCTGCCAGCGAATAAGTTCAAAGTGATAGCGGAGCAGATAATCAAGCATGGAACCGTCAAACGGGGCTACCTCGGAATCTATCCCGAAAACCTGAGTGAGGTATTACACAAAAGGTATAATCGTCGCACCGGCGTGCTGGTGGCTGAGGTGGTGAAGGGAAGTCCGGCAGAAAAGGCAGGTCTTTCCGATGGCGACCTGATCATCGAATTTGGAGGGACGGAAGTCGTTAACGGTTCTCACATCCGGGAGCTCATTAAGAATGAGGCCGCCGGTACGCGGGTGGAATTGAAAATCCTAAGGGATGGAAGAATAAACTCGCTGACTGCTGTCCTGGGAGAGGCGAAACCTGTCTTCAGCTATGTCTGGAGACCGAGCAGGGAGGCTCCGGGGCCTCCGGAAATCCAGATGGTGGAATCATACTATGAAAGAGCGTACTATGACTACCTTCAGGACGTTGAAGGGTGGACAGACCGGGACAAGAGGATGCTGGACGAACTGGAGGAGGAACTCCAGAGGCTCAAGCTTGGTATCCAGAAACTAACTAAGGAGTTAGAACTACTCCGGCTGGAGAAGTCAAAAGAGTAATTCCTCATACAAGCGTACTCTGTGAGTAAATGAGCTTGTCTCTCGCTTCACTATTTTCTTGACAAGCAAACCCATATCCATATATTTTCGTACCGATAAGAACATATAAGCGTTCCCGCGTAACTCAGTTGGTAGAGTGGGTGGCTGTTAATCCCGCCGTTGGCGGGATTCGAGTCCAGCCGGAACACAGAAATATAGAATTCCGCCTTTGGATGTTTTTTGAGTTCTGCCTGTTGTATTTTCTTGACAAATACCTGTAGACTTATATATTGTCAATCTGATAAGAATGTAAAAACATTCCCGCGTAACTCAGTTGGTAGAGTGGGTGGCTGTTAACCACCTTGTCGCTGGTTCGAGTCCAGCCGCGGGAGTTTTTTTTGTCTATCTGAATAGGTCCCCAAAATAAACGAAGACGCCTGACCGGTGGTACTGGTGCATCTGGTGCTTCTGGTGGTAGTTTTAATTTTTTTCTCACTTTTCCTCCAGTTCGTTCTCCTGCAACGAATTGTGGATATTTATATCTGTATTCTGAGGATGGTTCGGAAGCTCACCATAAAAGAAGTTGGTCATCCCAGATGATCGCGGAGCACCCGTTGGGTGTTTTCGCCCTTTGATGAGCTTGTCGATCGAGGTTTTTGGGAACTTCAACTGCGTGGAGCTCTGTCCTTCATCCTCGGTATCAAATATATGGTTCATATGATTCTTCTTCTCCCTTAAGGCGGTGTTCTGTGCATGCAAAAAACATTCGTTCTCCTATACACACTGGAGCTATCCTCTTCACCATTAAAGTTAAGGTATATTTGCTGCTTGTGGTAAGAGAGAATACGGGTTAGGTATCAGAAAGGGGTTTTGTCTTGGTGGCAGGTGTTCGGACAGACCCGTGTCCGAGCAGGGCACCCGAGCTTCGGGCTTGAAGCAAATATCCCGGTATCTGGTTCTGAAGACCATTTAGAGCGGATCACCCAAGATGCCGTCCTTGACATTGAAATATTGATAATATATCGGCATCCCGAATTTGCTTCGCAAGGTTTGTATATATCCTACTGCGTCAGAGGTTGGGTGCCCAGGTGAAACAATCACTAATTCTTCGACGCCTTCAATTCTATTCCAATAAGCATATTCTAAGAGTTGAGAGAGGGCTTGTCTGATGTTTATTTTAACGTCTTGGGTTGTCTTGATTTCATAAAAAGTAAGAGAACCTTTGCTTTCCCTGACAATATCAATAGTGCCTGTATTTGATTGAATCTCTGTGCCGACTTCATTAGGATATCTACTGGATAATATAGCAAATACCTTGTTCTGGATTTCGTTGTGCAGCAATAGTGCCGTGCGTCTGTCAGTTGGCTTGATTTCTATTCGCCCGGCATATTTAGTTCTGTGTCCTTTTCTAAATTTGATCCCCTTGTGAAAATCTCTTATTGCCTTAGTCCGGGTGAGTTTCGTTTCATCCGCTTCTAGATTTCCCTGGAGCCAAGTGTGAAAATCGTCAGTGGAAAGCCCAAAGACTTTGTTCAGGCCTAGAGTTTGGCATTCAGTTATTAGATCGTTTTCTCCATCCCAACCGGCCTCAGTTAGTTTTGTGCTTATGATCTCGTAAATGAATTTGGACAAGTAGAATTTGTGGAATATCCTTGAAAGGTCAAAAGAGACGTAATCGGGGGTGTGCTCTATCGAATAGCCAAATTGGTCAATTGTATGGGCAAAATTAGTATAGGCTTTACCGTCTATTACGCTTCCCCGTTTTATCACACAATTATCTTCGATTCCTCTAATCATCGTGTTGATTAAATCAACGTGACTGAAAACATTCGAGATAAACACAACATCGGAAATATCTTCCTCACCGTATTGTCTTAATCGGTTCCACAATTCTGGTGCAATGCCATCTTGACCTGCGGATAGAATCTTGCGAGCCTGCGCGTAATCGATGTTTATTGAATGATAATCACCTGACAGGTGATTCAAGATATCATCCTTATCGAACTTCTTAATAAGATAAGCTACCTTATGTGCACCGTGCTTCGTCAACGATACTCTGAGTTTGCTCAAATCCGTCGACATATAATCTCGCTACGATAAATGGGTTTTAGAGGCACTATTGTTCTTGTATGTATCCCAGTCTGGCTTATAGCTACTATTAGCTTGATTGCCCCAAGTAACCCATCCTTTCCTTGTTCCCCTACCAAAGAGTTCCAAATATGGGGCCGAACTGCATGATTCGATGATATCGTATTGCTCGTCCGGTTTTCTGCTATGCTCTCTTTTACGTGACGATATAATATTCTCTTGAGTTCTACCTGGTTGGGATGTTCTAACGTTTTTTCCACGAACACCAAACAGAATCATCTCGGTCACATTTCTAAAATAGAAGCCGACACCTCTTCTATCGGGCCCTCCATCTTTTCTAATTTTGTACCAGATTATGTTTGTTTTATAGGTGAACCCCCAATTCTCCATTACCTGCACACCTTCTGCTAACAGCGCGTTAGGCACCCACAAGTAAAGATGCGCACGGTCCTTGGCGATTGCTTGCACAGGGAGGTCTTTTATTTCCTGCAATTTCATTGTAGGATAGCGTGATAGTCTTTTATGTTCTGGTGCCATCTTGCCTGTACGGTTTTGAAACTGCCAAGGCGGGTCAGCGAGTATTGTTGCGAATTTTCTTTTGCCGACGAATTTCAGTAGATCATGGCTAGCATTCATAGCTACTTATTCTCCCTTCAACGATTTTGCTGTGTGTGTGCATATTGCACCAAACGCCGTTCCAAGTGCCACCCTGGAAACAGCACGGCTGCGGGGCACCGGGGCTGAGACCGGTGTCAAGGCGGAGGACCTGGCCGGCGCAACGGCGTGGTTGAGACTCGGGGCGCGTGGCGCAGCACGCTCGAGCCAATTGTTCTGCGGTTGCATTATTGGTCAGGTATGGTGTTGTTGGGCCGTTCTCACTCATCCGCTGCCATGATCTTGTCGAATAGTTGCTTTGTGGATATTCGAGATGAATCTTTGAGATACTTCGCAACGCGGTTGCTGATCTCCAGTGCGCCTCCGCGACCGCCGAGACCAATGAACGGCCCCTTTCGACTCCAATCCCACTCCTTTCCGGACTTCAGTACTGTCAGCATATACTTGGTATCGAAATGGTCCTGAAGGAGTGCTCGATCAATTACTTGGGCGGCGAGGAAGCATATTGCCCATAGGCCGGAGCCTCTTAGCAGAATGTACTCTCTTGGTGTCTCCCAAGCCTTGGGTTGCCACTGTTTAACTGCATTAAAATAGTTCCTTATGACTCGGTACTGAGCTTCGGCATGTTCCAGTCTTGGCAATTGGGTCGAACGACTGAGCATATACTGTATACCAGTTTTCAACCCCCGGAGAGGTATGTCAACACCGGCTGGCTTTTTACCACCCCGATAGACCCGTCCGTACAGGGGACTGTTGCGATCGTCCTGAAGACGCTGGGCAATATAGAGTTCGGGGTTGCGCCGCTTCAACTCCTCTTCTGGGGTAAGCCGCACCTCAATGCCGTCCAGATGGCTCGTATTCATCGGCTTCTGATTCTTGTTGATGTCCTTGAAAAGCTGTATCTCCTCCTCGCGGGTAAGGTCGTATGCCAGGCAGAAAGAGACCAGCTTATCAACTCGCGAGTATCCAGTTTCTTTTCCGTCGGCGTAATGGAGTCTGTGGTTTCCATCCACCCGCGATATTGCAATAGGAACTCCCTTTGAGGTTGCCTTTACATCAATTTCAAGGATGCCAAGGTCAGGCATTTCTGGGGACAGGGGCTGGAATGTCACAGCGTTTTTCTTGCGCGCACAGAAAAAGACCTCGGGCCAGAAGCCAAAGTCCTTAGTTTTGACATATTCGTAAGCGGCGCGGGCATGTGTCGGACTCAAGTCTCGTTGCGTGCCCATTCGGTTTTTCTGTTGATCGTAAATGTCGGCGCGGGAAATATCAGCCAGATCACACAATTTGGCGAAACCCCTGTAGACATTAACTCCAAGCACTTTGGATCGGACGGCAGGGCATGTTATAGTCTTTTCTGTTTTTTTTTGCATAGGTCA
>CBDUQU010000162.1:0-6061 GCA_965369445.1 uncultured bacterium | reverse complement strand
CATCCTCATCATAAACAGAATCCGGATCCATTGCCCGGAAGGTGATGGTCTCAGAACCGTTCCAATCTACATCAGGTATGCCGATGGTGGCAACCCGATCGGTTATCTCTACAGTGAGATCAACGTTGCCGCTGTAACTCCACACCATATCGCTGTCCGCATGGTCAACGTCACTCACATAATCATCCAGACTGATGGTGGCAAAAGTCGAACCCTCAGCTATAGTCTGATCAGGAATGTCTGAAACAACGGGAGTCTGACCACTTGCCGCGGGAACCCCGGCTACCAGCAGAATAATGGAGAAAATTGCAGGAACAAAAAGTCCTCTCTTCATCTCTTTCCTTCCGTCCTTCATGAGCCCGCGCCCCAAAAGAATAAAACCCGCTAAGGCCCTAAGTTACTGAATCGACAGAAATCTTCCTTCCCTTAGGAAAGGAAGTTTTTTGCCAGCCCTAATCCCCGCTATTTCATCAGCACCATCTTCTTCGTGTGCTGGAAGTCGCCGGCGCGCAGCCTGTAGAAGTATATGCCGGAAGCGACCTTATTCCCCTGATCATCCCTTCCGTCCCAAACTTCATGATGGACGCCCGGAGCCATGGGTTCATCCACCAACGTTCTGACCACCTCTCCTAACACGTTGTAGATCCTCAGGCTGGTCGGCAGCGTCATCCCGCCGTCTCCTGTCGAGGGGAGCGTGAACTTGATGGTGGTGGACGGATTAAAGGGATTGGGATAGTTCTGGTTCAACTCAAAGGCAACCGGTCTGGATGGCGCGTCACCTACCGGTATCAAGGCTGCGTTTTCATCCGCCAATGCTACCTCTTTCAGCTCTATTCCAAAATCATCCTCCGCGCCCGCACTAAGTGTCACCGGAAGGGAAAGTATGTTGCCCTCACCCACCGAGATGGGATCGTTTGACATATTGAAGAGCACCACGTGCAGTTTCCCCTTCCCATCGTCCCGGTGTTGAATGAGGAAATGACCAGATCTTTCGGAAAGCGCCGGCACCTGGAAGGATACCTGCTCCGGATCGTAATTGATCTGCAGTTGAGCCGCCGCCACCGGCACCTCCAGGTTAGCCATCACCCTGATCTCCCCCGAGCTTCCCGCCTGCAGGTCCTGGCAATCCAGCTCGACAAAGGCCATGGGGCCGGGATACATCGGGGGCGACGGACCCATCCATCTTCCCAGGATGATGTCTATCATGGCCACCAAGTCACCCACGTTGATGTCCGAATCCTGGTTGACGTCTGCCGCCGATTCCTGCCTGGGGGTAAAGGATATACTGTTAGTGATATAGGCCACCAGGGATACCACGTCTCCCACGTCCACCCACTGGTCCAGATTGGCGTCTCCGAACCTGTCGATCATGAATATGCCGTCCACCGCTCCCAGCGGCTGCGAGGGATAGCCGGGATTTATTGCTTCCCTGGCATTCTCTATCGTAATATCCACCGGACCAGGTTCTGCTTCCTCCAGCACCCGGAAGGCGGGATATATCACGGTATCCAGTCCGGCAGGTATGGTCTCCCCTGCCAGTCCAAAGACCAAAACCGTGGTGTTGCCCGCCTCCACACTGTCCCTCCGGTTGTCGTACACCACGAATCCCTCGAGGACGTCCGTGGCTACCAGCGAATCCACGTACAGTCTGGCAGGGTCCCACCGGAAGGTGAACTGGAATCCATATATGTCCACCGAGTTGGTGATCATGAAGGGAACCAATCTATCGGAGCTTCCCGGCACGCCTCCCTGCAGGCTGGATGCCATCAGCAGATCCTGCGCGGTCTCGAGCACCTCAATGGTAATGGTCCTGATGACTGGCGGACACTCCCCGTCGGTGACTCTGAACCTGACGTATCTGGTGGCCGGCGCCTCACCGTACTGAGGGGTATACTCAAACCTTGAGGTGACCTCTCCCTCGTCGGTCTTCGACTCGAAACTGTAAACCAGCCCGTCCGGATCGAGCGGATCCATGGTCAGGGTTATGGTATCCCCGTCTTCGTCTGTGGCGGTCACGTCGAATGCCAGGGTTGCCATTTCATTAACCTGAAAATAATCGGATACCGGGTAGGTGAAAACCGGACAATGGTTTTCTGGCTCTGTTGTATCTGCCACGGTAAAGGTTCCGTTCTTGGTCATTGGAACGAGAAAGTTACCCAAGGTATCAGTAAAATTGGGAGGAGTACCCGGGAAGCCTGGAATAGGAAGGACAGTAACAAACCTGACGGGTGTTGTGCTTCCTGGCTGGGCATCTTCTCTAACCCAGAATTTGAATCGTACCACCGGTCCGGAGCCAGGATCAATAGGAGGTTCCGGTGGCGTAGCGAAGAAATCGACTAAGCAAGTGAACCTGAGGGTGTCGAGATGCTCATTCCAGAAAGAAGCTGCCAGTAAGAAGAATAGTGAATCGGCTCTATCAGCTCGACCAAGCAATTCAAATGTGGGGTACCACGTGGTGTCTATAAAAAAGGGATCATATGTGGTATCTACTATAGCAAAAGTGTCCGGGAAGATTATCGAAGTGTTATAGTCACGAAAATCAAGTTCAAACCCGTATATCGGAATCGTACTCACCATGTTAATGGTGACCCAAAAACTGTCACCCGGCGCAGCCGTGGTGTTGACAACGATCAAGGTGTCATTGTCGAGAAACGAGTCGACCATTGCCTCCTCAATGTCTTGCTCGCCGGCAAAAGCCCTCTGCCCGCCGAATTCGCCAACGGCAGCAAATCTCTCCGTCGAGTCCAGCAGGTTGGGTATGGTGCCCAATCCCATTCCGAGACAGAGAACAAGGAAAATAAGCAATGCTCCGGTGGAGGCACCGTTCATGCGCAGGCCGTGTTTCCTCAGTTTATTTTTCATAATCTTGACCCCTCTCCCTTGAAGGTACCGACACCTTCCGTACGTCCGGATTCCTTCATGAACAGACTCTTTTCCTCTTTCTCCGTAAAAGCAAAGCCTGTGCCCGGCTTTAGTCGACTCTCAGGCGTTCCACTAAAGTCTCTCATTTTTCTCCTCTCCACCTCAACTTTCTACTATTCAAACTCTTACCACCGATCCAAAGAACCGATCCTTTCATTCGACTCAAGTCACAAACGCAAATTCCCGCATCCAGGTTCATACATTGTGCACTCTGATGCACTAAAAACCTTTCAGTGCGCCCTGTGTGAAATCTATTTCAGTTCAGACAAAACAGCACATCTTTCCTGACTACCTCAAAAGGACCATCTTCCTGGTCTCGACAAAGTCCGAGACCCTAAGCTTGTAGAAGTAGACTCCGCTGGCCACTTCTTCGTCGTTTTCGTTCCTTCCGTTCCACGTCACTTCATATTCGCCTGAAGATTTCACCTCGTCCACCAGGATCTTCACCAACTGCCCGGCGACGTTGTACACCTTCAGGCCAACCTGCACCGGTCCCTCTCCTGCTACGAAGTACTTTATCTTCGTCTCCGGATTAAAGGGGTTGGGGTAATTCTGATGAAGCTGGTACCTGGCCGGTCGGGAAGTGGATTCGTACTCCTGCTTGACCGACAGAAGCTCTCCCCCTTGATCAGCCAGGGATAGGTATAATGTGTCGATGCCTTCACCTTCGAAGCTTAAGAGAAATCCGTCTCCTGCGGGAAGAGGCAGTGCCTCCTGGCTGATTACCAGCACCCGGATTTGCCGGCCGACCCGATAGGTGTACAGATCTAAGTCCTGCGCCTCCGGCGAGAGCTTCAGGTCTTCGATCTTTGCGTCCTCTCCCTCGAATACCAGCAGCGCTCCACCGATGGGCAGCTCAGATTCCAGCCGTATAAAGGTGCGCGACCCTTCACTTTTGACCTTGATCACCACTTCCTCACCAGTCGCCACTCCATCTCCGGGAGGGAGGCTTTTGTCTTCTATGATATGCCTGATCAAAAAGACCAAATCGGCTAAGGTTCCCACTCGTCCGTCCTGGTTCACGTCGGAATTGATCAACTGCTGTTCGGTAAGCTTGGTCATCCCCGAAATATAAGCCGCCAGCTTGACCGCATCCCCCACCTCAAAGGGAAGCCCGTTCTCATTTACGTCTCCCAGGAGCGTGCTTCCCGCATCCAGCAGCACGCCTCCGGGATTGAGGTTGATCCGGTCCCGAGATATAAACCGCCCTCGCGGGGTGGAGAGGGTGTTATCGGTGAAATCGAACCAGAAGAACTCCAGCGGAGCCAACAGACCGCTCAGGTTCGGATCGCTGGTGACCTTGAAGCTGAGATAAGCGATGGCGCCGGAGTCGGGGAAGAGCGGATCGACGTTGGTCTGGTTGGGGAAATCGGCAATTCCCAGGATTTTTATCAGTTGGTGAGGTCCCTCCGTCTTTTCGCGAGACCAGAAATACTCCCAGCCCTGCGTACGGGTTCCCTCTTTGGACACGTTCAGGAAGGTGAAGATCCCGGGATCAAATCGAATCATAAGCTCCATTCCGGCAATAGTCTCAGAATTCGCCAGGTTGACCGGCACTGTAACCGTGCCCCCAAGAAGACACTCCACCGTCCCCAGGTTTAGATCAAAGGTGGATGGAGGAAGGACCCTCACCCGCGCCTCCTCTAAGTCGGATCCTCCGGAGAGATCCGTGGCCCGGAAGGTGATAGCCCTCAACCCGGTGTCCGCCAGTTCGGGCTTCCAGTCAAACATGCCGGAGCTTGGGTCGAAGCTCGCCTCCGGCGGCAGGTTCAGCGCCTCGATGGTCACCTCCTCTAAGTCTAAATCCAGCGCCCTCACCTGAAACGTCAGCCGGTTGTCGACCGCCACCTGCAGAGACTCCGGCAGGATCAACTCAGGTTTTCGGTTCACGTTGATCACGTTTATCAACACCTGCAACTGCGAGCTTGAACTCCCATCGGAGGCGACAAAGTAAAGCTCAAAGGGACTCTGAGCAGCGGAATAGGGCCCGATAAACTCCGGCTCCCAGAAAAGAGTTGCGCTGCCGTCTCCATTATCGGTAAACGAGGCCGAGGGAGACGCGTTCAAAACCGAGATGGTGATGAGATCTCCGTCGGCATCGGTGGCATGGACGCCTACCTCCAGAAGCTCCCTTTCCCTGACGTAGCAGGTGGAGAATGTCTGGCCGGCCCGATTCGGACCATCGACCTGATAACTCTCCGTATCCGGTCTGGCAACGTAACAGCTTACGGTCGGATCAAAGACCGGAGGCTGGTTTTGGCACAGCGATACTTTGGCGGCGAAAGTCAGCATCCACCCAGAGCAAAAGAGAATCAGTATGTACCTTATAAACAGTCCCTTCCTCATTATTCTCAGCACCCGTATTCTCTTATATGTTAATATAACCAATCTGTCGTTTTTTCAAACCAAAAAATGGCAAAAACTATGCCCGCCAAGCGCTTTTGTTCAAAAAGTGACCAGTCCCAAATCCGCGCCGCGCGCGCAGTTAGCGGCCATCCGCCCATTCCTTCCACCGCCATCCTCAGCCGGCACCGGGACACGACGTGACGGTGTTCACCGTCCGACGCGGGATCGGAAAATGGTGTCCCAAAGATGAACACCTTATTCTCGTCTAAATCTGAGTAATTCAAGCAAACAACTCCGACATACTTTTTACGATGATTCTGCAAAACGTTATAACTTTTTGTTACCAGCCGGGTTTCCGCACTTCTCCTGCCAAACCGGGGCTTGCCCGGAGCAAAAAAAGAGCCGTATCTACCTTCATTTGGTGGATCGGCCTTATGAGACATCCGATTTTCCTCCTGGCTGAAAGCCAAGAGTTTAAGTTAAGTTTTTTTGTTCTGCTTTCGCTGCCGAACGTTTCTGAGTACTTTGTTCAGCTTTTCGCGTTAGCAATGAGTTCCTCTTTTCCTCCTCCTTCACTTATTGGTTCGATGGGGAATCTGTTTTTCCCTCTTTGGGAAGCGAAGCCCCCCCGTAAACGGGGGGGAATAAGAGAAGGCTTAGTTGTATCGTGACACCCTTGTCCCGATACGTCGAAATTTGTTTCCTTTCCTATCCCCCCCCGTTTACGGGGGGGTTAGGGGGGGTCGTAGCTTCATCAAAAAAAGCCCCTTACCCAACCGCCTTTGACAGGCAC
>CBDUQU010000161.1:0-6070 GCA_965369445.1 uncultured bacterium | reverse complement strand
TTATAGAGCCAGCCGCCTGGTATTTTTCTGATACCCCATCCATAAATTAACGGATTTTTCTGAACCGAACAGGATCGAATATCTTTGTAGTAGAATTTCTTCCGAATCAGCCCGATGCCGAATTTGATTTCGATATAGTTGGGAAATCCGGTGACGGTCAGCGTGGCAAACAATGATAGGACAATCAAAAACAGCAGGAGAAAGCCCAGAAAGAATGAAGGAGGCACAGGATTGTCCCCAAAAGGCTTGCCCAACACCTCCTGATAATAGAGGACACCGGCAAAAAAGAGAATGATCGGGATGAAGACAAAAGTTATTAGCCAGCTGGTTTGTTTCTTCCTGTAGAAAGCTTGCATTTGTAGATTCGGTTTTGGAGTGCACCAGCTTGTCGGAGCGAAGCGGAGACCCCGCCCTGGCGGGGCTGGTGTGGTTGTAGTTTAGTCAAGACTGTCTGCGAAGCCGCTTTTTCACCGACTCCAGCGATTCCTTGGGCTCAGAGGCTCTTTTGCGAGCGGTCAGGCCGTCGTAGAAGTCTTCCCACACTTCTCCGTATTTTTCAAGATCGATCACTACGGCCTTCTTTCTGCCTCGATCATCCGTAATGTACTGTATCCCTCTCATCCGAAATCTCCTCTTTCTGGTTATCCTCGGATAGGTCTTACGACCATATCCGAGCTACATCTCTTCGGCTACAAGTTCTCCCAGGTTGCTCTTTTTATCTTTGCCTGCTTGAGAATCCTGGCAAGTAATTCCTTGCCTATATCGCTTTGATGAGGATTTGGAATTCGCAAGGTGATTTCGCCTTTAATCATAAATTGATGCTTCCCGCCTGAGTAAGGACCTTGGAAACCCACCAGTCTTAGCAATCGAATCAGTTCTTTTCTTTTAATTGATCCCACTCGCGGCATTACACTGAATCCTTTATTTTCAGTTGCATTCCGTCCACTTGAGGTAAGGGAAGGTTACGTGATACTCTGAAAAGAATCCATTCCTCCAAAATCTCCTCCAGTTCATCTCGGCAGACCTCAAGCGTGTCGGCGTTGGCATACACTCCGTCAAACCCCGGAATCTCTCCATAAAATGTGCTATCATCCTGCAGAATCTCGTACTTTGCCTTTTTCATTGCCGCTTTCAGATAAGTGGTTAACATGTTCTCTTCCTCCTCTTACTGAATTCCCTATGGTAACGGAAGAAAGAGTCAACGGATGCAAAAGACTGAACCGATTACATCCGTTACATCCATTCAATCCGTTGATATGGACCATTTGGTTCATACCGTTGACCGATCTCCACCCCGCAGACTAAAAGCCTGAGGCTACCCCTTCATCCCACAACAGCTTTCTTCTTTGGCATCAAACGACACGATTACAGAACGTCGTCTATTCGGTCTAAATCGATCTCCTTTTGTTCTCCGCTCTGCATCTCTTTCAGCACAGCCTTGCCTTTTTTCATCTCGTCTTCGCCGATGATCAAAACCTTTTCTGCTTTCTGGCGGTTGGCTTCCCTCATCTGGGCTTTTAAGCTTCTTTGCAGGTAGTCGGTCTCACAGGATATGTTCTTCTGCCTGAGGTCTTTGACCAGCTTGACCGCAAAAGCTCTGGCTTCGTCCCCCAAGACGGCGATGAACAGATTCAGCTTTTTCTCCTCAACATCAAGTTTCTTCTGCATCTCCAGCACCAGCATGAACCTCTCCATCCCGGCAGCGAAGCCGATGGCGGGAGTGCTTTTGCCGCCTAGTTCTCCCACCAGTAGATCGTAGCGCCCGCCACCAAGCAAGGTATCCTGACTTCCCAACTGCGGTGATTTGATCTCAAAAGCGGTCTTGGTGTAGTAATCCAATCCCCGCACTAATCTCTTGTCCTCGAAGTAGTCTATTTTCAATTCACTCAGATATTTCTTGACCTGATCGTAATGCGCCTGGCAGTCTTCACACAGAAAGTCAATCATCACCGGTGCGCTTTTGAGTTGCTCGATGCACTCCTCGTTCTTGCAGTCAAACATCCTCAAAGGGTTGCGCAGATATCTGGTCTTACAGTCATCACATAGCTTATCTATCTTATCTTTCATGAAACTCAAAAGCTTGTCTCTGTGAACCGGCCGGCAGACCGGACAGCCGATACTGTTCACATGCGTTTTGAAATCGGTGATCTTCAATTCCCGACAGATTCTAACACCCATCTCAATCTGTTCGGCATCCACTGCCGGATCGGCCGAGCCGATAGCCTCGATTCCAAATTGATGGAACTCTCTCATGCGTCCTTTTTGTGGTCTTTCCTGCCGGAACATGCTTCCCAGATAGTAAAACTTCACCAAAGGGGATTTCTCTCCCAGGCTGTGCTCCAGATAAGCCCTCACCACACCGGCGGTTCCCTCCGGCCTCAAGGTGATACTTCTTTTTCCCTGATCCTCAAAGGTGTACATCTCCTTCCGGACGATGTCGGTATCCTGGCCTATGCTTCGGGCAAACAGTTCCGTCTCCTCGAAGGTGGGAACGCGGATTTCCTGGTAATTGTAAAGTGCGAATATCTTCCTGAGCTGGCCCTCTAAGTATTGCCACTTGACGGACTCATCAGGAAGTATGTCGTGCGTACCGTATAAAGCTTTGTATTTCATAACGATCTCTTTGGTTAGCTGTTTCTTGTTGAATCTCCGTAGTCCCTCGATTCATCGAACTTGATCGATATTCGACAAGTCGAGCAGTCAAAGAATTGTTTCTCAAAGGTTTTGTACACCTTTGAAATACAAAAATAACATTTCGCCTGATTAAAGTCAATCAAAGATTGCCCGAAGTTCAACCAATCAATGCAACTTGCCCTTACCAGTTGATTCGCGCGGAATGTCCAGGCGCGCAGCTTCAGTTTAGCGCAAACGACCAGGAAAACTCTTTGACTTTTTCCCCTATTATCATTAGATTTGAGTCATCCTCGAGATACCGGGGACAAACGGCAGGAGGCCGGTGGTAAACCAAAAAACTCTTACAAAGAACTCGGAGGCAAGATCATGGTAGACGTTCATATCGCAAGCAACACCAATGTGGCAAAGGTTACCATCCATGCGGTTCCCGATAAACCCGGAATCGCGGCGGAGATATTCGGCAAGTTAGGTAACGAGGGGTTCAACGTGGAGCTGGTGGTCTCGGGAATCAGCTATAAGGATCGGGTCGACGTGTCTTTTGCCGTGGCCGAGAACGAGCTGGATCCGATTAAGACGCTTCTGGGAAAGATCAAGGACGAGATAGGAGCGGAGAAGGTCTCTCATACTTCCTCCATAGCCTTAGTCTCCATCGCCGGTCATCAACTGGCGCAGACGGCAGGTATGGCAGGGAAAATGTTCAATGCCCTCTCCGCCGCGGGGATAAACATCGATACCATCTCCACCTCAATGTCCTCGGTCACCTGCGTGGTGGCAAGAGACAAGGCGGAGGCGGCGGTGGAAGCCTTGCGCAAGGAGCTCCAGGCGTAAGAAGGGCCTCTTATTCTCCCAACGCGTTTCTGTTCGGTTTTTGAACAGCCGCCCCCAACACCAGCTTGACCGCGTCTTGAGGAGAAGCTCTGGAGGTTCAGTCTTTCCTTCGAATCTGAAGAATCATCCGATCAGCCCTTGGCAGGCTTCTGTGCAAAAGTTGGACAGCTTAGACGAAGGCTCAGAGCTCGCGGGTGGCCTTGAAGCACGAGGATTTTGCTTGCTTTTTGGCGCAAATGTCGTATAACATATGGTAGAGTGCGGGCAATAATGGAGACAACCGAAGTAAAGTCAACTCGTTCAATACGCAAGAAGGAGGTTTATAAGAGATTATCCGAAGCGCTGGCCAACGGATTGAGATGTGACGTCACCTTAGCTCCGTATACCACCTTCGGCATCGGCGGAAAGGCTGATCTTTTTTTCCCAGCAGAGGATCCAGAGACTTTAGTGTTCGCTGTCAGAACCGCTCAGGAGTTCAGGCTACGTTTTTTGCTCCTCGGTGGCGGAAGCAATATTCTGGTCAGCGATTCAGGCTTCAAGGGTTTGGTGATAAAGAACGAGTGTAGAGGCATCCTGGTCAACGGGGACAACATCATCTGTCAGTCTGGAGCTTTGCTGGAAGATATGGTTAACAGGGCCTGCGCGCACGGTCTTTCCGGACTGGAATTCGCGGCAGGCATTCCCGGAACGGCAGGCGGAGCAGTACGCGGAAACGCCGGAGCCTTTGGCAAGTCGGTAGGTGACCGGCTGACGAAAGCAGTCATCCTCACGACCGAAGGGGACGTGAAGGAGGTTAGTAAGAAGGATTTCCAATTCGGATATCGAGAGAGCAGACTCAAAGAAACCCGGGATGTTTTGCTCTCTGCTACGTTTAAACTGAGAAAGGGCGACACAACGGAGATCGAGGAAAGGATAGCCGGGAATCTAAAGAGGAGAAAGGAGAGTCTTCCTTCGCAAGAGAAATCGGCCGGGTGCTTCTTCAAGAACGTTGTGTTGAACGGCAGAAAGGTCTCGGCAGGATTGCTGCTGGATCAGGTGGGCGCCAAGAGGATGCGCCAGGGCGACGCTAAGGTTTTTGCCGGACACGCCAATATACTGATAAACGCCGGAGCCGCAAGCGCCGCAGATGTCAGAAGGCTGGCCGCGAAACTGAGAAGGAAGATAAGAGGAAAATTCGGCATAAAGTTGGAGCAAGAAGTCGTATACATAAACTGAAGGTTCCTGCCGAATATAAGGAAAGGAGGAATTATCGAGAAGTAGCTAAAGATTTTTGATGAAGCGCAAAAGGAGTTGTCTCCTGATGCATTATCGCTCGCGACAGAATCAGAAGACCGCCAAGGGCGTAGTATCTTTGCTGGGTTTGGCGGTTTTGTTTTTATCCGGTCTGACTCTCGGCCAATTCCTGATTCCTGATCCGGTCCAGGCCGTGGGTTGTGCGATCGGGCTTGAAGAGAATGACCGTCACTGCGTTCGCTTCGGCCATCTTCCCCGGGAGATGGGGCTTACCGTCTCCTCGGACTCTATACCCCTGTTGAAAACCAATCTTAGATTCACCCAGACCGTCCTGGTGGAATATGATAACGGCTTCGTGCAGATAAGTGAGAAGCACGGGGACTATCAATTGCGAAAGCCTTTGTTTCTGCCGATCTCAGCGTATACCTCGGCCAATAACCGACTTAAGGAGAATGCTCAGTGGAGAAGAAATTTAAACACCCATTTTCTGCGAAGCGGAGATAGATCCAGGGGGCTGTTTGAATGGGAGATCCCGGTCAAGTTCCCCAAGGTGGTTTCCAGGATCATAGGCGAAGGCGGCCCGGCGCTGAAGGTCTCCGGCTACAGAAGGATCAGCTTCTCCGGAAGGAGCACCTGGGAGGATGGTCTGAAAAACACTGCCACCTCCAGGCAGTCCAAGTTTCCCTCCCTCAATATGGAGCAATACTCCTCGTTCACCATAAACGGCACCATTGGAAGCAAGATCTCGGTTAAAGTAGACCAGGACAGTAGAAGGCACACCGATCTGGAGAACACTCTCCAGTTGAGATACAAGGGCGAGGAGGACGAGATCATCCAGAGCATAGAAGCCGGCAACACCAACCTGTCGGTGGGAAGCGGGGTGGTGGGATACGGCGAAAGAAAACAAGGTCTCTTTGGCATAAAAACCACCGCCAAAATCGGCGGGTGGAATCTCACCATGATAACCAGCCAGGACAAGGGCTCCAGTCAGAAGGCGGAGTTCAATGCCGGCGCCGAGACCAAGGCAACCGTAATCCGGGACTACGAATACCTGCAGCGCACCTTCTATTACCTGGGCAAACCCGACGAAAATGGCGTACCCGAAGGCTTTGCCCCGGGCGATTCCATTGTGGAGATCAAACTGTACAAAAACAACACCGGCATAAGCAGCAACACGGCCAAGGACCCTGCTCCTTTTGGCAACGCCTATGTCGACCCTGAAGACACCTCTGCATCATACCCTGAAGGGTCTTTCAGGAGGAGGTTTCAGGAGATCGATCCAAACGAATACTTCGTGCAAAGGAATCAGTGCTGGATTCAGTTCTTCAGCCAGATAGGAACCAACGATATACTGGCAGCCTATTATGAGGTCCTG
>CBDUQU010000160.1:0-6218 GCA_965369445.1 uncultured bacterium | reverse complement strand
ACCCAGGCCACCTCAGCCTGTCTGGCCGAGGTGTCGATGGGAGTAAAGAACTCGCCATCCGTCCAGATGCCGACCGGCACGGCATAATCGTGCGCCTGACCCGGAGAATAGCTGAACGTCTCCGACCAGTTCATAAAATCGATGATGGTCGAACCGGAGGGTGTGCCGGTGTACAGTGCGCACTCGTCCATGGCCTCGGAGAAGACGTCTGCACTTCCCGCGTAATAGTCGCCTTCGCCATCAGAGAAGTCGTTGTCGTTGGTGCCGGTGGTAAAGTGAACCACCAGGTACGTGGATGCAGGAAAGTCCCAGGCGGGCAAGACAGCATCTGAGGAGGCATCGCTGTTGGAGATCACCCAGCCGTTCACGTTCACCTCAGCTCCATAGTTGTAAAGCTCCACCCATTCGTGATCTCTCTCGTGGACGGTGCTACCCACATCCGGAAGAAACATCACCTCGTTGATGAGCACGGCCTGAGCATGCAGGTGGTTGGGGGAAAGTCCCAGGAACAGGAGCAGAGAAATTGCAGGAAAGAGCAACCGCAGATGTTGCCAAGAGAGCTTGGAATACACGTTTCCCTCCTTTGCGTGGGTTCATTCGTTACCAAAGCCGAAAGATAAGTCTATCGGAATATCTGATCCTTTTTGAAACTCCAATGGTCCTTTTTCGGATTCCCTTCCACCCTCAATTTAAGCGACCTGGCGTTATTGTCAAGCAAGAAAGAGTGTTCCATCTAAGTTTTTGTGCAGCTTCTTTTGTGTAAAATCATGTTTGGGGGGACAACTAGTTAGGGTATGTCGACTTGTTAGAGGAAGAATAAGGAGATGTGCCGCATGACGAGAGATGGACTTCTCGGAAGCCGGCGTGCCCCGCGGCCCTGCTGTGGGCAAGCTCCGGCTCAGGGAAGCTAACAGGCACAAGAAGATATCTCGGAAGACAAGAGAGAAGGAGATCTTGGAGTGTTCACCTTTAGGTGAACCCGATTCTTGTTCTGTCAGGAGCTACTCCTGACAGATGTGTCAGATTCTGGACCTGGTAGAACGCGAACACCTGCACAGGATTTCGAAAGAATCTCCTTGATTTGGGAAGGTCTGCGTGCTAAATTATTCGTTGTTAAGAGAGGGTGTCCATACAGGAAGCAAGTCTGGGCGGGTCGGATCGGAGCTTGGGCTTTTTATGTGTCCGTTGAGCCCCCGGACCCAACGGGGCCGAAACCTGCCAGGTCAGGGGACCTGGCAGGCACAGAAAAACGCTTGACTTTATTTTTAACCAATGTGTTATACAGAAACGAGCAGTCTGTCTTTACAGATTTATACAGACTGCACAATCACCGTTAGTTTGCCTTAGAAGACATGCCTGCTTCTTAAGGCACTTGAAAGGGGACTGCTATGCACATTTATAGGCACCTGACTGCGAACAATATCAAGCTCACACCGATGGACTTCAAGCGAGAGCTGTCAATGGAATCGTATCTGATAGAGAATCCAGATGTGCTAATTCTGGACGATGACGAACTTGCAACAATTGAGATATTGAAGGCGGAACTACCCATCAAGGGTGGACGGGTGAAAAGGAATACTGACGGCCGAATTGATCTACTAGTATTATATGGAGAATCCACATTGGGCGTACTAGAACTCAAACTTGGTGAACTTACCAAAGATCATCTGGATCAACTGGAAGACTACTTGAGCGAGACGCACCAAATAGAGAAACTAGTTGAAAGGGAATTACACATAGCGGAGCCCAAATATATCGGTGTCTTAGTAGGAAGCGCCATCGACAAGAATCTTGCGGAATCAATATCTAGCGGGTGCTTGATAAGAGACTCAATCCCAGTGGCGGCATTGACCCTTAGACGATACAAAGGTCAGGACAATAACATCTACGTTATCACGGACACCTACTTCAAGAATCTAAGTAAGAGATTTGACCGAACAAAGTACACGTTCAACAAAGGAGAATATGGCAAGAGTCGAGTTGTACACGCGATATTTAGGAAATATGTTGGGGACAATCCGGGCATTACTTACTCAAGACTTGAAAGTGTATTTTCTCGATCTCTGCAAGGATCATGGGGTTGCTTTGACACAATCGAAAGAGCACAGGAGATTCATGCCGATTCTGGATATAGAAGACACTATCTAAGGCCAGAAGAGATAATTGAGCTAGAGGATACAAGAATCGCTGTGAGTACACAGTGGGGGATAGGAAACATCAACAAGTTTCTTCAAAGAGCAAGAAGCCTCAAGTACGAAATAGTCGAGAAAAAGGAATAATGAAATCAAGCTAACATGTCGTTGAAGCTGACCGCGTGTCGGCCCTTTCGAGCGGTCAGGGCGGCTATCTCGAAGCTGAGATGCAGCTTTCATTCGGCGCGGGAGCTTAACTCATCGTTATACGCCAGATAGAATTGCTGGAGACCTGATTCTGATGGAGGAGGCCTGATGGCATTGCCTGATGATACTAGCGAAAAAAGAAGGCGGATGATAACATCCGCCTGAGAGCAGGTAAATCCAGACGCCTGCGCGTCTCCTCAGACGAGTCTCTTCTGCTTTCCTGGCGGAACGCTTCTCCGCCATTCCCGAGGGGGTTCTTCCTATTATTTGCCCTTGGTCTGTGTTTTGACTCTGATGGTCCCGCTGGCTGTCGACAGTTTGATATCGGGTCCGCCTTCGCCTCGCTTCACCAAATAGCGATCCGTGAGGTGCTTGTCGTGCCTGTGAAGACGAAGGGTCTCCTTCTCAGTGTATTCGAAGGGGCACTTGATTTTTCCCCTGTTTGCTCGCTTGGTCAGGGTCATGGTAAAATTATCTCCGAACTGGGGCACCTCAAGATCCACATCGCCGCTGGCGGATGAGGCACGAAGATGCTTGGAAGGCAGGCGGCTCAAATAAATCTGCACGTCCCCGCTGGCACAGGATGCCTCGACCAGCTCTTTGATGTCGCTGTCCTCGACAACTATCCGTCCTGAAGCAGTGGACAGCTCCAATTCCTCGGTGGTAACCGCACCAACAGAGATTTTTCCGGAAGCTGAGCTGGTTTCGATGGTTTTCGCCTCGCAATCTTCGACGACTATTTTCCCTGAGGCGGTGGAGAGATCAATCTCCTTCGCCCGTACGGAATTGGCTGCTATCTTTCCGGATGCCGAGCTGACCTTGACGAAATCCACCTTGCAGTCGTCTAAGATTATCGCTCCCGAGGCTGTGGAAAGCTCAAGTTCCTTTGCGGTAAGAGAATTGATCGAAACTTCTCCCGATGCTGATTCCGTTTCGATGAAGTCCACGTCAAACCCCTCAAATAACATGTCTCCGGAGGCGGTGCTGCATTCAATTGAGCGAAGCCTGGCCGTTTTGGGCAGGTACACTGTCCAATGAGTTTTTCCTCTGACCCGGTTGCCGGTGAAGTTCTCCTCGATGGATAGTTCTCCCTCTTCGGCTTCCAGTTCAGGATCGAGCTGCTCGGGATCGTCAAGATCGTTTATCAATTCGACAGTTAGCTTATCCGTTTTACCGGGTGTTATCGTGATGTTACCGCTGACCGTCTCGATGTCGATCGAATGAATGTCCTCAAAGGTGAAGGTTTCCACCTTCCCACCGGCAACGGCCGTGCCGTAGGCGACCATTACTACGAGCAATCCAGCCAACAGGCAACGACAGAGTGACTTCATAGATCCTCCAATCTTTAGAGAGTTTTTTGATGGCAACTGTCAATTCCGAATTTCTGAGAATATCTTGGTCAAGCCAAAATTCTGGATCGAATATGACTTAGTGTCGCCTATTCTTACGAGAACAACTTGGGAAAGTTTCCGCTGAGGGTTGCTGATGGGTATGGCCGCTTCTCGTTATTTCTTGCCTAAACTGTAACAATCACTATTATGTCTGGGTGTGTTTTGTATTTTGCAATTCAGAATAGCGCCGGTAGGCAGGCAGATATATGGCACAACGTAAAGTAATCGTGATCGGAGGGGGCGCAGCCGGCTTGATGGCTGCCGGGCAAGCGGCCGAACAGGGGGCCGAGACGCTGCTTTTGGAAAAGATGTACCGCCCGGGACGGAAACTGCGCATCACCGGCAAGGGACGCTGCAACCTGACCAACGTGGCTCCAGTCTCCAGGTTCATATCGCACTTTGGACCCAACGGGCGTTTCCTTCGCCAGGCCTTTTCCCGTTTTTTCAGCTCTGAGCTGGTGACCTTTCTCGATAAACTTGGTATTCGAACTGTGACCGAGCGGGGGGGACGGGTTTTTCCAGTCAGTGATCAGGCCAAGGATATCGTGGACGCGCTGTCAGCCTGGGCCAGGAAATCTGGTGTGACACTGCGAGCGCGATCGTCGGTTGAGGGGCTTTTAGTAGAGGGAAAAAGCGTGAATGGAGTTCGGATCGGAAAGGGCTCGACCGATCAGAGCACAGCCGAGCGGGTCTTTCGGGCAGATGCGGTTATCGTGGCTACCGGTGGGGCATCTTACCCTATCACCGGCTCGACCGGAGATGGCTATCGCCTGGCCAAATCGGCGGGGCATACCGTTGTGCCGATTCGACCGGCGCTGGTTCCGTTGGAAACGGCCGGGGAGACGGCCCCCAAGCTGCAGGGCCTGAGTTTGCGTAGTGTGAACATCCAGGTGTTAATCGATGGGAAAAAGCGGGCAGAGGCCTTTGGCGAAATGCTCTTTACGCACTTTGGACTTTCCGGGCCGATCATCCTTTCCTCAAGCAGGCTGGTTGTAGATGCGCTGCGTCTGCACCAGAGAGTCATCCTTTCCATTGATCTAAAACCGGCTCTCGACCAGCGCAAGCTGAATGAGCGTCTTCTTCGTGACCTTGAGGCGCATGGCAAACAGAAGTTTCGCACGCTGCTTAAAGAGTTGCTGCCGGCAAAACTTATTCCGGTCTGTATAGATCTAACAGGTATCCCACCGGACAAGGTGGGGCACCAGATCACGGCAGAGGAGCGAAAACGGCTGCGGCTCTGGTTGAAGGATTTTCGCCTGGAGGTGACCGGGTACCGTCCTTTCAACGACGCGATCATCACCGCCGGCGGAGTGGATACGAAGGAGGTCGACCCCCGAACCATGGCTTCCCGACTGGTTGAGGGCCTCTATTTCGCCGGGGAAGTGCTGGATGTCGATGCCGACACCGGAGGTTATAACCTACAGGCTGCATTTTCCACCGGTTGGGTTGCTGGTCGGTCAGCGGCGAGGTAGGGAGTTATCCGTCGTGAGAGGAGACGTTGTGAAGAAGAAAGCCAATCGCTTATATCATGACCTTGCCTGGCTCTGGCCTATCTGGGAAGACGTTGAGGTCTACAGGGAAGAGAGTGAACTCTTTACCAGGCTGATAAAAAAGCACGCCAAGATCAAAGTCTGCACTCTGCTGGATATGGGATGTGGTGGCGGCAAGAATACACTTCATCTGAAACGACACTTTAAGGTGACGGGAATCGACATCAGCCGACCTATGCTTGGCAACGCGAAAAAACTAAATCCGGAATCTGAATTCCGGTTGGCAGATATGCGGAATTTTGACCTGAAGCGGCAATTCGATTCTGTTTTCATCAATGATGCGATCACCTACATGACAACCAAAAGAGACTTACTCAAGGTATTCAAGGCGGCATACAAGCATTTGAAACCAGGTGGGGTGATGATTACTCACCCCGACGAGGTTAAGGAGCGATTCAAGCAAGACGAGACCAACATATGGACCTCCAGAAGAGATGATCTGGACATAACCTTCATCGAGAATCAGTACGACCCGAATCCGAAGGATGACATTTTTGAGAAAACCTTAGTCTACTTGATTCGCAAGAAAGGGAAGTTGAGAGTAGAGCATGACTATCACCGGTGTGGTCTTTTTGCTATAGAGATTTGGAGAAACTTTCTGCAAAGATCGGGGTTTAACCTCCACCAAAACCGTCCGAAGGATGATGCTGAGGATATTCCGGTGTTTTGTTGTGTTAAGCCGAACGGGAAGAAGATCAAGAGACATCGCTAGACCACTGCAATAGACCGAGGGGAGGCTGTCTCTTCGGGTAATAGTCTGTTCACGCCTGATTCGAAATAGCGAGGGAGTGAATCATGCAGATCAATCAGAAGGTGCTTTTCGTTGACGCGGGGACGTCCTTTTACAGGGTCCAACGGTTTCCGGTGGGCAGCGACTTCTTTGGTCCCGTTGACCTGGGCCTCCATCTTGCCGGTAAGCAGAATTCCCTAAACATCGG
>CBDUQU010000159.1:0-6249 GCA_965369445.1 uncultured bacterium | reverse complement strand
ATGCCCCCAGCTTTCCCCCCTCCCCCACCACCATCTTCGGCCCCACGCAGGAGGGGCAGCCGTCCATGCACTCCCAGGAACGTATCATCTCACCGCACGCTTTCCACAGGTCACCGGATAGGTGAAACAGCTTCTGCGAGAATCCGACTCCTCCCGGGTAGTTGTCATAAACGTAAACCGTCGGGCGGTCGGTAAAAGGCGACTTCACCTCAGGGAAGGCTCTTATGTCCTTAGGATCACACATCACCCACAGAGGCGCCACGTTGCGTAACATGTTGGCCAGGGCCCTGAGGCTGCCCCCAAGCTCCTCACCGGAGAATCCCAGCTTGGAACCAACGTCAGGAGGGAATTCAAACCAGAACGAGGTGGTGTGCATCTCCAGCTCCGGCAGATTGATCTTCCCGAAGCCCACGTTTTCATGAGTGCGGAACTTGATCTTCTTAAACATAGTGGCCAGGGTAGTCACCGAGACCTCACCGTGCGCGCGATTCCCCGCCGGCTCGTCGAACCTTTCGGTCACCTCCAGCACCTTCAGGTCGGTCTTGGTGATGGTGTCGGTGTAGTAATCCACCTCCACCTCCTTGGCGTAAGCCCTCTTCCCGTCCCAGTCGAGTTCCTCTATCTGGTACTGATCGGCGCCATGAAGATAAATGGCATCCTTGTGCAGAAAGATGGGAGCGCTGAAATAATCCATCTCACCGATTATCCTATTTCTGTCGGTGGAATCCAGAATAACGAAGTTGTCGGTCGAGGCGCTTCGCAGGCTCACCTGCTCAGCCGGATAGACTTCCGAGGTCCAGTACCACTTGCCCTCCACGTGGTGAAGAATCCTCTCCCCTTCCAGATGCGCCAGGATTTTCTCCGTGGCTTCCACGCCGAAGGTTTCGCCATCTGCGAAGGGAAGCTCAAACGCAGCGCACTTGACGTGGCTGACTAAGATCGACAAATTGTTCGGGTCCACGATGCCCGATTCCGGCGACTGGCTGAAGAAATAATCCGGGTGATGGATTATGAACTGATCCAGCGGAGAGCTGTTTGCTACTAACACGGCCACCGAAACGTCCGTCCTTCTTCCCGCTCTTCCCGCCTGCTGCCAGGTAGAGGCAATGTTTCCGGGATAGCCCGCCATCACACTCACGTCCAGTCGGCCGATGTCGATTCCCAACTCCAGGGCATTGGTGGAGACGACTCCACGTATCGTGCCCTCCCGGAGTCCTCTTTCGATCTCCCTTCTTTGAAGGGGAAGGTAACCACCCCTGTATCCTCTTATGGAATCGGAACGCTTCTTGATCTTTCTCATCGCCTCCGTCAGGTAGGTCAGAAGAATCTCCACTCTCAGCCTGGACCGGGCAAAGACGATGGTCTGAACGTCATTTGACAGGAATTTCTCGGCCAGTCTCCGGGTTTCGTTGATGTATGACTTTCTTATCCCCAGTTCCTTGTTTATCACCGGAGGGTTGTACAGTATGAAATGCTTCTCCCCGGAGGGCGCTCCGTTGTTGTCCACCAGCACCACCTCGTCCTCTATGATCTTCCTGGTCAGCTCCATCGGATTGGCGATGGTGGCAGAACAGCAGACAAACTGGGGGTCGGATCCGTAGAAAGCACATATACGTTTGAGCCTTCGTATCACGTTTCCCAGGTGGCTCCCGAATATACCACGATAGTGATGTATCTCATCGATCACCACAAACTTCAGATTTTCGAAAAGTTTGATCCATCTGGTATGATGCGGCAGGATTCCGGAATGCAGCATGTCGGGGTTGGTCACCACGATGTGTCCCACGGTGCGGATGGCGGCCCTTGCCGAGCGAGGGGTATCTCCGTCAAACGTGTAGGTCCTTATGTCAGCGTCCAAGTCGGTCACAAGCTGGTGAAGCTCCGCCACCTGATCTTGAGAAAGAGCTTTGGTGGGAAAGAGATACAGTGCTCGGCTCTCAGGCTTCTCCAAAACGGCATTCACCACCGGGAGATTATAACACAAGGTCTTTCCGGATGCCGTGGGTGTAACCGTCACCACGTTTTTGCCAGCGAGAATGTTTTCTATCGCTGTAGCCTGGTGAGAATAAAGCTTCCTTATCCCCCTTTTTTCTAACACCGACTTGATCCTGGGATTCATGCCCGCCGGGAATTCAGCGTAGACTGCCTCTCTCGGTGGCACGACTTCCCAGTGGGAGATGCAGCGCTGAAGATATTTGTCCTGCTTTAGTTCGTCTAAGATTTGGAGAAGGTTCATAGCAAACCATGCCCTCGAGATTTCTCTCGTGTAATTACTATCTGAGAACTAAGTTTGTCAAGAGGAAATCCGAGATGATGACCAGCCGACTGCTTCTTCTGGATGGGAAACCTCTACTCTGACTAAACGACGGTGCTGATGCAGGTGGGTCATATAAAGCCAAGGGGCAGCCTGCTTAGGGCTACCCCACGACTTCCAAACTTCTGTTATTCGCTTCCCCGATTCGGGAACCGAATCTCATCAATACCAAATGCCGGGACAAAGAGGTTCCGAGCTACCCTTATACAGGAAGCTCACCAGGAAAACGATATCTCCGATGTTTATGATCCCGTCGCTGTTAACGTCTGCTCGGTTTTTGGGACAGGAAATGGGTCTCCAAACCGGAGAGCCGTATTTAAAAAGATAGTTGATGCAATCGATGACATCACCGACATCAACCACACCGTCCTCGTTGATATCCCCGCAGATGGCCGGGAACTGCGGACTCTCCCTGGCAACCATGGCGCGGGCAGTGTCTACCAACGCCTGCATCTGAGCTTCTCCCTCCGGAGCCAGAACCTCCACTAGGGTGAAGGAAGCTTCCATGTTGGGGTCGGTCCCGGCATCGATCTTCTGGGCAACAAGCACAATGTTGCGATCCACGATGGAGTCTGGGTCTTGAATGTAGTTGCCCGCGCTTGAGGCAAGTTGGTAAAGCTCTTGGTCGTCCCAGCCCCAGGGAGACTGCGGATACAGGTAGATGTTGTTCTTCACGTTGGCCGTGGCATAGGGAGTGATCGGGCTGCCCGTCCCACCCTCAGCTAAGGCTATTCCGGCATGGTAGTCGTTGTACTCCGGATGCTCGCCGGCTCGGCCAAATCCGGTCACGTAGGCGATCTGGTTGACATCGTCATATCTTCCATAATTTAACCCAGACTCATCTCCCAGGTCGGGCTCCGGTCCGCCTCCGTAGGTCGAGGTGTCCCACGGAGCGTCAATATCCATGGCAAAGCCGATGTAGGTGTCGTCGTAATTGGTGAATGGCGTCTGATCTGGCCACCAGCCGGGAGGATCGTGCCGTTTAACCCGGACGTACTTGATCACGATGCGTTGATAGTGCTTCGGAGCTCCCGGTTTGAAAAACTTGATCTGCTTGGCGATCTCCCACCACCACCATTTCTGGTGAGCTGGAGGTTCGAGATGACTGGCTTCGATAAAGATATCCTTGGTGTAAACGATCCAGAAATCAGGCTCGCACTGCTCCCGGTAAAGCTTGTCCTGGGCACCGGCACGCATGTTGTTGTCACCCATGTACCGACCGACCAAAGTGTCGCCGCCCGAGGTGGTGGCAACGATGGTTCCGCCCTGGAAGAAGACCTCGTGGGTGGTGTCAAGCGGAACGTCCCAACCTATGTCATGAATCCACTGCTGGCAGTTGGCGTTGACATACATCCGCAGATAATCGTTTTCCAGCGTATCAACGGTTTCCGGATCCCGGGGGCATTCGTAATACTCGTCCGACACGACCGCATGAACCCGCAACGCTTCGATCCATCCCCCGGATACGTCGGCCCACAGGATCACGTTGCCGGCAATGAAGGTGCCGTCGCAAGCTCCGGTCCCGTCCAGAACGGTATTGATGGTAACGGAGTCCTTGGGGGCAAGAGGACTCTGCGAAATATTCACCTGTATGCACGGATGGTCACTGGTCACGCTGTATAGGATCGTGTCGTTACAGATATTGTAGATTCGCATGACAATCGTTCTGCTCTGGTTTGGAAGCACTTTGATGGGAGGATGATACCAGTGTGGTGGTTCCAAAATCTTGCCAGGAATCCAAGGGCAGCTAGGCCCCACATGCCATTCAGGCAGGCGCATGTACATGACCGGGTTTTCCGTCCAGATGCCTTCATCCATTATTGCACCGCCAGCATCCCTATCGCATATGTACTCAATGTGCAAATCACCATCATACATGTTCTGCGCCAGAGAGGGCCAGTGTTCACTCAGGCAATCCCCGGCCAGACAGCCCGGAGTACGAGTACCGGTTAGGTTCAGGATCTTTCCCCAAGTATTCCCTGCGTCGAAACTGCCCGATCCGAACAGATCGCCGTTCCCCTGATCACCGGCGGCATTTTGATCGGACGAGTCAACCTGAGCCCATACGCAGAAGAGCCAAATCGAATCGCCACCGGGATGGTAGATTGGATCCTTGGCCGAGATGCTTGGCTTGGCTATGTTGAGGTTGTGTGCGCCGGGGTTGGCACCCTCCTGAATCTTGCGGGCGATTAGACTGATGCCGGTCTTCTTGCTCCAGTGATATAGGCGCGCTTCTCCCGGTCGATAAAAACCAGGATTTGCCGGGTCGAACCCGCAGGTGACGTAGACTATGTGTAAACTGTCCTCGTAATCATAACATGCGGACAGGTCGTGGAAAGCTCGCTCAAAGCCTGACATCCCGAAATTCGTGATCTTGTGTATGGTTGGAGACCAGCCGGTTCCGTCAATCCAGCCGTCCCCATTGTCCATGCACTCGATGTAGGCGACATCGCTAAAATACTCGGGGTCACCAGCCACAGCCGGCGGCATATAGGGAATCGCCACTCTCCTGCCGACAAGACCTCTACCAGTGACCACTATCGCGGAGATATCCAGCTCCGAGTCCCAACCGTAGACTTCATCCTGAAAGGCGGTGTTGGCCGGGATGTTATACACCTCCGGATAGGTGGTGGGGGTTTGGCACTTGAGATTATTGCTGTCCGACGGGTCCACGTAGCAGCGCAGATAGCCGATCCACTGCAGCGCCCCACCTAAGACGTTGCTCTCATTCTCAATCAGGTGGATGTAGTTCAGGGAATCGAAACAGACGGTTGAATCAAGGCAGTACAACACATCGCACTTGGGCCAAGCTCCCACCTCGCCGGAAGGAGCTTCCGGCATGTCATCCGGAAGATCCCATTTGCGCGTGTACTGCGGGTTTTCTGAGGGGCCGTCCGCTATGCTTAGGTATGACCAGTTGCCACCAAACCCGGTCCGGTGAAAGATCACCACCGGAGTTCCGTCGTTCAGATGCGCTTGGTTGCTGTACCCGGAGTTGACGCCACCGAGACCCACCTCGTAGGGAGTACCCCAGGCGCCTGCTGCAGGTTTGCTCCTGGCATACACCCGGCGCTGAGTCCCCGGATACACGCCGGCAGACCACATCCAGGAGATGTGGCGGTAACCGCCCGTGCCCGCGGAAGTCACCGAGATCATCCGGCCCATGGAGCCATTCTGCTGGTACTCATACCAGGTGGTGCCCACCTGGTCGTGTTCCACGGGGGGATCGAGTTCCGAGTCGGGAATGATGTTAAAACAGTCTCCGTTATATCCGGCGGCTGTAGGTCGGTACTTCGTGGCAGCTTCAGGAAATGGAAGATGTAGCTCATAGCCAGGGGCGTCCACACGGACGTCCTCAGAGATATGCCTAACCTTCAACTTCTGCTTGACCTTAGCAGGAAAGCTCTCTTCTGCAAAGACCATCGCCACAAGACAGACTGATACCAGAAATGCGAGTGACTTCTTCATCTCTCTTCCTCCTCGCAATGCATTATAAGAAACCTTACCTTATGGTTTTGTCCATTACCAGATTCCGAGACAGACCGGCGCTGGTCCACCCCTGTACAGATAGCCCACAAGATAGACAATATCTGCAACGTTTATGATCTGATCGCTGTTGCAGTCACCGCGATTGATAGGACACTTGGGAGGAGACTGACCTTTGAAAAGGTACCCTACGAGAGAAACAATGTCGCCCACATTCACGACGAAGTCACCAGTACAGTCCCCGCACAAGGCCGGCAATCCACCGTGGGTCCTCTCTCTCTCGACTATCGCGCGGGCAGTATCAATGTACTCTTGCAGTTCACCTAAGCCTCCCGGCGCAACGGCCAACACTACGGTGAACCTGGCTTCGTAATCAGCATCAGAACCCGCATCAATCTTCCGCGCGGTGAACACCCAGGAACGGTCAACTATGGCATCCGAATCGTCAA
>CBDUQU010000158.1:0-6292 GCA_965369445.1 uncultured bacterium | reverse complement strand
GGCGGAGCACCCGTTGGGTGTTTTCGCCCTTTGATGAGCTTGTCGATCAAGGTTTAAAGTTGGAGGTTAAAAGTTCAAAGTTCAGAGTTCAGAGTTTAAGGTTCAAAGTTAAAAGTTTAAAGTTAAAAGTTTGAAGTTCTAAGTTCAAAGTTCTAAGTTTCAAGTTCAACATAATTCATTTTGCAAATGCGGAAATCGTGGGGGGTACGGCTGGGAGACCCTCGGCCAAGGGAAGGAGCTCCCATACGCTTTTCGTTAACAGTACCTCCCTATACACTGTGGAGCTATCTTCTTCACCATAGAAGTTAAGGTATATTTGCTCTTTGTGGAAAGAGAGAAGACGGGTGAGGTATCAGAATGGTTCGACGCTCACCACAAATGGTTCGAAACTCACCATAAATGGGGTTTTGTCTTCGTGTCAGGTGCGCGGGGCACCCGACCAACGAACTACGGACTCATTTTGTGGGGTTGAGCAATCCCATTTCGAAGAGAAATCTAGAAGGTTTTTTGGACCACCCCCTATATTTCTGTGCATAACTGAGAGTTAGGGTTTCAATGGTTCTTGTAATCGCGACAAAACAGTTGCGTCGCTCTTCCTCCATCTCTGGGCTATTATCACCTTTTTGTTTGCTCTGAAAGGAAGGTAATTCATCGTCAACAAGACCAACCAAATAGACGTGTTCGAATTCCTTGCCTTTTGCTCCATGAATTGTCATTAGAAGGACTGTGTTTGGTTTGGGAGAAGGCTCCTTCGAGTGCATTTGTAGTTCTTGCAGGAAAGCCTCCAAGGTTATTTCAGGGCCTAGCGATTCAGTTATTTCTCTCATCAATCCTTCCCATACCGAACGTTCTTCCTCATAACGAGTGAAAACTTCGGTATTCGGATCGTTGTTCGATTGCTTGTGTGCTTGAGACAGCTTGCTAAACCAATCAAGTGCAAGTCTACTGAACTCGCGGAAATCTCTCCCTTCTCCCAAGTGACGTGAAGCCTGGTTAATTACTTCTTTTAATGAGGCATTTGGACTTTTTTGACGTACAATTTTGATCCAGTGCTGTAAGTAGCCAAGGTTCGACCCTTGGGCTTGTTGGACAACATCTTCGAAATCAACTTCTACTTCGGTAAGCTGAGCAAAAGAGCCACACACTGCCTCCAAGTGGTCACGATTTTGTCTATCATTAGCAAGACGAAGAATGGAGTGAAGCCACACGAACGGAGTGCTTTCAAATTGGTCTTTTCGCTGAGAGATTACGGCAGGCAATCCTTCACGTTGCAGGGCCCGCTCAACACCCTGGAGCAGTCTACGGTTTCTTCCTAATACAACAACCGAACTCAGATGGGCCGAGTGGCGTTCCTTAATATCACTTGCTATTCCGATTGCTTCAGCCTCAAAGTCGGGAAAGACTGACAAGAGGCGTACAGTGTCTTTATCTGAGCCTGGGCTAGAGTGAAATGCTTCAAGCGGTTTTTTGTCGGATGTTCTCAAAAAGTTATGGCGGATGAGATTATTAGCTAACGCTACAATCTTAGGTGGACATCTGAAAACAACGGGTAACTGGAGGACTTCTGCCGAGTAGTCGTTCCTAAACTCGACAATGCGTTTGTGACTTGCCCCGTTCCATTGATAGATGATCTGATCATCGTCGGCGACCACGAATATATTCTTGTGTTGATCTTCAGTGAGAGCACGAATAAGAGCATATTGAGCATGATTCGTATCTTGAAACTCGTCTATGCAAATATAGGGATAAACTATCCGATAGCGTTTGGCAAAGGCGGGGAACTTGGTGAAGAGCTGATATGTTTTGAGAATCAGAGAATCAAAGTCAAGGGCATTTCGTTTGGTAAGTTCTGCTTCGTAGCCTGGGTAAACAACGGACATTCGTTCTTGGAATTCCGAATCTTCAAATACCTCATGGCAGTTCTCAGGCAGAACGAGCAGTGACTTTAGGCGTTTTATGACCGGCAGTGTTTTCTTGTCGCGGTCGCTGACCACGTCAGACGTCTTCTTCGCTTCCTCTACTGCATCATTCAATACAGCCAGCAAGTCAGCATCTTGAGAGTATATATGGAAGTTAGGATTGATGTTCAAATGTGTTCCATGTTGGCGTAAAACGTCCGCACAAAACGAATGAAAAGTATTCAGAAAAAGGCGTTCTTCCAACCCAGGTACAAAGTTCGTGATCCGGCCCCTCATCTCATCTGCCGCTTTATTAGTGAATGTGAGCGCGAGAATGCGAAAGTGTTTGTCAGGACTAGAATCGAGAATGTGCGCTACACGACAAGTCAAGACTCTTGTTTTTCCCGAGCCTGGCCCCGCCAACACCAACATAGGCCCTACGTCCCACCCTGCTGCTTTCTTCTGAATGGGCGACAACTCTTTCCATGCTGTGATAAACTCCCTGGTGCTCATTTATACCACCTTTGCAATAATGTCTTTGATAGCCAGAGAAAAAAACGGTGGGACTCTGGTTTGGTCAGCCCTTTGTGCTTGTAGCTTTTCGATTAATGCGGTTGCAAAGCTTGTTTTGTCTTTTCTTATTCTTATGCTGTTGACCAGTTCTTCCTCAAATCCTACGTCCCCTGTCTGCTTGGTTAAACTAATGGTCCGCTTGGCTAGAATCTGTATATATTCTTGATCGAATCCGTTTTTCACAAGGAACATCTCCAAGTCTACTCCGTCTCCTGGTAGTGGTCGGACAAGTTCCTGCATCTCTTTATGTGTCAGCCCACACTTCTTAACCTGCTTTACAAACTCTTTTCCTGCATTATCGTTATCACAAACCATAACCCACGGAATTTCAAAAGTCCGCGCCAGTCCAACAAAAGCACCCGGGGATCCATTGTTCTGGAAGTCTATCACTGCCACTCCCGCCTGATCCAATGGGGTTCCCAGTAATTCTCCGAAATATCGAAGCAGCAGATATTCGCTCTGACCCTCACATAGAAGCCAGGCACGCGCAAAAAGCACTTCCCCCCGGATGCGTTTTACATATGTTTCGAGGTCAGCAAGGTCACTGTCGTCGAGATATAGTTGGGACTCTCTATACAATTGTTTGAGTACTTTGTGAATTTCTTGTCGTCCTGGGTAGAGCGCCAGCAAATCGCGATACTCCTCATTCTGAACTTTGCCATTCACGGTGAGGGTGTGAGTGCCTTTGTGATATTTAAACTTGGCGTTGGTATCGAAAAACGTCATTAGACCAGTGGTATCTGGCAGCGGGGCAGTAAAGGAACGTTTGACCCAGGAAACTTTTGAGGATGGACCATCCCGACGGAACATCCTAACCTGTGTCAGCGGGATTTCCTGAATGAAGTAAGGCGAATGACTGGAAATGATCTTCTGGCTTTTGATCTCGCTCAAATTTGTCGCCAGCGTACGAGTTGCTTGTGGGTGAAGATGTGCCTCTGGTTCCTCCAAAGCCAAGATAGCTTCTGTCTGCGGCTCAAAACTCGGCTTTAGAAGCACGTCAATGTAAGCCTGAAACAGAAAGAGAACCGCCAGACTCTGTGCACCTTGCCCGTGACGAACAAGTGGAAGGTCAATCTCGCCTCCACGGGTTTTAATGACCACCTCAGCTTTTGACATCAGGTCCCAAGGCTTAAGAGGTAATGCCTGAATCGAAGTCTTCTGCCCAGCTCCTAACTCCATGATCTCCTGGCTCTTATCTAAAGTACCTCTTACCTGTTCAAGCCTTGGGTCCGCTTTGAGCAAACCCTCATTGATTTCTGCTAAAGCATCGCTAAAGGCCATTCTCTCTTGATCGCTGATTTTTAAATCGCGAAGAATGCGTCCCCAGAACTGAGATCGTGGAGAAAACTCGTCTGCACAGTCGCGGAGGGGAGACAGGTAAAAGTACCGGATGTAACGGAGGAATCTTGTGAGGTTACGAGAGGCTGCACCTCCCCCCCCCAAGGGCTGTCCGTCCACTGCAAGGAACTCCCATCGGGTGACTATTTCCCCCACAGGGGGATCATATTGGCTTGACACGCGCAATCCTATAGAATCCAAATCCATAACAGGGTCCGTTTGGACAATATCATTGAGAGCTTGAACTAAAGCTTCAGGCCATTCGTCAGATGCGTCCTCCCGAAACCAAAGCTCTACGACAATACCTTCACTAGAGCTAGGCGAGTCACTGGCTTTGACCATATGGTAATCATATTCGCTAAAAGGGGTTTGGCGACCTGCTGGACTTCGAGGCAATACAATCTTCATTGCTTCGAGAAGAGCTGTCTTGCCAGAATTGTTTTCACCGACCAGGACAGTGGTGTCTGCTATGGGAATGGTTATATCTTTTAGACAGCGAAAATTCCTAACGATAATCTCTCTAAGCTTCATCTTAGTTTCTCCTAGCGCTGAAATCCATAATGTAGCACCACTTACTAATGATTACTTGATTTGGTATAGTGGGTAGGTGAGGAGCTACATGCTCTTAACTTTCTTGGTGTCAGGTGCCCAGGACACCTGCCCGGCGAAACTAGTCCTCCTTCGTGGGCGGCAGGGGAAGGGGAAGCGGGGAGTCTCCGGGGAGTTCCTCGAATCTGCCCTGCGCCCTCCAGAAGAGGTTCCCGATCTCCTGGATCAGTCGCGTAATCGGCTCGACAGCCTCTCCGAACTTCTGGACCAAAACGATGCCGTCGACAAGGATGCCGTATGCTCGATCGTAGTCCGACATGTGTTTATGCAACTCGGATTGGAGTTTTTCGAGTCGCGAAAGCAGACGCCGGCGTTGATCTTCCGTGAGGATGGTCGAACTCGAGATTTCCGTTCGGAGCTGGCCAATGAGATCCTGTATGCGCTTCATATCCCCGTCGGTTAGCTGATAGCTGAAAGCAAGCCCGAGTTGCGCTTGGTAGTGCTGCAGAGAAGAAGAGAGTGCGTTGCTCGCGCTGATTTTCGCAAGTTGCGCTTCCACATTGGAGGCCCACCTGCTGATCGTCTTGGCAGACGCAGAGCGATCCTCGATGTCGATTGGGGGAGCGCGCATCTGCCAGCCGTGTTTTATGATCCATGCTTGGAGAAAAGCGAAATCGTCGAGCATTTCCTCGAACCAGCTATCACCGTCGTACTCCTCGGTGAGGTATCCACACACAGTTCGGCCGGCAGCGATTGGGTCACTGGGAAGCTGATCCCGGATGTATGCGTCTGTCCATCTCATAACGTCACCTGAACTTTCAACAATGAGCTTTCAGGGCAGGAGCCGCAGGCCTCTGACTTATCTTGGTGTCAGGTCATGGGATAAGAAGCCTATCTTTAGATATTCCGCTGCCTCCCTCAGCCACTTTGTCATTCATCATGGCTCCTGCTGGAACGTCAATCAAAACTACGAACACAATATAGCACTGTCTGCGGACAAGTCAAGCCGAATTCTCTCATCTCACAGAAATGATTGGGGTTCGGAATCTACGCGAAACATGCAGAAAAAGCTTGACAAAACGGTACTCAGAGCTTACTATTAACGTAGGAAATGCGCCGAGTAGGCCAAAAGGGGGAAAGTTGAAAGCAAAGGCGGGTTGCGTATGCCCCGTTGTGAATCCTCTTAGAGGCGTTTAAATTCTTTCACGTAGGTTGACATCTTTGTCCCCTGTCAGGTCACACCCCGCCTGAGGCGGGCGAGGCCTGAGAGAACAAGAGAACAGGAAAACCTGGTTTCATTCCTCAGAAGCTGTGGAGTTCAATATAAAGAGCCTTGATCTCCTTCGCTGTTTTGGCAGTTTCGGGAATGGAAGGAGGAATAAAATGAAGAGCAAAATCCTTATCCTGTGCCTTGCCGGCGTTCTTCTGCTATTCGGTCTGAACGTCCCGGGCATGAGCCAGCAGGGCACTTCGGCGGCAACTCCTCCGGTGGACTCGGTGGACATAGCAATTTCCTATATGACGGTGTACCCGGGCACAGACACCGCTTGGCTCGAGGTCCAGATGAAAAACCCAATGGAGGTGTGGGGATATTCCCTGTATCTCATGATGAGTAATTCAGATGCGGTTCGGTTCTGTTGTGACGACACTGGAGGATGTGTGGTGGCCCCCGGCGGGGTATTCGATGGCTGCACGTGTTCCGATGGGGGTGTCTCCATCTGGTGGAATGGTGACATGCCAATTCCGCCGAGTCCCAACTACCAGACGCTTTTCCGGATCTGCGTCAGTACCTGCTGTTTACCTGATACATCGACTGGTCGCAACGCGTGTATCTATATGTTCCCGGGCATGGGTTGGGTGGTGGACGGAGACGGACAGCTGGTGCCAATTCGTTATCATCAAGGTGGTTTAACCCTCTGGTGGAGCATGCCGGG
>CBDUQU010000157.1:0-6309 GCA_965369445.1 uncultured bacterium | reverse complement strand
AGAACAATATCTTGGTGAACGGGACTATCATGGTGATGGAGAAGCCGCTCATTGCAGCAAAGAGCAGCATGAAGACCATGGCGGGGATGAGATATCTCACATGCGGCTTAAGATGTGACAGCAGCTTGAAATAGTCTTTCATACAGATTTCCCTTGTACCTCACCCCCTGTATCCCCCTCTTCATGGAATGGAGAAGGGTTCACCCTGAAGGGGACTGAGGGGGAGAGAGGTCCGAAGATGTCAAGTACGAGTCATCACCCGCGATTCAACCATCTCCCGAAATGCATTTTTAACAGTCTCAACTGATATTTCCCCATCAGACGCCTGAACCATCCGATGCATCTTCCCCTGCGGCCCGAATTTCACCGGATCGGAGTCTAAGAACAAAGCCAAGGTTGGCTTTCCCAGCGCCACCGAAAGATGCATGGCTCCGGTATCCGGCGAGATGAAGAGATTGCATCTTTCAATTAAGGCCGACAGCACTGGAAGGTCAAACAGCTTCGACACTATTTGATCCCTGCCCGCTGCTTTGATTTTCTCTATGATCCTTCTCTCCTCCGGTCCCCAGAAGAATATCACCTTGGCGCCGAAGGAGTCCGTTATCCAGTCAGCCAACTCTTGAAAACTCTCCACCGGCCACCTCTTGGTGCTCCTTCCTCCGATGTGCATCCCCACCAGAAAGTCACCGTTCTCAACTCCGTTTGCATTGAGGTACTCGTTCGCCTCGGTCTTCTTAGCGGGATCGATCTCGATCTTGAGACCGTCCGACTGGAAATCTCCCACCAGATAGCGCAAAAGGTCGAGGTGCATCTCGGAAGCATGTTTGTTTGTGGAGGGGGCGGGAACCTCCAGGTTCAAGAAGAGATGGCTTTTGGGTTTTTGGTATCCTATTCTGTACCGGGCGCCGGAGAGATACACCAGAAACGAGTTGTTAAGGGAGAAGTTGTTTTCGTCGCTGGCGTCAATGGTCAGGTCGAATTTCTGTTTTCTAACTCCTCTTATGAAGAGCACCAGTGAAAGGGGGTGAAAGATATACTGCCTCTTTTTGGCGACAAGTATCCGGTCCACCAAATTTGAATTGGAAAAGAGGGTGTGGAAGGTTTTACTGGCCAAATACCAAACCTTTGCTCGCGGGAAAAATCGTCGGAGGGCCGCTAGGAGCGGCGTCGTTAGTATCAGATTCCCGATCCGATCGTCCTGCCGTATCACCAGAATCCTGTTGATCTGAGCAAGATCGACGTCGTTCCGGTTCAGGCTTTCTTGCCTTAAGAAAAGCCCGAGAGCGGAGACCAAGAATGTCTTTCCCGCCTGTTCGATTCTTTTGAAAACCATAGAGTGCCTCTTAAAAACGCCCAAAATCATATTAATGCCACTTGGGGTAAAAGTCAATGATTTTGTCTGTCGGCGCAAAGGGAGGGGTAGCCGTCCCGCCTCCGGTGGGACGCGAGCAGGAGGAAGACTCCCGTTCTTTTTTCTTGCCTCCTCGCACTCAAATCCTATTTTGGGTAAAAAGCCATGTCGTTCAAAGGGAGGGAAGATGATCGATTCATACGATTTCGGGGAAGTGGTGATCGACGGCAGGAAGTATACCTCGGATTTGATAATCTCTCCGGACGGAATCAAGGCTCAATGGTTCAGAAGAGAAGGACACCGGTTGTGCATAGATGATCTCGGAAACGTGCTGGACAAAAGGCCTGACGTCATCGTGGTGGGCACAGGAAATCCGGGGTTGATGAAGGTATTGCCGGAGACCGAGAGACTGATTGAGTCCAAGGGCATCAAATTGATTGTTCAGCCAACCAGGGAAGCCTGCCGGACATATAATCAGCTTACGCCCTCACAGGAGGTTGTCGCGCTCTTACATCTCACCTGTTAATCTTGTTCCCCCAACACATGTACCGACTGCCGGTTGGGCAGGGGAGAGGCTACCTAAGCGGGCCTCTCAAAAGATGTATGTCGTCAATCCAGGCTGTGCCTTTGCCGTCTATAACCAGGTTGAGTTTCACGGTATCGGGGTTCTCTCCGTCTTTCAAAAAGAAGAAAATCTCCTCAGTCGTCCAACCGGTAGTGCCGGTAAGAGAACTCTGAAGACCGCGGGAGAAGAAACTTCCCTTGCCGGTGAAATGGCACCACATCTCTAAGAAGACCTTCCCCTCGACCTCCTCGGTGCGGACCTTAGCCTGGTAGATCAAGCGCGCATCCTCGACATCTACGTCGCTGATCTCGAACAGGTGAACCACGGTCGGTTCAGTTGCAGTGATTCGCAAGGATCCATTGCCATCAGCTGAGTTTTGTCTGTCGATCTCTACGCCCGATTGAGTAACGAGTCCCTCCATGTTGTCGACGGGAAAGTGCTGCAATTCCGTGATCTGCTCGGATGTCTTCTGGCCGCATCCCAGCGTCAGAAAGACCAGGCCTGCGGTAATTGCCAAAACCAAGCTCTTTTTACTCATATATCCCCTCCTCGTTTGCTCAGGTTTCACTTTGCACACTCTTTGTCGAAGACTCTCGTATTGGCCAGAACTTCATCCTGAATGAACCTATTGAACGTTTTATCTGTCGGAGACAAGTCGATGGAAATACCCCAGAATTCCTCCAGCGAAGCCATGCCCGCTACAAGAAAATAGGTCTTCTGTCCGCGTGTCCAGAGGAATGCTCTAAATCTGAATGGTTTTGTTATCTCGCGGTCGCCCGCTCTGAGGTTGTAGCTGAAATTCCCATGTCCGATTATGCACTCTTTTCTTGCGACGATGCCTCTAACTTTGATATCCGTGATTCTGAGTGCGGTTCCTGAAACGATAGAATCGCTCTCGATCCGTTCAATGAACCGGTTGAATAACCCGGTTGAAAGTTCACTTCTTTTGTTATCCCATCTCAACTCGACATATTTATCTGAATCGGTCAAGAGAGTCCAAAGCGTTCCATTGGTAGGCGTCATACCGTTGGGGTACCACTCGGAGTCCCAGTATTCCTCGGTTCGCCAGCTCTCCGGGGTGCGGAATGAAAGGTTGTGCATTTTGGACACGTAAAGGTGATTCAACAACCGATGTTTTAGAACATTTGCCGTGTCGTGGCAACTAACGGACAAGGTAATATCGTTTTGAAGTTCGAGCAGCTCAGGGGATGTTCCCTTTCCGACATTGATATTACAATCAGCGATAAGCTGTCTTTTGGTTTCCGGGCAGTTCCATACGATGAATCTGCTCTGGATCGCCCCATCGTAGATTGTGCCGTCCACGAAGTAAGCTCTGTGGCCGGCAACCTCCATTTCCCCGACATTTTCACTCAGAGTGAAGGGCATGTTTGGTCCCCAGAAGTTGAGCATCAGGTTTCGAACATATTCTGCGGAGAGCTCCTTTCGCTCTTCAGTCAGAGGCCGCCAGTGGAGAAAGTACATCAACCACTTGTCGTGGTGCAACCTGATGATGCCGCCGTCAGGAAGGGTATCCCGTTTAACCGTCCAATCGTCGCCGGAGCTGCGGAGGACCTCGATATCGATTGGTTCCCTCGGGCTTTGGGCGCAGTAACTTATTGATAAACAAACCGCCAAGAGGAATACTGCGACTGTCGCACGACCTTCTTTCAACTGGTTCTCACACGACATGTTGGAAATAGAGTGTTGGCAGCGCATTTGGAAGAGTCGGCAGGCTCGAGTCCGATGAAGGCAGTAGTGCGGACCAGCCTCAGCGCACAGTCCGTCAATCGCAATAGTATTCTCTGTTCAGCCGGGTTTCTTCCCACCATTATGGCTGGCCAGGGTCACGGCGAGAACCCCAGCGACCTAAGAATATGGGCTGACCTCCTTCAACCATGAAATACCAGTATTCGCTGTAAATGCATCCGGAAGGGCAATCGCCCCAGGCGTCACGGAACAGGTAGGTAATTGCACGTCCTGTCTGCCTAAGGTCGATGTTAGGTGAATCTCCAATCATACGGTTCGGCTCGGTGTACGTTACTCCGGGGAGTCCTCTGTACATTCCCGCCAAGCGGTAGGCATGTAACCGGCCACGAAAATACAGTACTGCAGCCCCGAAGGCATGAGTTAAGCTCGTCCTAATCTCTGTTACCTGATACTTGTCGTTAAGCTCATCCCAGCCGTGGTATTCACCGCTGGCTACCTTTTGAGCCGTGGTATCATCAAATCCGATAATGAGGCAACCCGCAATCCATGGCGGTCTGAACTTAACCCGGATGACCACTTCCAAAGTATCGCCGAAGGTGGCACGGATGGCTGCCAGATCGCTTAGCACCTGCTCGTACAGACTGTCCGGAGCTACTATTTCACCTGATAAACAAAGAGCGGCAAGTTCTGCCTCCTCATTCTCCTTAGGTGTAAACTCGGCGACAGCAGGCTCGGTCTTTTCATCATTCGTCTCATTCCTGGTTGACTTCGAGCAGCCAATGAAAACACACAACAACAAGATTAACACTGGTATGATTCGCCGACACCCAAACATAAAGCCCTCCCTATGATTAAGAGGTTCACTTGCAGCCTGTTAGTAGAAAATCATTTTCCTGATTGCCGTTTCGAGATTCCCCTTTCAATTGTCCAATAACCAAGAGAGATGTCTCTGGTTCTTCCATCCTATCAATGAAATTCCGATACCTAACTGCGGCATTATTACGTCTTGCGTGTATGATCTCAATATCTCCCCCGCTTTGTCGAAATCCTCATCCCTTTCATAGAAGAAATATCTAGCCGGCGTATCGTAATGGTGTCCCGCACTTGAGCAAGGATAGGGGATTTCACCGGAATCAGGAAACTGAAATTCTTCCAAGTCGATTTCACCGAGCAAGGTGTCCAGGAAATCCTGGCACATCCACGAAGTCTCGGTGGTCGTTCCGCATAAATACGCAAATGAATTGGATGGATAACGCCAGAGCAGTTCGGACTTGGCCCTGGTGAAATGTGATGCGTGCTCAGTGATTTCAATGGAAGAATCGGTGACGGTGAGAGAATACCTATCCGTGACATTCCTGTAGGAAAAGTAGATTGAATATTCCCCGGTGGAGATATTCAGGAACGACTGTGACATTGCCGGTCCGAAGGCAGTATAACAAACTTCCGGAACATAAATACCGAAAACACGGACCAAAATCTCTCTATTCTGCACCATCACCTGAGATCTTATAGACCAGTTGCAGCAAGGGTACGTCTTCTCTGTCACCATTGATAGTCTTATGCTTGGCTCACTGATTCCGCCATGATCTTGATATCCTTCTTGGAAGCGGAAGATGAGATTGCCCTCTATTGGTTTCAGTTCCCCTTCTGAAGAGTCAAAAACGCCGCAACTTAGAAGAAGCAGAGCTGTGGCAAGCAAGAAGAACCCGAATGGTCTTATTTGGGAAGATATATTCATCTCTTCCTCCTTAAATTCTATGAGACTTCGGCTAACTGTCTGTTTACGGACTATTTTCCTTTAAGACTCGGTGAGAGACTGCTCGGCACACCAGATTTCTTTCGGGGAGAAGGTCTCCCCATTATTTCATTCGTAGGACCTTACTATCTCGTTTGCTCTATCAGTGGGGATGAACTCCGTGAAGTTCCCCCGATCCAAATACGTGACGCCTTTTTCCAGAGGTCTCATGTCGAAACCATTGAGGGATGCTCTAACCCCTTCATTCACGCCGAGATTTATGGATAGACTTTCTTTTGCCTTGAACTCCACACTCATGTTCTCGTTTATGAAGCCTGTGTACAACTCAACTTCGTCAGAGGTGACTCTGATCCAGCTTCGTCCCGCCGCCTCTATTCGCAGGATCAACTCAGGAGCGTCTGCGATTTTCTCCTCCAGGAGCTGCATAAAGAGTTCCATGGTGTCCGGCGGTTCCGGAATCACTTCCAGGCTCTCTGCTTCGGCCATTGACAAGCCCGCCGCAGCTTCATGATACTTCTCTTGGCCTCCTTTGAACAGGAATATCAGACATGCCGCTCCAATGATGAGGCCGAGGAAAACCGAGAACGCGAAGCCTGCCGGCGTCCCCCTGGTAGGAGGTCTGGCCGGCGGGGTGAGCTTTTGCACGGGTATCTCTCTCTGCGGCGTCTCTACTGGTGGAGTCTCCACAAGCCGGACTTTTGGCAAGGTCGGAGGTTTCGTTTCACCCTTCTTGGACACCTTCTCCTGTTCGTCCAGTGCCCTGAGCATTTGATCGACGTCCAGCTTGAGGTACTCTGCATAGGCTTTCAAAAACGATCGCCGGTAAAATCCGGAGGGCAAGAGGTCGAACCGGCCCTGCTCCATTGCCTCCAGATAGTCGAGTTTGACCTTCAGCTCTTCTGAGATATTCTCTAAGTCGAGCTTCCTCTG
>CBDUQU010000156.1:0-6382 GCA_965369445.1 uncultured bacterium | reverse complement strand
AGGACACTACATCATCTGCTGTTTTGAACCTCCATTTTTCCTGCCCCGTCTGGATATCCACAGCATAGAGATGATCATCCCAGCTTCCAAAATACACGACACTCTCGGCTATGGTTGGAGAAGATTGCACATAACCTGCTGTTTTGAACTTCCATTTTTCCTGTCCAGTCTGGATGTCTACCGCATAGAGATGACCGTCCTCGCTCCCAAAATAGACCACACCACCCTCTATGGCAGGTGAGGACACTACATCATCTGCTGTTTTGAACCTCCATTTTTCCTGCCCCGTCTGGATATCCACAGCATAGAGATGATCATCCCAGCTTCCAAAATACACGACACTCTCGGCTATGGTTGGAGAAGATTGCACATAACCTGCTGTTTTGAACTTCCATTCTAATGGGTGATGGGCGAAGTCGCTACTGAGCAAGCATTTGGTAAGCTTATTTTGGCCCTCCACGTCGTCCAGTCTTTCCAGCTCATTCCTCTCGCCCTTCCAAAAACCCATCTTCACTTTCTGTTCAAAATAATAGGTCTTTCCCGGTTCAAGGGTTATTGGCAATTCACTTATGTTCCCAGCTTTAGAAACGAAAAGATGGCTCCCAGGGACGAGAATTGCGTATATGAAAGTCCTCCCATATGTGGCGCCTATATATTTCCCATCACAAGTTACTTCCATCCTTTGGTTTGCGCCTAAGAAGGCGCTTGGGCGGACAATATAAACAAGCGCTTTTCCTTCAGGCGGTCTCATCTCCTTTACTTTCACCTCCATCTCGGAAGGCTTCCGCCCCACAGCCGAACAGCCTATAAAAAATAATAAAAGAAGACTTATGCACCAAAACCTTTTCATCTCATTCATCTTTGCCTCCTGGTATAATCCTCACCAATAGTATTTTGGTAAAGAAGGTTTATTATTATGTCTGTCATAGACAGATCCGTCTTTGGCGGGGATGGTTGACCTACTTTAAGGACATCCGGGTGGAACTCCACCTCGGTAAAGATAGTTGATCAAATAAACTACATCTGCTATATCCATCTGCGAATCCCTGCAGGCGGGTGTTCTTCACCCGCCGTGTTTTCCCGTTGGTGAGGAACACCAACGGAAAGCAGAGGCAAGCGTTTTTCCATGCTTGATGTCGATTTACTAAAAGACAAACGTCAAACCAAATTTGAATGAATCATTGACCAGTGGAGGAGCAGAGTCAAATGGGTAATTCATTTTCTCCTTTCTTAGTTCATAGATCCCATACGTCGAACCATTCTTCAGAATAAAGTTCACCACTGGCGCGGCAGATGGTGTCGAATCCATTATTTTATCCACAAACTCATCCAGTGCTAATTTAATGGCACCCTCCATCGCCTCGCTTAGCACCCATTTCCAGAAGAGATGTCGAGGGAAGACGATGGCTCGTTCGAAGCCTGCATCAAAAGCGACCAGAGGTAACATCCTTATTTTGACGCCTGCTTCCATATTGGTTCCAAAACGAAACCCATCGAAGAGAGCCAAGTGAACGCTGTCCGAAGGATTTGTGACACCATCTTCGACTATTAGCATTGACCACTGTATCCCCCCAGAGTGACACAAGATCACTTCAGGACTTCTTCTCGAGTCTCCCAGTCGGTATCCGTACCCCTCATCCTCCCCCAGACCGAATCTCAACAGAACTGTATTGATCTCACCTGATGTGGATTCGTTCCCTAACTCGGTGAAGATATTGGTTAAAGAATAGTAGTTATGTCGATATTTAATGATATTGGCCGACTCACTTTCCAGTTCTTTTTTTGTCCTTCCGATCCTTATCTCCAGAAGGCGTGAGTTGGCCAAAGACTGGTTGAGATCTCTCAAACTGTTGCTGGTTATTCCATAATATGCACTCATCGTGAGCTTGCGATGGAGCCGGAAGAGCCGTTTATCACCGCGGCGTTCCGAACCATTTTCAGCAATAGCCAAAGCTGGCAGTGATAATCCGATGGTGATTAAAAGCGAGAGCAGAATTAACATCAAAGAAATATTGTTTTTGAAACTCCTCATATTCCTTCCTTTTTTTAGAGCGGTTAAGGTTCTGCAATTTACCTCCAGTTACCCACTGTTCTTATGTTTTACGTTGGAACTTAGGGTTATATTTCATAGAGTTTCCGGGACGGCTGATATGCCCACCACACTCCCGCAACAAGAACCACATCCAGAAAGACACGAACTCCAATCGCTGGCTGTCTAAAGGTTAAAAGTAGGAGAATCAGAACTGCCGCGATACTTTGCTTTAGGCGGGTTCTGCCTACTGCCTACTTGTGGTGAGCGGAGTCGAACCACTGAATACTGCCTACTGTCTACCTATCAGTTTCTTAAACTCCTCCTCATCCAACGTCTTCACCTTCAACTCTAAAGCCTTATCATATTTCGATCCCGGGTCTTTGCCCACCACCACAAAGTCAGTCTTCTTGCTGACTGACGAGGAGACCCTTCCACCCAAGTCCTCGATCATCTTTCTTGCCTGGTCTCTGGTGAAGGACTCCAAGCCTCCGGTTAACACAAAAGTTTTCCCGGAAAGCGGAGTCTTTCTCGCTATGACCTTTTCTTCCGGAAATTTCACCCCGCCTTTCTTGAGCTTCTCCAGGACTTTCAGGTTCTTGGGATTATGAAGGAAATTGTAGATGCTCTCTGCGACTATCGGCCCGATCTCGTGAACCTCGGTCAGATCCTCTAGCGGTTGCTTAGCCAAGTTATCAATAGACCTGAAGTTCTTTGCCAGAACGTCCGCCAGGTGGTCTCCCACGTTTCTTATACCCAGCGCGAAGATTAGGTTGGTCAGGCTGGGATTCCTGCTTTTGTCGATGGCGCTCAGGAGATTCTCTGCCAGCTTATCCCCCATCCGGTCCATCTTCATCACATCTTCTTTTTTCAGGAAATAAAGATCGGCTTGGTCGACGATAAGCTTCCTGTCCACCATCTGATCTAAGAATTTATATCCCAGGCCGTCCATATCCATGGCTCCTCGCGAGACGAAATGAGCCAGGTTCTCCTTGATCTGAGCCGGACAGGCGATGCCGGTGCAGCGATGGATTGCCTCTCCTTGGGGTCTCTCCACTTTGGATCCACACACCGGGCACTTATCGGGCATGCTGAATTCCTTCTCCCTGCCGGTTCTCCTGGACGGAATAACGTTCACCACCTCGGGAATCACGTCGCCAGCCCTTTGAATCGTCACCATGTCCCCAATGCGCACGTCCTTTTTCTTGACCTCGTCTTCATTGTGCAGGGTGGCTCGACTCACCTCCACACCGCCCACTCTGACCGGTTCCAATATGGCAACAGGGGTCAGAGCGCCGGTTCGGCCCACGCTGACTAAGATATCCTTTACCCTGGTGGTCTCCTGCTGGGGAGGGAATTTCCACGCCACTGCCCAGCGCGGGCTGCGGGAAAGCTCACCTAATCTCTCCTGAAGCTCAAATTCGTTGACCTTTACCACTATCCCGTCTATCTCGTACGGAAGGTCGTTCCTGTCGTTCAGCAATCTGTCGTAGTAAGTCTTCACTTGTTCGACATCGTGGCAGAGTTCAACGTACCGACTGATTTTGAAGCCCAAAGCCTCCAGATAGTGGATGGTGTCCCAGTGATTCGTCAATCCCTTCCCCTCCACCCTCCCCACGCCGTAAGCAAACATGCTCAAGGGTCTGGAGCTGGTGATCTTGGAATCGAGTTGTCTGACCGAGCCGGCGGCGGCATTTCGGGAATTGGCAAAGAGAGGCTCGCCGGATTTCTCCCTCTGTTTATTTAGCTTCTCGAAGTCACTCTTGTTGATTATGACCTCTCCCCTTACCTCGATCAGACCAGAAGGATTCGTCCCCAAGACCTTCAGTGGAATGGTCTTTACAGTCTTGAGATTCTGAGTAACGTCCTCGCCGGTCACCCCGTCGCCTCTGGTCGATCCCTGGACGAAGACTCCTTTTCGATAGACCAACTCCACTGCCAGACCGTCGAACTTCGGTTCCACGGTATACTTTATTCTCTCTTCAGCAACCTCTGATAACTCCAGCACGCGGCGGTGAAAATCCAGGAATTCTTCCTCGGTGCTGCTCTTGTTCAGGCTCAGCATGGGCAGGCTGTGTCGGACTGTCTTGAACTCTTCCAGCGGTGGGGCTCCCACCCTCTGAGTGGGGGAATCCGGGGTGACCAGCTCCGGATGCTTCGTCTCTAACTCCACCAGTTGGTCAAACAGCCGGTCATATTCGGCGTCCGAAATCTCCGGGCTGTCCAGAACGTAGTAGAGATGGTTGTGATGGTTGATCTGTTCCCTTAAGCTCTTTATCTTCTGTAATGTCTTCTTGTCCGGTCTGGGCATTTTCTTATTCGGCTATCCCCCTACTGGCTCTTTGCCAGGAAAATTCCCGTCTTTAGGTTTGAATGTACGCCTTTGACTTCCAACTCTAAACTCTAAACTTTGAACCTTGAACTTTAAACTCGCAGTTCTCATCCCCCTCTTCTTCCCCTGGTTCCCCCTATGAACTTCTCCTTTCTTTTTCGATCGAATAGGTGCTTCCCCTTCTGGATCAGGCTCTTTTTAAAGTCCTTGGATTTCTCCTTGTGTCGGGCCTCCTGAACGCGCTCCTCTTTAAGACGCTCGTGCTTCAACTTGCCCGGCCGTTCGGTCTCTTTCTTGGTTTCCTCTTTCTTTTCTTCCTCCTGCCCTTCTTTCGGCTCTTCTGGCATGATCCACCTCCGGTTTGGATTGTTCCCTCTGTAAGAAATTTAACCTATTCGGCAACAGAAGTCAAACATTTCTGTGGTCTTAAGGGCCAGTCCTTGAGAGATGTTGGATGAACACCTAAGTTCTTTACGCACAATGAATTATTCCTGCGATCGATAAGCGCGGAAGAGCGGGACGGCGCTGGTGTTAACTGCAGGTTTTGCCGGGCTCTCCAAGATCTCTTAGTTGTGTTCTCGTTTTTGTGACGAAACTATTATGGTATGTGTGAGTCTTTTCCTCGCTCCGTGAGAAGATTGAAAAAAAGACTTGACAGGAGGGTAAAATAAAAGGTAAATTAGTCGATATAGAAACAGGCGCGACCGTAAAACAGGGAAGGAAGCAAGATAACGGGCATAAAGAGGCCCGGATGCTGTAACAAGGACGGTTCAGGTCGAAGTCAAAGCGGAGAATATCAATAACCTTACATTTTCTTAGGAAAGGAGGAGGGCCATGCGCTCCAGCAAGTGTCTTTTGTGTCTTTCGCTTGCCATAGCAATCGTTTTTGTTGCTCAGGCACAGATCACCAGTGCTCAGATACCGGGCATGCCCAAGCTGTACGGCGAGTTCAAGATGCCCGAGGTGGGTGCTTACGCCACCTACAAGGTCGTCAACATTGAGAACAAGGTGGAGAGAATAACCAAGCTGTCCATCGTGGGCATGGAACCGGGAGAAGGGGGCTTGAAAAAAACGGTTTCTGAGGGCGAATTGCAGCCGACTGTTAAGGATGGTAAGCTTGTCCCAACGTACACGCCCAAGGGAGAAGACTTGTACTGGTACGAGGTGGCGGAGACCAATCCCAAGACCGGGGAGGTGGTAATAGTCAAGATGCTCATATCCGGCAATCCCCAGGATATCGGGACCATCCAGCGGATGATCATGAAATCGGGCAAGGAGACGGCCACCGAGCTTCCGCCGGAAATCCTGGCCATGATAAACGTGGCCCCGGCAGACACGGCTGAGGCCCCCAAGCCCAAGATGAAAAATCTGGGTACGGTGAAGGTGAAAGTCAAGGACGCGACCTTAGAATGTGCTCATATGCAGTACACCTCCGAAGACAAAACCACAACAGAGGTGTGGACTAACGTCAAGATACCACTTTTCGGTGTGGTGAAGAGCGCCTCCGCGACAACGACCATGGAACTTCTTGAATACGGCACCGATGCGGTCTCGGCCATCAAGGAGAAACCGGAAGTTTTGCCGATGCCTGAGGGGAAATAACGAAAGACATTGATCTTAAAACTTGCCATACCATCGGAATGATCTCAAGGTGGTGGGGAATGAACCCACCACCTTTTCTTTTTAGCGGGTGAAAAAATGAAACCAATGAAAAGATATCCTGGTTGTTTCGTCTGTGGAGACAAAAACCCCATCGGCCTGAGTGTGCCCTTTTACGTTAAGGGCGATGAGGTGGTGGCTGAGTATACTGCCGGACGTGACTTTGAGGGATATAAGGACGTCTTGCATGGGGGCATACTCTCTGCGCTTTTAGACGAAGTGATGATAAGAGCGATTCTGGCCCTGGGGATCTACAGCGTGACCAGCGAGATAAGGGTGAAGTTCAGAAAGATGGTCAAAACCGGAGACAAGCTCTCTCTGGTGGGCAGACTGGTGGAAGATAAGGGCAGGATTCTTACCGC